>NZ_JAMYPT010000018.1:0-106801 GCF_040320505.1 Mesorhizobium sp. M0678 | reverse complement strand
TCAGGAGTGCGGCGTGAACCGCTTCGACGCACCTCCTGCAACAAACAGAAGCGGACATCTGATGTGCTACAAAAACCGGACAACTTGAAAAGCTACCGACAGACACAGCCGCGGGCGGCCCCAACAGGCGCATCCCTACGCATCGCACCGATAGTCCCGGTTCTCTGCGCGGTCATCGGCCAGACTTCACCCAGGCATGGTCCAGCCAGCGGGGCAGGTGCTGTCTTGGCTTGCGCCGGCATACCGCCCTGGCTCGCCAGTTGCAAACAGGGGTTGCATCTGGCAGCGGAATGACGAGGATCGGCCTGACCCAGGCACCATTTGTGCAGGCAGGAGTTTCGAGGGAGGGAACATTCATGCGGTTTCTTGCGGCAATCTTTCCGCGGCAGGTTTTTTCCATCCTGTTCCTGTCGGCAATTCTCGCAGCCTGCACCGTCGTGGTGGATGATGAGGGGCCGGGGCCGCGCCCGCCACGGCCGGGGCCGCAATTCTGCACTAGGCAATATGACCCGGTCTGTGCCCGGCGCGGCGGCGACCGCCAGACCTTCGCCAATGCCTGCCTTGCCGAACGGGCCGGATACCGCATCATTCGCGAGGGCGAGTGCCGCGGCGGTGGTGGTGGCGGTGAGGAGCAGACATTCTGCACCCGCGAATACCGCCCGGTCTGTGCCCGTCGCCATGGCGAACTGCGCACATTCCCCAACGAATGCGAAGCCCGCGCGGCGGATTATCGCGTCGTCGATGACGGGCCCTGCTAGCGCACCGACCTACAGCCTGGCCGGATAAGCACCATCTGGGGGCCGGCGTAGAGCTCAGCGCCGTTCCCGTTGGAGATGCGCAGGCGACGCAGATCTGCGGCACCATCAGCATGTGAAGCAGCGTTGCGGCGCGTCGGCTCAGTTGGCCGGGTTGTCGACCGGTTCGAGATTGTCTTCCGTGGTGACCCGCTCATAGGTCTCCTGATCGCTGCGGATGCGATATTGCGGCGAGCCGTCCTTGACCGGCAGCCGGCTCTTGATCTGGAACAGCTCCGCGGTCTTTTGGGCAAGGCCGGTGCGGCTCTTCATGCGGACGGTCTGGCCGACGGTGAAGATATGCGCCGGCGTGTCCGTGCGCCGCGCATTCTGCTGGAAGCGGATCATGTGACATTCTCCTGGTCGTGCCGAAGCGCTGCGTCGAGCTCGGCATGGTCAATGGCGACAAGCTGGCTGGTCGCGCTTTTCACTGTCCTTGCCGGCAGATGGATGAAAGTGGCGACGCGGCGCCAGGCAGGCCAGGACATGCCGTCGATCAGTTCTTCGTCGTGGTCGATGTCATAGTCGCCGGCCGGCTGCACGCCATCCAGCCCGCCAAGCACGAAAGGTGCCGCGAAATGCGCTATGGAATGGGTGGTGCGAGCAGACATTCTTGTGCCTCGAAGTTCTCGCTTGTGCCTTGAAGTTCTCGTGCCTTGAAGTTTCTTTCCGGCCTGCCCCGGAAGCGGAGCCTGCATTGCGGTACCAGGTGTCGGCGATTTGGATAAGTTTGGCGGGCCGAGAATCCCTGACACCGCGGGGCCAAGCATGGCCCAAAACGGTTTCATACCAATAGTCTGAAAATACGGCTTATTCAAGAAGTTTTCGGCCTCTTACCCCTACCAACGTCAAATTACTTTTCTATAGTTATCCGCAGAACGATGATACGGTCCCGGTGCACCTCAAAAATTGTTTGAAGAACTTCCGAAAAAATTCCTCCGGCATTTGTATTTATCTAGCAATGGAAGGAAGAGAGTCATGAACTCCGCAAGAACACCGGATGTCCCGACAGTTGCAGTCAGTCCTGTCGCAAAGCCGATAAAGGTCTTGTCGCCGCGTCTCACGATAAGAAGCGACGAGGCGGCAAGGCGAAGGATTGCCGACACCGACGGCACGGCGCGGCGGGCGCGCCAGCTTGCCGAAAGCAACCGCCTGATTTGACGCGCAAGCCATGACGCTCAATTTTCCCAATCCCAGCCGCTCCTATGACGCGGCGGCCAAGCGCATTCGTTTCG
The DNA here is from genome assembly GCF_040320505.1 of Mesorhizobium sp. M0678. NCBI lineage: Bacteria > Pseudomonadati > Pseudomonadota > Alphaproteobacteria > Hyphomicrobiales > Phyllobacteriaceae > Mesorhizobium > Mesorhizobium sp. M0678. Next base: position 104,772 of record NZ_JAMYPT010000018.1, on the reverse strand, counting down.
TCGGCCATGACGGCATGCTCGAAGTCCCGTTCTTTGTCGAGGTCGCGGCACTTTCGGCGGCAAACCCGGCAGCAAGCGGAGCCGAGGCCGAATTTCTCAGCGCCTTCGACGCCAAGCGTTCGTCGATCCACGAGATTGCGCGCCAAGCCTACTCGCACGGCCGCAGGAACATGTATGTGCTGACGCCGGCCGACTTTCGGTAGGCTCCCCCGGGTTCGAAGGTTTGCTTCGTAGCGACCGCCGTCTGCTCTTGCACGCGCCGCAGCGATGGCCTAGATCGCGGCAGGCGGACAACACGGCAGGTTTCCCATCAACAGAGATCCGAGACAACCGGCAGGCGCACGTTACGGCTCAGGCGGACAGCCGCCGCTGGGGCTCGACCAGCACGTGCAGCAGGCGCTGCAGCTGCACCAGGCCGGGCGCCGGCAGGAAGCCGAGGCGCTTTACCGACAGGTGCTGGCGCAAAAGGCCAACCACCCGGCTGCTGCGCATTTCCTCGGGCTTCTGCTGCACCAGACCGGGCGCAGCGCCGAGGGGCTGGCGCTGATCGAACAATCGGTGCGTCTGCAACCGAACAATCCGGATTTCCTCAACAATCTCGGCACCGTGCTGCGCGACCTCGGCCGGGTCGCGGCCGCCGCCGATCTCTTCCGCAAGGTGGTGGCGATTCGGCCGGACCAGCTGGCGGCGCGTGACAATCTCGGCTCGTCGCTGAAGCAGCTCGGCCAATTCGAAGGCGCCGAGGATATTTATCGCGGCACGATCGGCCGCAACCCGTTCCATGTCCGCGCCCGCGTCGGGCTTGCCGAGACGCTGCAGGAAGCGGGCCGGCTGGATGAGGCATTGGCTGTTTTTCGCGAGGCGCTGACGATCCGGCCGAAGGATGCCGATCTTTTGCACGGCCTGGGCGTCGGGCTGATGGAAAAGGGCAATCTCGACGAGGCTGCGGATCTTTTCAGGCAGGCGCTGGCTGTGGACCCCGGCATGGCGAGGGCCTGGCTGATGCTTACCCAGGTCAAGCGCCAGAAGGAGCGCGACGCCGAGCTTGCCCGCATGGAGGCGGAGCACGCCAAGGCGCCGCAAGGCAGCCTGGCGCGCATGCAGCTTTCCTTCGGCCTCGGCAAGGCCAATGACGACCTCAGGGATTATGGCCGCGCTTTCGACTATTTCGCCGAAGGCAACGCGATCCGCCGCCAGGGCATCGACTACGACGCCGGCAAGACGCGCGGCGAGTTCGAGGCGATGAAGGCGGTGTTCGACAACGCCTTTTTTGAAAGGCACAGGCCGAGCGGGATAGCCGACGACACGCCGATCTTCGTCGTCGGCATGCCGCGTTCCGGCACCACGCTGGTCGAGCAGATCATCGCCAGCCATCCGCAGGTCTACGGCGCCGGCGAGCTCAGCATATTGAAGACGGCGGTCGGCAAGCAGTTTCCGCTCAGCATGAAGGGCGGCTTTCCCTGGGGCATCGCCGACATGCCCGACAAGGCCTATGCCGAGGCCGGCCAGGCCTATCTCGACATGCTGCACGCCCGCTATCCAGGTTCTCGGCACGTCACCGACAAGATGCCCGGCAATTTCCTCTTGGTGGGCTTCATCCATTTGATGCTGCCGAAGGCCAAGATCATCCATTGCGCGCGCGATGCGGCGGCGACCTGCCTGTCGATCTACAAGGTGCACTTCCGCGGCGACAGCCATCGCTACGGCTACGATCTCGACGAGCTCGCCGATTTCCACAATCTGTACACCGACATCATGGCGCACTGGCACGCCGTGCTGCCTGATGTCGTGCACGACGTTCGCTACGAGGATTTCGTCGCCGACCAGGAAGGCCAGTCGCGGGCGCTGATCGCCCATCTCGGCCTGCCGTGGGACGACGCCGTGCTGTCGTTCCACCAGACCGACCGGCCGGTGCGAACGGCGTCGGCTGCGCAAGTGCGCCAGCCGATGTATCAGGGCTCGGTCGACCTGTGGAAGCGCTATGGCGACCGGCTGAAGCCGCTGCACGACAAACTTGATCGAGGGGCGCCTACAGCTCGATGAAGGGCTGAAAACCGCCAAAGATCATGCGCTTGCCGTCGAACGGCATGGTCTCCCAGTCCGACTTGAGGCGCGGGTCGGCCATCACCTTGGCCATCACCACGTCGCGGCTTTGCCGCGATTCATAGACCACCCACGAGAAGATGACGATCTCGTCGTCCTTGGCCTGAACGGCACGCGGGAACGAGGTGAGCTCGCCATAAGGCACGTCGTCGCCGACGCATTCGACATAGGCAAGAGCACCGTGCTCCTTCCAGACGGCGCCGCCGGTTTCCGCCAGCTTCTTGTAAGCATCGAGCTTTGCCTTCGGTACGGCAAGTACGAAACCGTCGACATAGGACATCTGATTTCCTCCATGCGATCGTTTTCCTCTCCCTCTGGAGCGGGAGAGGTGATTTCAGACACAGCCTGTGTGGAATGCTAAGCCTTCTTCACCGGTGCGTTCATTGCCCATTCGACGCCGAACGGATCACGCATATTGCCCCAGCGGTCGCCCCAGAACATCACCTGCAACGGCACGACTTCCTCGCAGCCCGCCTCGATGGCCCGCTTCCACCAGGCGTCGATGTCGTCGCTGCCGAGATGGAGCTGCATGGTGTAGCCCTGCGGCTTCACAGCGGCCATTCCATGCTCGGGATAGAAGTCGGAAAGCATCAGGGTCGAACCGTTGATGTGGAGATGGATATGCATGGTGCGGCCCTGTTCATCCGGCGGATAGGCAAAGACCTGCTCGGCACCGAAGGCCTTTTGGTAAAATTCTGCGGCTTTGAAAGCGCCGTCCAGCTGAAGGTAGGGCGTCAATCCGCCAAGCACTTTGGCGGCGGGCTGGGTCTGCGGCTGGTCATTCATGTCATGCTCCTCTTTGCGTCTGGTTTGCCTTTGCGAACCACAGGACGAACGGAACGGCGACGATCCTACACGGCCGATGGTTTTTTGGATTCGAAATGGCGCCTGCCGCGACGGCCAATTGCCACCCTTCAACCTTCGATGCGAATCCGCGGGCTGTTTTGCGCGTCTATGACGATTTCCGGCCAGCCAATATCTTTGCGCAGCTCGATCGGCAATGAAAGGATGGCGCGTTCGCTGCGATAACGGGCGCGAGCCGCCGAGTAACGCGTCACGGCGTGACCTATGGATGACAGAATAGACATGATGCTTTCTCCTCGATTGGCGCCGGCATCACCGTGTCGGCAACCCAAGGACGTGGCATGCGATCATCATCCGACAGAGCGCCGGAATTTTTTTCCGCAAGCCTTCAGCCGCCGGCTTCGGCAACCTCCCGGAAGAACTCCTCCGGGCTGTCGATCTCGGTCAATCGCCGTTTCTCGATCAGCCAGAAGCGGTTGCCAACCGCGCGGATGAAGGAGCGGTCGTGCGAGGCAAGCAGGCAGCTCGCTTGATGTTCCAGCAATTCCGCTTCCAGTGCTTCCTGACCATCGATATCGAGATGATTGGTCGGCTCGTCGAGTAAATAGAAATTGGGATTGGCGAGCCTCAGCGCCAGCATCATCAGCCGCGCCTTCTGTCCGCCCGACAGCACGCCGATCCGACGCTCCTGCATGTCGACGAGCATTATGCAGTCAACGATGAATGGTACCTGAGAAGCCGACGTCCTCTTGCACCCATTGGGGTGTTCGGCAAAAATACTGCCGGACCAGCGTGGTGTTACGCGGCTGCGGATCTTCTGGATGCGACACAGAGAACCACTCTACCGACGGGAAAACACGCGAACCCACGGCGTTCGCCATGGCGGCGGCGACTACAAATTTTCCCGGCATATCAAGAAAGAGGACAAGACGAGCCGCGGCTCCATGCATGGCGAAAAACAATGGGGCCGCGACTACACGCCGTTGTTCAGATTCCTGCTTTCGAAAGTTGGACAGGATTGGTCCGATGTTCACAGTCAGGCAGTGGCGCGACTGGATCGACCGGACCCGATTTTCTGGATCGTTGCACTCAACGATGCCGACAAGCACTCGTTCGTCCGAGTGGGAGAAAATTCATATTACAGTGGCCTGTACTTGGATCAGGACAATCGCCTGGCGCTGGTCGATCCCGAACTCAGGTTGGAAGACATGAAGCCAAGCTGTTCCTGTTGTACACAAACGTTCAATGGTGTTCCATTCATCCGAAAATACGAAGCAGGTTAGGGCAGAGCCTCGCCGCGCCTTTCAGCCTCACCTGATCCCTGCGGCCCAAGCCACCAGGTCGTCCTCGCCGCTGCGCAGTCGCTTCATCACGCGTTGCATGGGCCAGCAGGTAACGCCGCTTCCAACTTCGAGAGCCGCGTTGATTTCCCCTTCGGGATCATCATCATTCGTCAGCCAATGCCCACCAAGTTCCCTGCGGAGCACCTCGCCGCAATAGCTGCCCAACGCAAACAAGCGCGGCCCGATATCTTGCGACATCAAACCGCCGGAGATGGGCTCCCCGTCCTTCGTCTGCTCGCGAAAGAAGCGCTCCACCTCCGATATGCTCCGTGGTGTGAAATTCGCGTCATAGCCCGAACTTTGCAGTGCTTTGGATATCCACTGCGCGGCTATCGGAATGTCATCCTGCAAGCGCCGCGGCGCGTTCGTCGTTTGAGACGCCGCGCGGGGCGGCAGGAAAGCTGCGGCGACGGCTGCGAGAAGTCCAAAGAAACGACGCGTCATCATCTGCACCCACCCAAGCGATGGCATGAGAATAGCGGTGGCTTCAAAGGAGCGCCACGGCGGATTGCCGGAGGCAATGGCAATGACGGTTGGCATTCGGCAGGACTGTCCCACGGACCTCAAGTGGCCACCGCTTACTCCGTATTCCTTGTTCAAATCCAGCAGGAAATGTCCGAACACCGAGCTTCTGCCGAGATCGACAACGATCACAAGAAGGGCGTTGAACCTGCCGGTGCCAATCAAAACCTGATCAAATCGGTTTTGGGCGTCTCGGTAGACATAGTGGACGTCGTTCAAATATGGCAGCCCGATCTCATCCAGATCCAGCGCCTCGACATATGGCCATATGTCTACTGCAGCCTCTGCCGTGGCGGTGACGTTCGTCATAGGCTCCGCGAAGCAAGCCTTGAATTCGTCTTCCTGAAGTCTGCGAGTGACGACCATCAAGCATTCTAGCCACCGGTTGAGAATGCTCGCAACAGGTATGCAGCCCGTTTACCGCCCCGGCCGACCCGTCTTGCCAGGCCGGCGCTTTTCGCGGCGGGCGTCGGCCGGGTCTTCGTAGGAGCCGATACCACTGCGCTGGCGGACAATGGGTTTGGCGGAATCGTTGCGTTCCTTCGCGCCCCCCTCTGCCCTGCCGGGCATCTCCCCCACTTGGGGGGAGATCGGCTGCTGCTTCGCCGGAACTTTTCCCTCGACCGGCTTCTCGGTGCGCCGCACGGTCATCTCGTCGAGCGAGTTCTTCTTGAACAGCGGCTTGGTCGGTTCGCCCGGGATGCCGAAATCGGAGCCGTGCGCCTCTTCGGCCGACTGCTTCTTGAACAGCGAACGCGACACTGCGCCGGCCGGAGTCGGCATATCCGTGCCCGGCCCCATGGCGTCGAGCGAGGGCTTCGAAAACAGCGGCTTCTTCACCGGCACGGCGCCATCGGCACCCATTTCGTCGAGCGCCGGCTTGCGGAAGAGATTGGGCCGGGCCGCCTCTTCGGCGGCACGTGCCTCGTCGAGCTTGCGGAAACGCTCCTGTTCCTCTGATGTGCGATGTTTGGCCACGCCTTTGTTGTGCTTGCCCTTCTCGCGGCCCGAGACTGGGCTTTCCATGTCGGCATATTTGGCCAGCGGATCGTCGGAGATGGACAGCTCCATCTCGCGCAGCCGCTTGATCTCGTCGCGGATGCGGGCTGCCTTCTCGAAATCGAGGTTGGCGGCGGCGTCGCGCATCTGCTTGTCCATCGCGTCGAGATGCGCCTTCAGATTGTTGCCCATCATCGCGCCGGCACTGTCGGTGAACTGCGAGATGTCGGCGCGGACATGGTCCTTCTCGTAGACCGAGTCCAGGATGTCCGAAATGCGCGACTTGACCGATTCCGGGGTGATGCCGTTGGCCGCGTTCCACTCCATCTGCTTTTCGCGGCGGCGGTTGGTCTCGGCCATCGCCCGCTCCATCGAGCCGGTGATCTGGTCGGCGTAGAGGATGACCTTGCCGTCGACGTTTCTGGCGGCACGGCCGATGGTCTGGATCAGCGATGTCTCGGAGCGCAGGAAGCCTTCCTTGTCGGCGTCGAGAATGGCGACGAAGCCGCATTCGGGAATGTCGAGGCCTTCGCGCAGCAGGTTGATGCCGACCAGCACGTCGAAGGTGCCGAGGCGCAGGTCGCGCAGGATCTCGATACGCTCCAGCGTGTCGATGTCGGAGTGCATGTAGCGCACGCGAATGCCCTGCTCGTGCAGATACTCGGTCAGGTCCTCGGCCATGCGTTTGGTCAGCACGGTGACCAGCGTGCGGTAGCCCGCCTTGGTGGTCTCGCGGATTTCGCCGACAACGTCGTCGACCTGGCTCTTGGCCGGGCGCACTTCGACCGGCGGATCGATCAGGCCGGTCGGGCGGATGACCTGTTCGGCGAAGACACCGCCGGACTGCTCCATCTCCCAACCGCCGGGCGTTGCCGAAACCGCGACGGAAAGCGGGCGCATGGCGTCCCACTCCTCGAAGCGCAACGGCCGGTTGTCCATGCAGGACGGCAGGCGGAACCCATACTCGGCCAGCGTCGCCTTACGGCGAAAGTCGCCGCGATACATGCCGCCGATCTGCGGTATGGTGACGTGGCTTTCGTCGACAAAGACCAGCGCATTGTCGGGGATGTATTCGAACAAGGTCGGCGGCGGATCGCCCGGCTGGCGGCCGGTCAGATAGCGCGAGTAATTCTCGATGCCGGCGCAGGAGCCGGTCGCTTCCAGCATCTCCAGGTCGAAGCGGGTGCGCTGCTCAAGTCGCTGCGCCTCCAGCAACCGACCGGCCCGTTCGAGTTCGACCAGCCGGTGCTTGAGCTCTTCCTTGATCGATTTGATGGCCTGATTGAGGGTCGGACGCGGCGTCACATAGTGCGAATTGGCGTAGATCTTGACGCTCTTCAGCTCGCCGGTCTTCTGTCCCGTCAGCGGGTCGAATTCGGTAATCGCCTCGATCTCGTCGCCGAACAGCGAGATGCGCCAGGCGCGGTCCTCGAGGTGGGCCGGGAAGATCTCGATCGTGTCGCCGCGCACCCGGAACGAGCCGCGGACGAAGTTGATGTCCTGGCGCTTGTACTGCTGGGCGACGAGGTCAGCGAGCAACGCGCGCTGGTCGAGCCGGTCGCCGATCTGCATCTGGAAGGTCATCGCCGTGTAGGTCTCGACCGAGCCGATACCGTAGATGCAGGACACCGAGGCGACGATGATGACGTCGTCGCGCTCGAGCAGCGAGCGCGTCGCCGAATGGCGCATGCGGTCGATCTGCTCGTTGATCGAGGATTCCTTCTCGATGTAGGTGTCGGTCCGGGGCACATAGGCCTCAGGCTGGTAATAGTCGTAGTAGCTGACGAAATACTCGACGGCGTTTTCCGGGAAGAATTTCTTGAATTCGGAATAGAGCTGCGCGGCCAACGTCTTGTTGGGCGCCAGGATCAGAGCGGGGCGCTGCGTCTCCTCGATCACCTTGGCCATGGTGAAGGTCTTGCCCGAGCCCGTGACGCCGAGCAGAACCTGGGTGCGGTCGTTGCTGCTGACGCCCTCGACGAGATCCTTGATCGCCGTCGGCTGGTCGCCGGCGGGCTCGAAATCCGAGACCATCTTGATGGCGATGCCGCCTTCGGATTTTTCCGGCCGGGCGGGACGGTGCGGCGTCCACAGCACGCCGTCCTTATGCAACGGATTGCCGGATTCGATCAGCGCCGACAGCGCCGCGACGGTGGCGGTGACGCCGCCCGAGGCCATTGTCTCGGCCTCTTCCAGTGAGACATCGAGGCCGGCGACAGGGTTGAGACCGGCCGCAGTGCGCTCCCGCGCCGAAGCCGCGCCGCCCATCGAGGTACCGCGTGCCGTACGGCCGGGGGAAGAGGAGCGCTCGGGGATTTTCTTGGCAGACTTGGCGCCTTCCCTCCCCCTCGAGGGGAGGGTGGCGGCGGAGCCGCCGGGTGGGGTCGGTGCGGCAGTACTCGACGTTCCTTTGCGTCCCGCGCTGCCTCCGGCGACCCCCTCTGTCGCCTTCGGCGACATCTCCCCCTCGAGGGGGGAGATTTGGCGCCCTTCCTTCTCGGCTTCCTGCTCTATCTGCTCGGCCCAGTCGGCGATCGAGCCGGTCAGCGGGGCGCCGGTGAACTCGGTCTGCGGCGCCTCGGCAAAGCCGCCCTTGTACAGGGGCTCCGACGCATCGAGGAAATCGGTCAGCGGACTGCGCCGCTTGGGCGGTGAAGCGCGCTCGTCATTCGCCGGCGGAGGCGTTTTCTTGTCGGACAGTCTGGCCATGGCCCGAATATGGGAGGTATCGGCCAAAATGGAAAGAGCGGAGTGGCGGGTGGCGCGAGGCGCAATCCAGCTGCTGACAGAAGGGTGTCAGGAGCACCCTCCACGTTTCCCGCTCAATTAAACCAAAGCGCGAACGTCAGAAACCCGGCGCCGCCGAATTGGCGTTGGATCTGATCGAACTCCTCGCTGGTGAGAATCTTCCCGCGTTCGAGATAGGGCGCGATGGCCGGGCCGGTGATCGACAGCACCAGGTCGAAGGGCTTCGGCTCGTCGAAGAAGCGCTTCATGTTGATGCCTTTGTCGGCGATGCGGAAATGCGGCAGCAAGGTGCGGCCTTCCAGCAGATCCTCGGCCATGGCCAAGGCGGCGAGCCAGGCCTGCACCTGCTGCTCGCCGACTTCGAGGCCGGTCAGCGGGCTGGCGCCTTTTTGCTGCGGGCCGGGCAGCCATTCACGGTCATTGTCGGTTTCGGCTCGGATGGCTTTCCAGTCCTCGCGCGACAGCCGGATCATTTCCATGAGATGGCGGCGCGCCGCTTGCCGGCGCTCCGGCTCGACCACTTGCCAGTTGATGAGATGGACCAGCGAGATGAAATCGGCGATGCGCCATTCGGACGACAGAATGCCGCCGCTCATGCCGCCGTCCGGCGGAACGAGCGTGTCCTGCAGCGGTAGTTTGGCGCGCGGGAACAGCATGTGGAAGGAGCCGTCGAACGTGTCCCTGAAATCATGCGCCAGCCAGAAGTCGGCCTGCGCCATCAGGAACTCGGCATAGCCCTGCAGCCAGTAGCCGTCGGCGCGGTCGAAGCGGAAGATGAGGGCGGGTGCGGCCGCGTCTGGCGCACCGCCGCCGCGTGACAGAGACGCCATGATCGCCGCGGCGCTTTCGTCCGGCGCGATCGTACCGTCCTCGTTGAGGTCGATGCCGAGGCGGGTGAGGTCGATGACCATGCCGATGTCCGCGTCGGCGGGTACCGAACCCAGCGTGGCTGCGGATTTCTCCAGCCGGTCGCGGAAGGCGACGAGAATGGCGCGGAATTGTTCGTAGGTCAGCGGCTCGGGATTGGCATTGTCCGGCACCGGCAGCCGCATCAGCGGCAGCATGAAGGATTGCGGGCTGTCGAAACCGTGGCGGTGCAGACCGCCGGCCAGGATCTCCAGCGCTGTGAAGAATTCGCCGGCGCCGGCGGCGTAGGCGGCTGCCGGATCGCCTGGCGCGGCGGCTTCCAGAGCGGCAAGAGCGCTGTCGCGTTCGGCTACGATTTTTGCCTCAAACAGGGCCGCCGCTTCGGGAGCCGCGGCGCTGGGTAAAGCCAGCGGCAGGAGAAGAATGATGGCGCACGCCACCAGCCTGGAAAAACGCTTCATCGTGATCGCCCCTTTTGTCGCTCCGCAGTGGATCATACACGCATTTGGTTCGCTGCGCCTGTGGCCCTGTGGTTCACCCACAACAGTCGACGCTTCAATCAATCCGGCGGACGGTCTACACAAGGCAAACGATTGGGCGTCGCGTGTCGAACTATCCGCTTTCCTACAAACTGTCGTGGCTGCCACGCTTCCTCCGGCCTTCGCTCGATGGCGACGCGCGCGGCTTTGCTCCGGCGGCCGCAGCCGTGCTCGAACCACTGCCGGCGCGGACGGTGCGGCTGGTTTTCGTCGGCGATATCTCGGCGGTGGCCAATCGCCGCGCGCCGGACTGCGATCCGGCGATTGCGGCACTGCTTGCCTCGGCCGATCTGGTGGTCGGCAATTGCGAAAGCCCGGTGGTGGAGCGGCCGAGCGCTGTTTTGGGCACCAGGCTTGGCACGCACCACGCGATGAGCGAGCGGTTCCTTGCCGAGGCGCTGGCCGCCGCCGGCATTTCGCGTGAAAAACTGGTGCTGTCGCTGGCCAACAACCATGTGCTCGACCAGGGTATTGCCGGCTTCGACGAGACCGTCGCCGCGCTGGAGCAATTAGGCATCCGCACGATCGGCACTGCGGCTCCGGTCGAGCGGTTTGCGGTTGGTTCGCTGACCATAGGCCTTGCCGCCTTTACCTTGTGGCGCAATACCGACGAGGCTCAGTTCGCGGGCCGAGTCTCGATGCAAGCCGATCCGACGCAATGGCCGCACGCTGCCGCTTTGGGTGTCGACCTCCTCTGCGCGGTGCCGCATTGGGATTGGGAATTCCGGCATTTTCCACGTGCGAAGACGCGGGCAATGGCGCGACTTCTGGCCGAACATGGCGTCGGCCTGATCGCCGGACATCATGCCCATGTCGTGCAGCCGATCGAGCGGATCGGCAAGACGCTCGTTGCCTATGGGCTCGGCGATTTCATCGGCACCGCCTTCGCGCGGCAGCCATGGCCCGGCCGCATCGGCGCCATTCTCGTCGTCGAGATCAGCGACGATCCCGGCACGCGCGGGGCCATCGCCGCCTACCGGCTGCATGCCTTCATGCGGTTGCGCGCCGGCGATCACGAGCGGCTGGTCCCGCTTGAAACGCTGGCGGGAAAATCCAGGCAAAGGGTTCTAGCCCGCCTCGATGCGGTCTTCGGTGCCGTGCGCTGACGCAGTCCACCAAACCGGCTATCATGCCCAGCGCGGGCAGGCTTGTGGCGGCGGGTGGGTGATGGAAACTGCGGATTTCATGCCGAGCGAAGCGGTGATCGCCGGCCTCAGGAAGAACATCGAGGCCTATGAGGCGCAACGAGCTTCGGCCCATCGCCGGACGCGCTGGCGGGTGCCACTTTTCATCGGGCTGGTGCTGGTGTTCGTGGCGCTTGTGGCCTGGCTCTTCAACGGGGTTGCCGACCCCAACGAGCAGTGGTTCTCGACCCCGCATGTGTTCCTCTATATCGGCGGATTCCTGGCCGCGATCCTGCTCTATTTCCAGGCGATCAAGCCGGCGAGCAAATTGCAGCAGTCGTTTCGCAGCACGCTGTTGCCGATCATCTTCGGCTTCATCGACGACATGCGGTACCGGCACAACATCAAGCCGAATTCGTTCGACCGGTTGCCGCGCGAGACGGTTGGTCCGTTCAACCGGCAATCTTTCGATGATGTTTTTTCCGGCCGTTATGAGGGGTTTCCGTTCGAGCTTTACGAAGCAGATCTCCGGGAAGGGACGGGCAAGAGCACGACGGCAGTGTTCAAGGGCGTCATCGTCGCCTTCGAGACGATCGTGCCGTTCCCCGGCACATTGGTGGCCGCGCGCCGGACCAACAAGGTCGTCGGCTTCTTCCGCGGCATCTTAGGCAGCAAGATGCAGGAACTGTCCAGCGGCGTGCCGGAGCTCGATGCCGCCTACGAGTTCCGCACCGACAATATCGAGGCGGCGCGGCCGCTGGTGACCGGCCGGCTGGCGCAGGCACTCGAATGGCTTGGCGAAACATGGCCGAAGGAACCGGCACGCGTCGCGCTCAACGGCAGCGACGGCTTTCTGCTGCTTCCGCAGACGAAGAACTTCTTCGAGCTGCCGGACATCTCTGTGCCGCTCGACTATGTCAAGCATGTTGCGCCGATCATCGCCGACATGGCCACGATCCTGGCGACCGCGGCGCTGGTGCGCAAGATCGGGGCGCAGGACGAGGAGGCGGGGTAGCGGCTAAAGCGCCTCGCGCTCGGACATCAGCAGTCGAAGCCGTAATTGTCGCGGAGATAGTCCGCGTCTTCCTTCGACATCTTCTTGAGCATCACACAGACGGTAAAGCTGCCCACCTGATGGCCGTTCTTGGTGTATCCCCAGTCCGAAATTTCGTCCCGGGTGAATTCGATCTCCTGGCCGGCGACGACGTTGTGCACTGCCTGCGGCTCGTTTGCTAAAATTCCGGCAAAATCCGCTCGCCGTTCGGTGAAAGGGAATGATCCAGAAATGTTCCGTCGCGGTTCCGTCTTCGATCCTTACCTTCAATTTGAACGTGGCTGTTCCGGACGGCGGCGCCTCGGACAGGATCAGGAAGTCATCCAGGCTGGCGCGGGCCTGCTCAATCGCCGCCGCCATCTCCGGATCGTCCCTTGCCACACCGAGGACTCCCTTTTCACCGCTTTGGGCGTCGGCTGAGACCGGAGCAAACGCGAGTACCAGGGCAATCGTGGCACGGACGGCAAGCTTCATGGTGCGGCTGCTTTCGACGCTTTCGCCAGAACGACTGTGATCATCATTTGCCGAACGTCTGATGGCAACTGGTTTTTGTCTCCATCTGGCGCTATTCCTGGGACAGTGGGGTGGGGCTATGATCGAGGAACGCAAGGGGTTTCGCCTGTCGCGGCGGCTGCTGCTGGGTGCGGCGGTGGTCGGCGGCGCGATGCTCTGGGGCGGGACGACCGTGGCGCGGCTGGCGCGCGGTCCGTCGGGGCAGAAGAATTCCGGGCGCATCGCCGACATTGACGGGATCGACCTGGCGCAGAAGCCGCTGGAGGGCCCGCCAGCCTACGATCCGGCGCTGCCATGGCTGACCAAGGGCGGCAACATCAACGATGCCAGCGGCCTGTCGATGACACCGGTCTACGGCGTTATCGAAGTCAGCGAGGAAGACCACATCGCGAGCGCGCTGGCCCTTGCCCGCGCCAATAGCCTGAAGGTCTCGGTCGCGGCGGTGCGCCATTCGATGGGCGGCCACGCCTTCGACGACAACGCGCTGGTCCTCGACATGCGCAAATTCAACAAGGTCAGTGTCGACCCGACGGCGAAGACGATCACCTTGCAGCCGGGCGCGCGCTGGCACGACATCCAGAACCTTTTGCACCCGCGCTTTGCGGTGAAGGCGATGCAGTCGACCGACATCTTTTCGGTCGGCGGCTCGCTGTCGGTCAACGCGCATGGCATGGACCACCAGGCCGGCTCGGTCGCCGGCTCGATCCGATCGATGCGGGTGATGCTGGCGGACGGTTCGGTGACGACCTGCTCACCGGCCGAAAATACCGAGCTGTTCCGCCACGTCGTCGGCGGCTACGGCCTGTTCGGCGTGGTGCTGGAGGCGACACTCGACATCGTCGACAACGCCGTCTACCGGACCTCGCGCGAGATCATCAAATCGGACGATTTCCCGACGTTCTTCGCCGAGGTTCTGGAGCCAAACAGGGCGATCGGTCTGTTTTATGGGCATCTGTCGACTGCGCCGGGCAATTTCCTCGAGGATATGATCGTCTACCGCTATGACAAGGTGGCCGACCAGCCGCCGGCCGACCAGCCGGCAATCGGTGAACCGGGTTCGGTCGGGCTCAAGCGGGTGATCATCAACCTGGCGAAATGGGGCAGCCTGTTCCAGGAGCTGAAATGGTTCACCGAAAAGACGCTGGAGCCGCAATTCGAGAACTGCACGGTGGCGCGGACGACGGCAATGGCCGAGGGCGAGGCCTGCCTCGTCACGCGCAACAATCCGATGCACGATTCAGTGCCCTATCTGTTCAACGATCTGCTCGATGAGACCGACATCCTGCACGAGTATTTCATCCCGCGGGCGGCCTATAACCCGTTCATCGCGGAAGCGCGCGGGATCCTGCGCAACCAGACCCTGCCGGTGCTCAACGCGTCGGTACGCATCGTCCACAAGGAGGATGTGGCGCTGAATTATGCGCCGGAGCCGGCCTATTCGCTGGTGCTCTACATCAATCAGCCGACAGACGCCGACGGCAATGCCAGGATGCGGGCGCTGACAAGGGCGCTGATCGACGTGACGATCAAGCATGGCGGGCGTTTTTTTCTGCCCTACCAGCTCCACTACACAGGCAAGGAGCTGCTTGCCTCCTATCCGGAACTGCCGTCCTTCCTGGCGAAGAAGCTGCAATACGATCCGGGCGAGCTGTTTTCGTCGATTTTTTATCGCGCCGTCAAGGCACTGATCGGCACGGCCTGAAGCGGCGGCTACAGACCGTCAGGCAGCTTCGCCGCCAGCCAGTTCGCCGAACGCCTGGCGATGCCGATCGTTGCCGATGCGGCGCGGCCGAGATCGGTCTTGACCACGGCGTAGCCGGCCTTCGTGCGGTAGAGCACGGCGCGGCCGCCATCGACCGCCGCTTCATAGGCGACCGGCCGGACGGCTTCCGTTTCCGTCGCCGTGGGCTGCGTTCCGACCGCAGCACTGGGCCGATGGCTCAGTTCCGGTGGCAGCGGGTCTGTCGCTGCGGTGCTGGCCGTCGTCAATTCAGGCTCGGAAGCGGTCGCAGCGAGCTGCGATGACGAAGACGAGTTCTGTGTCCGGCAGATGCCGGAGACCAGCGGATAGTCGAAATTGCGCTCGTGCAGCATCTGGCTTTTCATCGCCGCTTCGCATTCGGCGATGGTCGACCATTTGGCGGGCGTCTCGCCGATATATTCGCAAAGCCTGGCGTCGCAGTCGCAGCCGACGATGGTCATGGCGACAAGGGCGGTCTTGATCACGGTCTTGTCCCTCCGAGTTGCCTGGCACATGTGCGCAAGACAACGTGTCTACGGCATCATCAATCGTTGCGGAACAAGGCGGGATTTGGCCGCGATTGTGGAATGAGCGTGGCGGAGCATCACGCAACGTCTTGCCGAGGCCGGCTGTGACCGAAAGGCCTCAGTAATCGTAGACATGCTCGAGCCTGGCGCCCGCCGTCATCAGCGCTGGCAGCACGATGTGCAGCTTGCGCACGGCGACAGTCAGGCCAGTGCGGCGCGTGGAGGGTTCCGCCGGAAGCGGGTAGCTGAACAAGGTGCGTGCACCTTCGGGAACATTGATCTCGTCATTGGAAAGCATGGTGACCATGATCTCGTCATTGCCGCCGATCTCGACGAAGGAGACGCCCTTGTCGATCAGGCGCGGGATCATGTCGGTGAACACCTGATAGCGCCTGGTGACGAAGACCGTGCCGTCGGCGCCGAGATCGCGCTCCAGCAAGGTGTCGGGCTCGTTGCGCGTCACCTCGCTGACCGGACCCTTGGCCCAGACGTGAATGTCGAGCAAGGCCGGGTCGGTGGTGGCGGCGAGCGCCGACTTGATCAGATCGGCGTAGCCCTGCTTGATGGTGTCGGCGAGGCCGAAGGCGAGCTTGCGTTCGCTAGTGCGGAAGGCGCTGTCGTCCGCTGCCGGCTGGACGGCAAACAGGCCGGCACGTTTTTCGGCATAGGGAAACTGGTACCACGGCACCTGGTCGAGAAAACCGGCGTAGTCGGCCGCGACCTTGGCCTGGTAGATGTCGACGGCGGTGCGCTTGCCGGCTGTCGCTTCGGCAATGCGGCCGACCGTATTTTCATAGGCCCACTGGATGGCGTGCTCGATCGTGTGGCTGGTGCCGATGATCACCAGCATCTGGTGGTTGTCGAGGTTGAACTTGTAGGTGGAACTGGCGCGGATGACCATCGCATAGTCCTGCCAGAAGCGGCCGATATAGGAGAGATAGGGAAAACCGCTCGGCTGGTTCTTGTCGACGAAGCCGGCATATTCGCGCGCGGCGTAGACGATGGCCCATTCCGGATAGGTGAGAAAGGTCGATTCCTCCGGCCGCTGGTAGCCGGGAATCTCGGCACGGACCTTGTCGGCCAGCGCCTTCGGCGGGGCACCCTCGGTGACGCCCGGCAATGGTGTTGTGTCCAACGACGGCGTCGTGAGAAAGCCGTAGGCCAGCCCGGCGATCGGGATCAACACGACAATGACGACGAGCCAGAGGATCGCCTTGATGATGCGCTTCAGCCAGCGGAACAGGAACATGGCCGGTCAGGCCGTGGCGAAATGGTCGTACACACGTTTCGACAGCCAGAACCCGACATAGACGGCGAAGCCGCCGATGACGATGTGCGGCAGGTTGGCGAAGAAGCGGGCCGGGAATTCGATGTCGTTCAGGGAGCGGAAGCCGTTGATGAAAATGCCGCCATCGAGGCAGCCGGAACCGGTGACCAGGCCGAGCACGCCGTCGAACAGATAGACCGAGCCGAACAGCTTGAAATAGAACACCGCCTGGCGGTGCGAGATGAAGGCGGCGGCCAGCGCCCAGACGCCGGAGAAGGCGTGCAGCAAATCATCATACCATTGCAGCGAGAACAGGCCGAACAGCTTGCCGCCGGCGTCGTTGAAAGCCGGCACATAGCCGATGGCAACAACGCCGAAGAACAGGAAAGCATAGGCAACAGCAAGCTTCTGGATGAGCGTCATGAAATGTCCCCCTGCCGTCAGCCCTTTTAAACGGCCCCCGACGGCAAATGGATAGTAGCTGATTTTGGCGCAGCGTGAAGCGTCGCCGGCAAAATTGTCAGGCGGGCCACAAAGACAGTCGGCGCCGGGATTTCTCCCAGCGCCTCCCTGTCAGATCAGGACACGGTCGCGGCAGCAACTCCCGAAAGATGTCGCGCCATGCCGGCCTTGATTTTGACGGTCCTGCCAGTCGCCGCCCGAAGGCAGCGTCCGTTCCGGACCACGCCGGTCTCCACTCTTGCGAGCTTTGCCCAGCGCGCCATCGAAGGTTTTTGCCGTCCTTCATGGCAGCATCGGTCCGCCGTCGGCGTTCGCACGCTTTCCGCGGCCCCGTAGGTCTCGGCGTCCATCCCTCCAACAAGCAAGCCTGTTCCCGTTCAGGGCCGTACGGGCCTCAGGAAATCCGCCGTTCCGCTTTGCCTTTCGGCGTGGCGATCGGTAGCCGCCTGAGATGGGTTTTAACGTACGTCGGATAAGCGTTTGGCGGAACTGCCGCATGCCTGTGGATAGCGGGATTATCGGGGACTGACCCTGCCAAATAGCGACTTTCCGATCTCTGCCGCCGCCGGTCGGGATTTGCCGCCTCGATGCCGAAGCCGCATTGTCGGGTAATCGACCCTTGCCCCGCGGCCCGGCGCGGGCTTCAATGCCGGCAAATGATTGGAAGGCGTTTTCGATGGCCTTGGGGAGGCAGGCTTGAAGGTCGCGGTGGTTCTCAATCCGATCGCCGGCGGCGGCAGGCTCAAGCGGCATTGGCCCGAGGTTGCGGCTTCGCTGAAAAGACATTTCGGCGATTTCGAGCTCCGTGAAACGCAGGCCGAGGGCGATGCCGAACGGCTGGCGCTCGACCTTGCCGCCATCGGCTTCGAGCTGGTGATCGCGGCCGGCGGCGACGGCACCGCCAGCGAAGTCGCCGACGGGCTGCTGAAGGCTTTCCGGGAAAGCGGCCGGACGGCCGAACTCGGGCTGCTGCCTTGCGGCACCGGCATCGACTTCGCCCGCGGGCTCGGCCTGTCGAACAATGTCGATCTGACGCTGAAGCGGATTGCCGAGGCCAAGCCGCGCAAGGTCGATGCCGGGTGCATCAGCTATGTCGACGACCATGGCGCACTGGCCAGCCGCCATTTCATCAACATCGCCAGTCTCGGGCTTTCCGGCGCCACCGACCGCGCGGTCAACGCCGACAAGCGCAAGGGCAAGGTTTCGGCCAAGGCGCTGTTCTACTGGCGCACGGTCTGGGAGTTCCTCCGCTACCGGTTCCAGGAGGTTGCGATCACCGTCGACGACGGTGCCCCGGTTGAGGCGCGCATGGCGCTGGTGGCGGTGGCCAACGGAAAATTCTTCGGTGGCGGCATGATGATCGCGCCCGACGCCGAGCTTAACGACGGCGAGTTCGACATCGTCATCCTGCGCGCCGCCGGCAAGCTGAAGCTGATCTGGGACATCCGCCTGCTCTATGGCGGGCGGCACCGCAACCATCCGGCGATCACCATCCTGCGCGGCAAGAAAGTGGTTGTCGAGCCGCTCGGCGATGTGCAAAAGAACGCCGCGCTGATCGACATAGACGGCGAATCGCCGGGTCGCATACCAGCGACTTTCGAGATCCTGCCCGGCGCATTGACGCTGAGATATTGAATCAAGGCATTGAGGGATTGATTCAAGTTCTTTCGGCGGTGATTCCGATCCCACGTCCAACGCGTTGAAATCGCGTGACATTGTCGCCCGCTCGACAGGTCACGGCATCAACGGTGTCTGCATCATCTGCAAATGCAGGTCCTTGCCGGTCCAGGGATGCGCCTCGCAGACGGCTTCGTCGAGTTCGACACCGAGGCCTGGCTCCTTCGACGGGATGACGTTGCCGTCCTGCCATTCGATCTTCTTCTTGAGCAGCTTCGCGTGAAAACCGTCCCACTGTTTCAGCGATTCCAGAATGAGGAAATTGGGCAGCGTCACCGCAAGCTGGATGTTGGCGGAGCCGACGATCGGTCCGCAATAGCAGTGCGGCGCGACCTGGATGTGGTAGGCTTCGGCCATGGCGGCGATCTTCTTGGTTTCGAGAATGCCGCCGGAGCGGCCAAGGTCGGGCTGAAGAATGGTCGCCGCACGGTTTTCGATGACGCGGGCAAATTCGAATTTTGTGGTCAGTCTTTCCCCTGTCGCGATCGGGATCGACGTGCCCCTTGCCACTTGAGCCATGACCTCGGGCATGTCGGGCGGCACCGGCTCCTCGAACCACAGCGGATCATAGGGCTCGATGGCGCGGGCGAGGCGCAGCGCGCCCGATGCGGTGAACTGGCCGTGCGTACCGAACAGGATGTCGGCTCTTGTGCCGACCGCCTCGCGGATCGCCTTGACCATGCGGGCGGAGAGATCGATGTCGACGAGGCGCGGCTGGTGGCCGTCGAAGGCGGTGTAGGGGCCGGCTGGGTCGAGCTTGACCGCGTTAAAACCCTGCTCGACATATTCGAGCGCGCAGGCGGCGGCCAGATCGGGGTCGTTATAGACGTTCTTGCCGCGGGCGTCCTCGGAGTGGACGCTGCCGCTGTGCGGGTAAAGGTAGGTATAGGAACGCAGCGTTTCGTGAACCTGGCCGCCAAGCAGCTTGTAGACCGGCTTGCCGGCCTCTTTGCCGATAATGTCCCAGCAGGCGATTTCGAGCGCCGAGAAACAGCCCATGCTGGAGACGTCGGGGCGCTGGGTGAAGCCGGACGAATAGGCGCGGCGGAAGAAGGTCTCAATATCGTGCGGATCGCGGCCGATCAGATAGCGTTCGGCCATGTCCTCAACCATTTTCGCCGTGACATGAGCCGAGAAGGTGGCGTTGTAGGCTTCGCCATAGCCAACGACGCCGCCATCGGTGGTGAGCTTGACGAAGATGAAATACTTGCCGCCGATGCCGGGCGGCGGATTGCCGACCACCCAGGTCTTGACGTCGGTGATTTTCATTTCTGATCCTCCAGAACCAGTTCGGCGCCCTTCCACCCGGTCATGATCGCGGCGGCGTTGGTGTTGCCGGTTATGTTGTCGGGAAAGATCGAGGCGTCGATAACGCGCAACGCCTCGAGGCCGTGTATCTTGAGGCGCGGATCGACGACGGCGTGCGCCGCGTCCGGCCCCATGCGGCAGGTCGAGACCGGGTGATAGACGGTGCCCGAGCGCTTCCTGAAATCCTGAATGAGATCCGCATCGGAGGTGATCGAGGGACCGGGCAAAACCTCTTCCTCGATAATCTCGGCCATCGCCGGCATCGAGGCGATCTTCCTGACGAATTTCACCGCCGCCAGCATTTCAGCGACGTCCGCCTCGGTCGAAAAGGCATTGGCGACGATTTTGGGATAATCGCGCGGATTGGCGGAACGGATCATGATTTCGCCGCGGCTCGACGGACGGCAATTGGACAGCCCGATGGAAAAGCCCGGCCATGGATCGGGCGTCAGGATCGGGCGTTCGCCGCTCTTCGGAATGACGGTCGAAAACGCCTGGAAATAGAGCTGCATGTTGGGCCGTGCCGTGGCCGGATCGGTGCGGAAGAAGCCGCCGGCATTGTTCATCGACAGTGACAGCGGGCCCGACCGCAAAAACACGTACTGCATGCCGACCAGCAGTTTGCCCCACCATGGGCGCAGGATCTGGTTGAGCGTCGGCAACCTGCCCTTGAAGGTGTAGTTGATGCCGACGTGGTCCTGCAGGTTTGCCCCGACATTCTCGTTGGCGTGAACGACAGGAATGCCGAGCGCGCCAAGAAGCGCCGACGGGCCGACACCGGAGAGCTGGAGAAGTTGGGGCGAATTGACCGAGCCGCCCGACAGGATGACCTCGCGGCCGGCGCGGGCGGTCTTTGTCTCGCCATTCTGAAGATACTCGACACCGACGGCGCGCTTGCCCTCGAACAGGATCTTTGTCGCCAGCGCGTTGATCTCGACGCGGACGTTTTTGCGCTTCATCGCCGGGCGCAGGAAGGCGCGCGCCGCCGACATGCGGCGGCCGTTCCTGGTGGTGATCTGGTAGACGCCGACGCCTTCCTGCGAGGCGCCGTTGAAATCCGGGTTGAGCGGCAGGCCGGCCTGGTTGGCGGCGGCGAGATAGCGCTTGGTGAGCGGGTGGACGGAGGTGGAGCAGTCGGTGACGTGCAGCGGCCCGCCGACGCCGCGCCATTGGTCGGCGCCGGCCTGGTTATCCTCCAGCGCTTTAAACGCAGGCAGCAGGTCGTCGAAGCCCCAGCCGGGATTGCCGGCCGCTGCCCAAGCATCGAAATCCTCGCGCGCGCCCCTGATCCAGACCATGGCGTTGATCGAGCTGGAGCCACCGAGCAGCCTGCCGCGCGGCCAGTGGTCGACATTGCCGGCGAGGCCGGGGTCCGGCTCGGCCTTGTAGTTCCAGTTGACCGCCGGGTCGAAGAAGGTCTTGCCGTAGCCGAGCGGCATCTGGACGTAGAAGCGACGGTCGCTGCCGCCGGCTTCCAGCACCAGCACCGAGAAGCGGCCGGAAGCCGACAGTCTCTCGGCCAGGACCGAGCCGGCCGAACCGGAGCCGACGATGATGAAATCATAGGTCTGCATGGTGGCTGCGGTCGGCTCCGGAATTCGGCCTCTAACCTAGACTCGCGCGCGGCGCGGCGTCGCCGGGTCTTCCGGCATCTGATGTGAAAAAAGCGACCGGCAACTTCGTTTAGAATTTCGACTTCCAGCGCCAAGAAGAGTTTTTTGAAAAGAACCTAGCTTGCCCACGCGTCGAGTTGATTGAGGACAGCAATCGCCGGATAGGATTTCCGGTTGGGATAAGCACGCCTGTAATAGACATTCCAATAACTTGTGGCCTTGGCGCGCGTCGTACGCATTACGTCTCGGTTCTGTCGGACGAAACTGGCATAGGCCGATGCGTCCAGATCAGGTACTGCCGCGTAGATATCTTCGGCGATTTCGACGACATATTCGCCTAACAGCAGCACGACGAAGGCGATGCTCCAACTTTCGTTCAGCGAAAGGATCACCCTGGCTGATCTCTGCCGCAAAAAGCCATCTGTCGATCGTGTCAGCAGACAATGCGACGGAAACGAAAAGCCGAGGTGATGCTCTCCCACACCTGGTAGAAAATGTAACCGATCAGGAATATAGATGCCCGCTCCATCAGAAATGAGACGTCTGGACGGCGTCCGATAAGTGTCGTCGACAAAAGGCTTCAGCTCGTCCTCCGCCACAGTGGCCAACGTGCTGACTGGGAAAGCTGACTTCGCAGCGCCCGAGAACGGCTTGCGTCGTGTGAAGTAATCCACGTTGTGCCTCTGACCAAAAGTTGAAAACGATCCGGCTTCATTTCGAAGTGCCTGCGCTTCCTCGACAAGCGATCCAACCATTACAGGCGATGATCGGCAATCTACCTGAAATCATAGCGCATGATCGGGCGGGCCGGCGTCCTGCGAGCGACGACCCTGAACCCGGCGCGCGCGAAGGTGGAGGCATAGCCGCTGCCGGAAGCGCTCGGCGATACGTCGGCGTCGAAAGGATAGGCTTCGAGTGCCGGAGCATTTGCGCGCCTTGCGACTTCCAGGGCCTGTGCAATCAGCTGGGATGTTGCGCTCCGTCGGCGGTATTGTTTTCGCACGTAGAGGCAGGACAGGGACCAGACCGTCCTGTCGTCCACGCGCTTGAGCTGCCATAGCCGATCGAGCCAGGGCAGGGCATCTCGCGGTGTCACCTGGCACCATCCGACAGCGGTATCGCCGTCGAAAGCGAGCAAACCTGGAGGCGGACCATGCTGGACGGCCTGCCGGAACGCTGCCTTGTTTTCCTCGCCGGGTCGCTTTCGATAAGAACTGCCGATCCGTCCGTACATACACCAACAGCGACTGCAGACGGCGCTGTCACCGAACAGGTCCTCGAGCGCCGGCCACAGATCGGGCGTTAGTGGGCGAAAGCCAAGTTCCATGTCAGCCGTCATCCGCTATTGATGTTGCTC
The DNA here is from genome assembly GCF_040320505.1 of Mesorhizobium sp. M0678. Taxonomy (NCBI): domain Bacteria; kingdom Pseudomonadati; phylum Pseudomonadota; class Alphaproteobacteria; order Hyphomicrobiales; family Phyllobacteriaceae; genus Mesorhizobium; species Mesorhizobium sp. M0678. Next base: position 82,204 of record NZ_JAMYPT010000018.1, on the reverse strand, counting down.
ATTCTAGCCTGCACTGCGCGCTAGCGCATCATAGGTTGCGGTCCATGCGGGGATGTTCAAACCGGGGTTTCACTCAGCATCCCCGTCATGCACCAACTCAGCGCAGAAAACCGAGCACGGCCTCCATGAATTCGGCGGGGTACTCGACATTCGACAAGTGGACCGCGGGCAGGACAACCAGTTTCGCGCCCGGCACCGTCGCCGCGATCAGCTCGCTATGGCTGGCGGCTGTCACAGTGTCGTGCCGGCCGGCGATCACCAGCGTTGGCCTGGAAATCAGCGGAATGGTTCGGCGAAGGTCCGCATCGCGAACCGCCGCGAACAGACCAGCCAAGCCTTGCCGGTCGATGGCCAGCAGCATGGTGCGAAATTCTTCGATGACGGGCCCGTTGGCCGCCAGCATTTTTGCAGGAAACCAGTTGCCCAGGAACATCTCGGCGGTTTCGGACATATCCGGCGCCTGCAGCACGGCGGCAATCCGCTCGTCAAACTGCTTTGCCGGTCCGAGGTAGGATGAGGTGTTGCTCAGGATCAAGCGCTCGATCCGCTCGCGCGCGTGGATGCCGAGCCACTGCCCGACGAAGCCGCCCAACGACAGACCGAGGAAGTGTACGCGTTCAATGCCCAGGGCATCGAGCAGCTCGATCACGTCGCGGCCAAGCCGGTCGAGCGAATAAGCACCGGCCGGAACGCTCGACCCTCCGTGGCCGCGAAAATCATAGCGCAGAACACGGAAATGCTTCGACAACTCGTCGACCTGCATGTCCCACATCCGCAGCGTGGTGGCGATGGAATTCGACAGCACCAACACAGGCTGCCCGGCGTCGCCGTCGATGCGGTAGGCGATGCGCGTGCCATCGCCGACGGTCACGAAATCCAGCTCAATCATGGTGAATACACCTTCTTTCTTGGAGCGTTGAACGTGGCAAAGCCTAGCTGCGGCGCGCTTTTGATGATATTACAAAGATAGGACTATCTCTGTAATAGAAGCTGACATGGCCGAATTCACCCTGCACGACCTGCAATGCTTCGATGCCGTGGTCCGCTGCGGCGGCTTTCAGCCTGCGGCGGCCATGCTGCATCGCTCGCACCCGGCGGTGTTCGCAGCCGTTGCAAAGCTGGAGCGGCAACTCGACCTCGTTCTCTTGGATCGCAGCGGCTATCGCGTGCGCCCCACCGAGGCAGGGCTGTCGTTCCATCGCAGGGCACAATCGCTGCTGCGCGAGCTCGAGGGCTTGCGGCTTCATGCTGCTCAGCTGTCAATGGGCGAAGAAAGCGAGATCCATGTGGTGATCGGCGACCTTTGCCCGCGCCCGCAGGCATTGGGCATGCTCGGACGGTTCTTCGCCCAGTGTCCGGGCACACGCCTGCATCTGCATTTCGAGGCGGTGGGCGGCCCGTGGGAGCGCCTCTTCGACGACGAAGCCGATTTGATCCTGCACTGGATCGACAAGAGCGATCCGCGGGTGGAATGGATCGATCTGTGCAAGGTGCCATTCGTTCCCGTGGTGGCTTCGGGCTTTCTGGCGGAGCGCATCAAGCACCCCATCACGCCGGATCAGATGCACGCGTTCACCCAATGTGTCATGCGCGACACGGCCCGCCATGCACCGCAACAAGACTTCTTCATGATCGAGGGTGCGCCTCAATGCATGGTGGCCGATCAGGGCATGAAGAAGGAAATCATCCTGCAAGGCCTCGGCTGGGGCCACATGCCCCGCTTCCTGATCGAGGAAGAGCTGCGCGACGGACGCCTGCAATCCATGGCCGGTCGTCATCTGCCAGGCCGTATTGAAGAGTTGGTGGTGGCGCGCCGCCGCGACCGGCCGCACGGGCCGATCTCGAACCGTCTGTGGGACTATATCCAGCAAGAGGCGCCGACGTTGCGTCGAGCGCTCGAACGTCGGACACCTGTCCGGCACGCAAAGCAAGGGCTCGGCATCGAGTGAATTCTTCGAGGCCGTTCAGTCTATCGGTAGGTAGAACCGTAATTCCTATATTGTTGTTATCTCAGTCCTTCGTTAGGGTCTGCTGCATCTGACAAAATCGGCGACGCTCACGTGAAGAGTCTCAAATGCGCCTCATCTTTGTATTGCCGCTTCTCGCATCTCTCGCGTCGTCGACCGTTTTGGCGGAGGAGGTCTATCACAACGTGGCCAGCCAAGATTCATTGGCTCGCGCCGACATACTCGGCCGCATGATGAACGCGCTGACGAGACACAAAGAATTTGACGACAAGTGCGACTTGGTTCCGCTGATAGACATGAAGGCATTCGAAAATTACTACAAGAAGCTGACTTGGAGCCTTAGTCCTTCAGACCTCGCGCTGGTACAAAAGCACTACTCCGACGCACAAACCACTTGGAGCGCCAAAGGCGGCGGGGTACCCGGAACAGAGTGCGATGACCTCAGCTATGAAATTCTAGATTTAGATATTGGAACCCCGAATCCCCGCGACGAGATGCTAAGTCTACTCAATGCGGCGCCGCGTGGCAGTTCACAGTACAAAATCTATGCAGCGGCGGTGGCATGGGGTGGATATCTCCAAGCGTTCATCACTTGCCCCGATTACTCTGTCAGTTCGAACGCTGTGGAGAAAATGCAAAAAAATAATATGGATGAGTTTCGAGTCCCGTACCTGTTGGCAAGGATGGCCGCCGTTAAAGCCCCTCCTGATTGTCGAGATATAGAGCCTTTCGCACGTGATGGCGGTGTGTATCGCCCTAGAAGCAAGTGAGAAGTCCATCGATTACGCACTCTATCGTTAGTACGTGCGCCGCGCACCATACCGGCAACCCAGGTGCGGAGAGCGCGTTGACGTATCATCGTCCCGCCGATACGGATCGGGACAATCGATCGCAAGGTTTTTTCGGCATGGTGCATTACGCGGACGGGCGGCCGATCGGCGATCTGACGCTCAGGACGCTGGCCATGCCTTCCGACGCCAATGCGGCAGGCGACATTTTTGGCGGCTGGGTGATGGCGCAGATGGATCTCGCCTGCGGCATCCGCGCCGCCGAGCGCGCCAAGGGCCGCGTGGTGACGGCGGCGGTGAAGGAAATGTCCTTCGCCAAGCCGATGAAGATCGGCGACACGCTGTGCATCTATACGCATGTCGAACGCGTCGGCCGCACCTCGATGACGCTCAAGGTCGAGGCCTGGGCGCAGCGCTATCTCTCCGACCTGATGGAGAAGGTCACCCATGCCGACTTCGTCATGGTGGCGCTGGACGGCGAAGGCAAGCCGAAGGCGGTTCCGGCCGAAGGCTGACCCGGCCTGATTCCAGAAGACGGATTTAAACAGCCGTCTCTCCCGCGCGGGGGATGCGGACAGCGATCCCGCGTGGTCTTTGGCTAACGGGTTCCCGCATGCGCGCCTGCAGCGCGACCGACGGGATATTGGGAGGAAAGACAATGCGTCAACACATGCTGAACGCTGCCCAGGCGGGTGCCTTTGCAGCCTTGCTCTGCCTGTCGTCCGCAAGCGCTTTTGCCGAGGTCAAAAAAGGCGATCCAGGCGCCACCTGCACGTCGGAAAACCGCACCATCAACGGGCAGGCGGCCAAGTGCGAGATCTGCTCGGCGACGAAATGCGACACCAGCGGCACGACGGTGAGCAATTGCCGCAAGGAGACGACCACGACCTGCACGATTGGCGGCAAGGTGGTCAGTCCCAACCCGAAATGGAACCGGATCGAGAAGCTGCCGAAGAGCAAGATGCAGTTACAGCAGTAGCGCTCATCCGGAGGCTCCCGGGCAGGTTCAAACCCTTGCAGCACAAGGGTTCAGCTGTGCATGGCGTCGAACTTCTCGCGCGCCGCCTTGACGCGCTCGGTGTTCTTGCGTGCCCATTCGCCGAGCGCATCGACCGGCACCAGCAGTTCGTAGCCAAGATCGGTCAATTCGTAGTCGACCCGCGGCGGGATGGTCGGGAACACGGTGCGCGTAACGAAGCCGTCGCGCTCGAGCCCGCGCAAGGTCGTGGTCAGCATCTTTTGCGAAATGCCGCCGACCGCGCTGCGCAACTCGTTGAAACGCAGTGGCCCGTTGCCAAGCTTGCCGACGACGAGCACCGTCCATTTGTCGCCGACGCGCTGCAGGATTTCCGAGATGGCGCGGCAGTCCTCGGTGCGGTGCGGGTGCCTTGGTAACAAAAAAGTGCCTCCTTGCACATTGAGCGGCCAGTTACTCATATAGCTCAGGTATCTAAACGATACCAGTATTCCCGTAAGGAGAGCCCCCTCTATGTCAAAACCCAAAATCGCCATCATCATTGGTTCAACCCGCGCGGCGCGCTTTGCCGACGTCCCGACCCAATGGATTGCCAAGATCGCCAAGTCGCACGCCGACATCGACGTTGAAGTCGTCGACCTGCGCGATTTCCCGCTGCCGTTCTTCGATGAGGTCGCATCCTCCGCCTGGGTGCCGTCGCAGAACGAAGTGGCGCAGCGCTGGCAAAAGAAGGTCGCCGGATTCGACGGCTTCATCTTCACCGCCGCGGAATACAATCATGGCCCGACGGCTGTGCTGAAGAACGCCATCGACTACGCCGCCAACGAGTGGAACAAGAAGCCGGCCGGCTTCGTCGGCTATGGCAGCGTCGGTGGCGCGCGCGCGGTCGAGCAGCTGAGGCTGCATGCGGTCGAGCTGCAGATGGCGCCGGTGAAGTCCGCCGTACACATCGCCTGGGCCGATTTCCTTGCCGTCAAGCAAGGCGACAAGAAGCTCGATGAGTTCGAGCACCTCAACCAGGCGGCAACCGCGCTGGTCAACGACATTGCATGGTGGGCCAGGGTGCTGAAGACGGCGCGTCAGGCCGATGCCGTCGCCGAGGAAGTCAAGGCGGCCTGAGCACAGGTTCGAGCAGTCCTCCCAAGGATTAATTCTCCCAAGCATTGGGGCGGCGCATGCGCCGCCCTTTTTGTTCACACGGCATGGGCGTCCTGGGCTTGCCGTGGTCTGATGACGCAATCGGCAAGGCGGTCCATCTCATTCAGCTCGTCGGCGTGATGCTGGCCCCACTGGCAAAGTGCCAGCAGGATCGGCTCGAGGCTGAGGCCGAGCCGCGTCGCCGAATATTCGACGCGCGAAGGTATCTCGGCAAAGATCTCGCGGCGGACGAGGCCGTGCTCTTCCATTTCGCGAAGCTGCTGGATCAGCACTTTCTGGGTGATATCGGGCATCAGCGCCTGCAGCGCCGACAGCCGCCGGGGCCCGTCGAAGAGATGGTACAGGATGACCGCCTTCCAGCGGCCCGAAATCACTTTCAGCGCGCGCTCCGCCGGCAGCGTCGGCAGTCTCTTGATCAGCTTGGCCATGGTCACCTCCCGGTCAGCAGCGGACAAATCGGTGTGTAGTCGAAGCCAGGCAGATAGTGGCAAACAGCGGCCGATGCCAACAGCGATCGGTGCATGCGATGAGAGCCATTCAACTGAGCCGCTTCGGCGGGCCCGACGTTCTCGACATAGTCGCGGTGCCGAAGCCGGAGCCGAAAGCCGGCGAGGTCTTGGTCCGCGTTCATGCGGCCGGGGTGAATTTCTTCGAAGTGCTGATGCGCGCGGATCGCTATGCGGTGACGCCGCAACTGCCGATGATCCCTGGCGTCGAGGCCGCCGGGATCGTGGAGGCGCTTGGGCAGGGGGTGGACGCTTCCTTGCTCGGCACGCGCGTCGCCGCGCCGTTGTTCGCCTCGAGCCGCCCGTTTGGCGGCTATGCCGAGTATGTGACGATCGACGCAAGCCTGGCCGTGCCCTTGCCGGATTCGCTCTCGTTCGAAAACGCGACGGCATTGATGGTGCAAGGACTGACGGCATTGTATCTATCGCGGCAAAGCCCGCCGGCCGGCAGATCGGTGCTGGTCGCCGCTGCCGCGGGCGGCGTCGGTTCGTTGCTCGTCCAGCTTGCCAAGCGCGCCGGCGCGAGCCGTGTCATCGCGGCAGCCGGCAGCAAGGCCAAGCTCGACCTTACTTTGTCGCTGGGAGCCGACGCTGCCGTCGACTATAGCAGGACGGATTGGCCGGCACGCGTTAGGGAAGCGGCAGATTGCGGCGGCGTTGACATCGTCTATGACATCGTCGGCGGCCCGACGACGGCGGCCGCGCTAGATGCTTTGTCACCTCGCGGAGAGCTGGTATTTGCGGCACTTGGCAGATACGCGCTCGGCGCGCTGGAGCTGGAAAAGATGATCGGCCAGAACCAGTCGCTGAGGGGCTTCGCCCTGCTGCCGCTGCTTTTGCCCAATGCCCTCAGAACCAGCCTTTCAGAGCTTTTCGATCTGGTCGCAGGCGGTCAGCTTAAGGTGACCAGAGGCGGCCGCTTCCCGCTCGACCAGGCCAGCCAGGCGCATCGCCTGCTGGAGGAACGCGGCGCGACCGGCAAGGTCGTCTTGATACCTTAGTAGGTGCTCCGCAAGGATCCGGGGTTGTGCCGTACAGGCCGTCAGCGAACCCGGTAGAACGGATTTGGCAGCAGGAACAGCTTCTCCGCATGCCCCCCGAACAGGTCGGATGGCTGGTCACCGACATTGGCAATTATCGTGTAGCCGGCCTTTTCGATTTCGGCCCTTATGGGTGACTTGAAATCTGCGGCGGAGCCGTATTTGGCCCCAGGCTGGACCATGTAAAGGTGCTCGTAGCCGGCATAGCCGGCCGACTGCAGGTTCTGTTCGGTTGCCTGACGCTGGTCCTCCGGACGTCCGGTGATGAAGAATACCGCGACTTTCGCCGTTCGCGCCTGCCGGAAGACCTCCAGCACCGGGTCGATGGCCGGATCCTTCGCAAGCTGGTCCCAGGCGGCCCAGCCACAGGGACCGTCGATTGCGATGTCGCAGGCGCCGCCAATCGGGCGGCCGAAATTGTCACGTGTGATCACTTCCCAGTTGGCCAAAGCCGTCTCGTCGATATCGAGCACCAGTGCGGGCCGAGGCACCTCCATTGCGCGCTTGATGACCCAGTCGCCTGCCTGCTTCGCCACAGTGGCCAGGTCGCGGTCATAGTCGCCGGAATCATGATAATTGGCAGCCGCCAGCATCGCATCGCCGACATTGGCTGGCTGGGACGGGCTTGTGAGAAGGAGCGAGTCGGAACGCGCCGGCGCAGGAACATTTGTGCCGATCATCAGCACGATTGCCCCGGCACGCGCAATTCTATTCCAGCCAATCGCCCGCATCACGAGACTTTGCTGTCACGAGAAGTCGGCTGTCAAGCGAGGTCTTCCACAGGTAGTGTCTCAGTTTGAAATTTGAAATATGCGAAAGCGCCTATCCCGGTTTGCTCGCCTAGGCGAAACCGCCTATGTGCTCAGCGGAAAGCATGGAAGGCACCCAATGTCAGATCCGATTCAGCTGCTACCATTCGCCTTGTTGACAGTCCTCACAGCAATCCCCGCGTGGGTGCTGTTTGGGCGACTAAGAATGTCTCGGGCGTGGGTGCTTCTTTCTGTGGTCCCGTTGGGAATGATAATCATTCTCTGGGTCGTCGCGTATAAGCGCTGGCCAATTCAGGAGGCAGCAATTGCCCAACGGACCTAAAGGCCAGAAGCGCCCCGCCGATGTGATTGGCAACGCCGTCCGCGTCATGCGCATGCAAGACTCCTGCGAGGAAGTCGTGCTTCGGTGGCCAGGCACGCCGCCACCGCCTGACTACGATGGACCGTCGTCTTAATTTCAAACTGAGACACTACCCTTCCACAGGTCCTCGAAACTGCGACGCTGAATTGGACATTCCAGATGCCGAATGTCTCTATGGGTTGGTGTAACACGATTTCCGCCGTCGCGGTCTTTCCCTCCGACAGGTGACGCACCGCCGAAACCGCTAGCAGAAGCGCGTCACCCGAAATCATAGCCACCGCGGCCTTGGCCGTGTCCTACGCCGCCTGAACGATCTCGACCAGTTCAACGTCGAACACCAGATCGCGCCCGGCCAACGGATGATTGCCGTCGAGCTTGACGCTGGTGTCGTCCACGCCGACGACTGTTACCGGCATCGGGCGCCCTTCCGAGGTTCTGACCTGCAATCGAGTGCCGATATCGACGTTGATGTTGTCTGGCACGCGGCCGCGGTCGATGGTCATGACCGCTTCGGGGCGGTGGGGGCCATAGGCGGCCTCGGCGGGAACAGTCACGGTGCTTTTCGCGCCCACCTCCATGCCCTCGACATGGGTTTCAAGACCAGGGATCACTTGTCCTTCACCCAGCGTGAATTGCAGCGGTTCGTTGCCGGAAGAATCGAATTGGGTGCCGTCTGCCAGGCGTCCATTGTAATTAATGCGCACGGTGTCGCCATTCTTGGCCTGTGTCATGATAGCCATCCTTTGAAAGTTTCGAGGGGCCGGCCAAAGCTCACGGTCCCGTCCTCGATCATCCACGCACTTAGGTGCGTGGCGCGAAACGCTAAAACTAGGGACCTGGCTGCCGATGTAAACCCCGATTGAGCGACGCCGGCATGACCCGCCGGCGTTCGTCGCCTTCGGCAGCAGTGCACCGGACTAGCGGTCATGCCGGCTCAACCCATTCAGGCGGCGTGCAAATGGCGGCTAGATCAGGTTATGGCCGCCATCGATGCGGATCGTCTCGCCGGTGGTGAAGTCGCTTTCCATGAGGTAGAGGTAGGCGGCGGCGACGTCCGCAGCGGTCGGAATTTTTCTCGATGGCAACCGGGCAGCCATGTCGGCAAAGAAGCTGGATTTGGCTTCTCCAACAATGTCCCACATCGGTGTGTCGACCCATCCGGGCGACACGACATTGACGCGCGTCGGGGCCAGTTCGAGCGCCAGGGCGCGGGCGAAGTAGCTGAATGAACCGGCAATCGCGGAGACGACCGAGCCTCCCGGCACCGGCGGCCGATCCTTATTTATTCCCGAGGTGAAGGTCATCGAGCCGCCGGCTTTCAGGGTGCGCACAGCGTGCTTGGAGAGCAAGACGGCGCCAATCAGCTTGTTATCGACGAAGCCTCGCACAGCCTCCATGTCGGTACTGCCGATGGGATCGCCGGGCGGCAGTGTTCCGGCGGTCGATACGAGGTGATCGAAGGGACCGACCTCGTCGAACAGGCGAGCGACGTCCGCTTCGTCGGTCATGTCGGCGACCACGCTTGTCACGCGGCCCGCATTGAGCGTCCGTTCGGCAGCCAGCAGTTTCTCGGGCGAGCGTCCGACGATCACGACCTTCGCTCCGCCGTTGAGAGCAGCTTCCGCGACGCCGAGACCGATGCCGGAACTACCGCCGACGACGATGACTTTCCTGTCCACGAGCGATGTCATGAGGGTTCTCCGTTCGTTGCGATTGCGGTGGGAGAGTCAGGCCTTGCCGGCGTAGGCGGCTTCGAGCTCGGCGATGATGATCTTGCGCATCCCATACATCGCCTGCCGGACGCGGTTGGCCTTTTCGCGATCCGGATCGGTACTGAGCCGCGGCAGGATTTCCGGGATGACCTGCCAGTAGACGCCGTATCTGTCGGTGAGCCAGCCACAGGGTTGTGCCCTGCCGCCGCCGGCGGTGAGCGCCTCATAGTAGTAGTCGGTCTCGGCCTGGTCCTTGGTCTCGATGTAGAGCGAGAGCCGCTCGTTGAAGGGCGGCTGCGGCCCGGCATTGAGCGCAGTAAGGTGCAGTCCTTCGAGCTCGAAATCGAAGGTGGCATGCGGGACCGTCTTGTTGGTTCCGGACACCCAGTCGGTGTATTCGATGGTCTGGAGCGCTTTGCTGTTCTTGAAGACCGAGAGATAGAAGTCGCGGGCTTGCTCCGCATCGGTGTTGAACCAGAGGAATGGGTGGATGGTGGCCATGTCCGTTCTCCGTTAATTCCTTGCGACAGCGATCTTTGGCGAAGAGCCTGTCCGCTGTTGCTTTCGTTCAGGCTAGCGGTGGTCCGACGGCCGATAGACCGAGCCGTCCCAGTCGCGGGCAAATCCGAGGTCTTCGAGCCGGCGGGTCGAGAAGCGTGCAATCTGCCGCCCGGTCCGGCGCCGGCTGCTCGAGGCGAGGATGCGGCCGGCCATGCCGGTCAGGACGTCGACGATGGGTTCAACTCGTTTGGCGTTCATGGTGCTCTCCCAGAGTGGCGGCAGTTTTGGTTTCAGCAGTTGCCCCGCGACTTTCGTCAGCGAGAGTATCAGTCACATCAAACTCGCCTTTTGCAGCGGCGGTGAATGACTGATTACGCGAGCAAACATGCCGGCTTCTGGCCTGGACGACAAACGACTTATCGGCGACAATGTGTGAGCATCACTCACACGTACAGGTATCGATCCATGCCCCGGAAGCTGCCTCCCCTCACCACCTTGCCAAGTTTCGAGGCCGCGGCGCGCCTGTTGAGTTTCTCCAAGGCGGCAGAGGAACTTCATGTCACCCACGGTGCGATCAGCCGGGCGATCAAGAATCTTGAGGATCAGCTCGGTGTGCAGCTGTTCGAGCGCGGTACGCGTTCGGTGAGCCTGACAGCCGTCGGCGAACCCTATGTGCGGGCGGTGCGCGAGGCGCTCGCCCAGTTGGCCACCGCCACCGCTGCAGCAACAGCCCGCTATTCGAGCTCGACATTGAACGTCAGCACCTCCGATGGCTTTGCGGGGAGATGGCTGGTGCCGCGCCTCTATCGCTTTCACCGTGCGCATAGCGACGTGGATGTGCGGGTTTCGACAAGCGGGAAGCTGACCAACTTCCTCGGCGACGGCATCGATGTCGCCGTCCGTTATGGCAACGGAAACTATCCGGGGCTCACGTCGGAGTTCCTCACCGGCGAGGAGGTGTTTCCAGTGTGCAGCCCAAAGCTTCTTGAGGGTGCACATCCGCTCCGCACGCCTCAGGACCTCAAACACCACACGCTGATCCGTGACAGCTTTCCGATCGACTGGGCGACCTGGCTGGCAAGCGCCGGGGTCGAGGGCGTTGACCCGCAGAGCGGGATTACCTTTGACTCTGCCACCTTTGCCATGGAGTCGGCCGCACAAGGCGAGGGGGTGGTGCTCGGCCGGACCATGCTCGTTGCGGCCGACCTTGCCGCCGGGCGACTCGTCCGCCCCTTCGGCCACGCCCTGAAATCCCCCTCCAGCTTCTATTTCGTCTACCCGCCAGAGGCGATCCGTCAGCGCAAAGTCAAGGCTTTTCGGGATTGGCTGCTCTCAGAAGTCGCGCCGCAAATGGACTGACGGAAAGGCCGAGAGAACAGGATCGTCTACATCGCGCAGTCACCATCGGCTCGCCCGAAACGCGGTGACGATCCAGGCACGCGAGTCGAAAAGCACACCGTCCGCGGTCAAATGCGCGTCGAGCAGATCGCGCAACCGCCGCAGCGGCGCGTCGACATCCACATCTGCGCGGGCGAGCGGATCCTTGACCAGTTGCAGGCCAAGCAAAGCGTCATAGGCCACATCGACGTCCTGGCCGTAGAAGACCGGCTCATGCACTTCGGCAAAGTCGACCGAAACAAAACCGGATGCACGCAAGATCTCCGCGGTGATGGCGGGGTCGCCAAGCGAAAACGGGGTGGCGGCGCCCCCCGATATGGCGGTCCCCGGCGCAATTGCCCGCTGAATGGCAGTTGCCCACTCGTTACGGTCCTGGCATCGCCATACCATCCACACAAGACGTGCCCCTGGTCGCATCGCCCGGGCGATATTGGCGAACGCCGCCGCCGGATCGGCAAAGAACATCACTCCAAATCGACTAATGCACAGATCGAAGCCGGCAGGCGGAAATACCAGCAATTGCGCATCGCCGCGCTCAAAGGCGAGGTTTCGCAATCCCTCTTTCGCGCTACACTTCCGGGCGATCTCGAGCATCTCGGCCGATACGTCCACGCCGAGCACGCTGCCTTCCACCGCGACACGGGCAGCATCACGAGAGGATTGTCCCGAACCGCATCCGATATCGAGCACGCGATCGCGCGTTCCCACCTTGACCGCAGCCCTGAAGACCTCGTTGTGCCGTCGCAGTTCGGCGTCGTAAAACGCAGCGCAGTTCAGCACCATCGCACGCCTGCCTGGAGATGATGGGCCGGCAGCATTTCCGGCCGCTCTGCCCTGATCTTTTCGCGTCGGGCCACCCCCGAACTGTCAGCCGCGCCGCGCCGCCTCGATCGCTGCAACGTCGATTTTCTTCATCTCCATCATCGCCTCGAATGCGCGCTTTGCTTCATCGCCGCCGGCGGCCATCGCTTCGGTCAGCACGCGCGGCGTGATTTGCCAGGAGATGCCCCATTTGTCCTTGCACCAGCCGCAGGCACTTTCCTGGCCGCCATTGCCGACGATGGCGTTCCAATAGCGGTCGGTCTCCTGCTGATCGTCGGTGGCGATCTGGAAGGAGAAGGCTTCGTTGTGTTTAAACGCGGGCCCGCCATTGAGGCCGAGACAGGGGATGCCGGCGACCGTGAACTCGACCGTCAGCACGTCGCCTGCCTTGCCGGACGGGTAGTCGCTGGGAGCGCGGTGGACGGATTTCACCGAACTGTCGGGAAAAATCTCGGAATAGAAGCGGGCCGCAGCCTCGGCGTCCTTGTCGTACCAAAGGCAGATCGTGTTCTTGGCGATTGTCATTGCTGGTCCCTTTGCTTTCGAAATCAATCGGGGCTTTTGAAATCAACCCGGGTTTTTCACAGCTGGCCTCGGCGTTGCACCGGACATGGAAATGCGCTCGTGCCATCGACGTTCCGGCAGCAGCAGCTGCCCGGAATCAAGGTACCACGGCTGGTGCTTTCAGGACCAGATGCGGGCAGTGACTCGAATCGGCGATGGTCCGCCTGCTCCGACCGGCGGCCTCACTCTTTGCGTAGGGCAGCGCCGCTTTGCTCAAGGTCGCGCTGGCTTTCCGTTGGCGCGCCGTTGCCTCAGAAGGCGCATGAGCAAGTTCCGTCTGTCCTTGCGCGGGACGAGTTCGATATCGCTGACAAGTTTTGCGCCGCCCTTGTGCCGCTCCAATGTGATCTTGCGGCTGTGGAAGGCCTCCAGCTCGGCGCGGTGCGCTACGCTTATGATGGTGACCTTCGGCAATTCGCGAATAATCATCTCCATCATCTTGTCCTGGCTCTTCTCGTCGAGTGCCGACGTTGCCTCGTCCAGCACGATGATATCGGGGCGGTGCAGCAGAAGACGCGCGAAGGCGAGGCGCTGCTTTTCGCCACCCGACAAGGTCTGGTCCCATGGCGCGTCCTCCTCGATCCGGTCGTTGAGGTAGTCGAGTCCCACCTTGTCGAGGGCAGCCTTGATCTTATCCAGCGTCCAGTTGTCGGCGGCGCCTGGATAGGCGACAGCGCGGCGAAGCGTCCCGGTCGGGATGTAGGGCCGTTGCGGCAACATGAACAACCGTCTGTCGGCGCGGATGTTGACGCTGCCGCTACCCCATGGCCACAGACCCGCGACGGCCCGCACCAACGTACTCTTGCCCGAGCCGGATTCGCCGGCGACGAGCACCCGCTCGCCTGGTTCGATCACGACCTCGGTTTCCTTGACCACGGCGGTGCCGTCGTCGAGCGACACGGAGAGATTGTTCAGGCTGAGCATCGCATCGCCGCCGGTCTCGCCGCGCTTTATGCGTCCCAGCGTGTTGCTCTGTTCCGCGCGCTCGAGCCCGTCGAGCGACATCATCAGCGAGGCGATGCGCCGTGCACAGGCGTTCCAATCGGCGAGACGGGGATAGTTGTCGACCAGCCATCCGAACGCGCCCTGCACGATGGCAAAGGCCGAGGCAGCCTGCATGACCTGTCCAAGTGTCATGCTGCCTTCGAGGAACTTTGGAGCGCAAAGCAAGACCGGCACGACAGGCGCAAACAGGCTCGACCCCTGAGACACCAGCGCCGTGCGCATGTGCTGGCCTGCAAGGAGCGCCCATTGCCTGAGCACATGGGCAAATGTCTTGTCCATGCCGCTGCGCTCCTCCTCCTCGCCGCCGAGCAATGCGATGCTCTCGCCGTTTTCCCGCACGCGCGTCAGCGTGTAGCGGAACTCGGCTTCCGCCTGATTTTTTCCCTCGGAGAGGTGGACGAAATGGCGGCCAATGACCGCCATCGAAGTGGACGTGATCGCGGAATAGAGCACTGCGGTGATGACCAGGAAGCCGGGAATGGTGACCGTCGAACCTGCAATCGTCAGGGTCAGGGCGCCGCCGATCGTCCACAGCACCACGATGAAGGTCGAGGCCGACAGAAATGCGACGATGACACCGGCGATGAAATCGACGGGCGATTCGGTGGCAATCCGCAAATCCTCGGCGATGCGGGCTTCGGGGTTGCTATGATCGCCGCCGACGAGGTTCAGCTGATAGTAGCGGCCGCTTGCGAGCCAGCGCGCGATGACCGCGGTGGTGAGCCAGGACCGCCAGCGGCGCTGTATCCTCATGCGAAAGAAGACTTGTGCCACCACAAGGCTGGCGCTTCCGATCACGAGTGGCAGGAATACGGCGCTCAGCCAATATACGGTGTGGGCATTGCGTTGCTCAATGGCGTCGAAAATTGCGCGATTCCAGACATTGATCCCATACTGGAAGCCGACATTGGCGACGATCAGGACCAACAGCCCGATCGTCAACGGCCAGGCGACCCTGTCGCCACTGCCGCTCCAGTAACCGCGCGCGCTGATCCAGAAGCGCTTAAGCAGGTATCTCTTGCGCGCCCGCTCGGCCTCTTCAGGTGTCAGCTCAGGATCGGGTTCGGTGACATCCGGCGGCGGCGCGGGCTCGCCGACGACCTCGGACGCGACTTCGACAGTCGACTGTTTCTCGCGGCGCGACTTCTCGGCATCGCGCGATTGGGCGCCGTCAACCGATTTCAGCTTAAATTTAGCCTCGGGCATCCGGCGATAACGGCTTAAAAATCAGAAGGTTTCATAGCGTCCGCTCGAGATCCCAGATGCCAACAACGCCAAGGCTTCTCAGCTGTTCCGGTGCTCGCAGCAGCCTATGGTCGTTCTCGATGACAGGCTTTGATCGTTGCGGGGCAGACCGCCGAGCGTCGGCTGCGGGTCAGTCTGCAACAAAGCATCACCTGCTGCGGTCTCGAGAATTCGCTTCAGGCTCTCAAGATTTGTCCGCATGCTGCATTCGAAGAGGCTGGACGCAAGCGGCGCGAGAAGTGCCATCGGCCCGAGTCAACAGGATCGAGGAGGAGAGATCATCTCGATTGCGATTGCGAGCATCTGCTGCCCAGCCGGACCGCGCCAGCCCCGAGTTCCGGAACAAGGGTGCGATTTTGCCGTTGAGCCAGAAACTGGAAGCGACCCGCATGTCCGAATTGCCGAATGAAGAGATCGAAGGGCGGCTGAACGCCCAGCGCGAGACTCTGGCGCTGGTCGTTGCGCTGCTTGCCAGCAAGGATACGGCACCCGAGCGAATATGGGCCGAACTGGAGGCCCGTTTTCAGTTTCAGAACAGTCAGGAGGACCCTGGCGTCCTGCCAAGCCGCGCATTCGCCATCGAAGCTGCGAAGATGCGGGAGTTCAAGCTGATCGCCGAAGAGGCGCAGGCGCGCAATGCGGAATGGAACTGCAGGGACAAGCCACAGGGCGCCAGCTGAAACCCCGGAGAGTGGATGCAGGACCGGCTATTTTACAATGACTGAGCAAGCGTCAGCTTTGCTGCAAAAGTGTACGTGCCAACTCTTGCCATTCCTCGTCAAGCGTTAAGGTCGACGGCGCCGCGTTGCTGCGGCGATACCAATATTCCGCATTCGACTGGTCGCCTTCCTTGCGGTGGAGATAGGCATGCACGTGCATGCCCGCCGTATCGTCGCGCTGCTGCGCGCACTCGTGCGCCTTAGCCCAATCGCCCTTTGCATCCCACCACAGCGCCTGCAGGGCAGGGCTCAAGCCGGCTGGCGGCTGTGGTTTCGCAATCGATTCCCTGAAGGCTTGCAGATCCATTTTCCACCTTAGCGACGGTGCAGGCGCCGATAATAACCGCGCCGCCAGCCGACCGAAAGCGTGCTTTGGGCGGGATGACCGGAATGGGCGGACGTCCGATAACCGAACGGCCAGACGGTTGATTCGATGACGTGCATGAAATAGTGCGCGCCACGACACCATGACGCCTGAGACAGCGAGGATGAGCCGATGACAGCCTCCGACAAGCCGCGCCAATTCTACCACGGCACCCGGGCCGATCTTAAGCCGGGAGACCTGATCGAAGCCGGTTACAGCTCCAATTACGGGGCGCGAAAGCAGGCAGCCTGGGTCTATCTAACCGGCACTCTGGATGCGGCTATCTGGGGTGCAGAACTGGCCGCCGGTGACGGACGCGAAAGGATCTACATCGTGGAACCAACCGGCCCGGTCATGGACGACCCCAATCTTACGGACAAGAAATTTCCCGGCAATCCGACGCAGTCCTATCGCTGCCGCGAGCCGCTCAGGATCACGGGCGAGGTCACCGAGTGGCAGGGCCACTCCCCCGAGCGGCTGAAAGAGATGAAGGACCATCTCGAACGGCTGAAGGCACAAGGTATCGAGGCAATCGATTGATCGCTGAGTTCTGCGATTGCCAAGCTTGGCTCTGACCTACGGTCGGCGGCAGTCCCCGCGAAATACGGCTCCACGTCCGCAATGGGTCCGCGAGTTGTCGTTGCTTGCAGGGCTGGAGAGCGGATGCTCCTTTTCATCTCGTCGCGAACGTGATGATCTCTGGGCTCGAAGGGCCAAGTGGGCTGCCGTCAAAGCCGCCGAATTGCTGTTCGATCCGTAGCCCCGCGTTCCCCAGCAGGCTCGATAAGGCGTCCGTCTCGAGGAATCGCAAGGTGCTGCGACTAACTTGCGGAAGGCTCGGATGCTTTCCGCCGAACCTGTGGGTGAATGTCACCGTCTGTCCATCGAACCGCATGATCACCTCTGTTGTGATCTGCACCAGCGACCCGTCAGGCAGCTCAACGACGACCGCATTTTCGGGTGTCCAGTGCTCCCACGCCCGCACCGAAGGGTTCCGCGTTTCGAACGCGAAGCATCCGCCTGGCACAAGGGCGTGTCGGACAGCCGCCATGAAATCCCTCAGGTCTTCGTCGCTGACAAGGGCCTGGAATGCGTGCCCCGTCATCACAATGAGATCAAACTCGGCTGTCCAGCCGGCCGATTGGAGATCGCCGAGAACCCATTCGATATCCGCGCGCGTTCGTGCGCGATTCAACACGCCGGGTGCTGGGTCGATGCCGCAGAGCCGCCCTGAATGTCCGGCCAGGCGTGCCTCGTGAAGGAGGGTGCCCGTTCCACATCCGACATCAAGCACCGCGTCTGCTGTTAGAATGCGGGGCAGGTAGAAATCATAGTCGTCGCGCGCAGATCTCGGGTGCCAGGCGTCGTAGACGGCAGCGAGATATGGGTCGGCGAAAAGGTGGTCGACCATAGGCGGTATTCCCAATCAACTTTGACTGTGCGAGCGGCGTCGCCGCGAGCATATAGCCCATAAGTCGCGTCGATCGTTACCGCACGACCTCGCGGTGGCGGCCGGGCAGGCGGGTGGCGATGAGCTTGTCGATGCGGCGGCCGTCGAGGTCGACGACCTCGAAGCGCCAGCCTTGCGCGTCGACACATTCGCCGGTCGCCGGCAGATGGTGCAAATGCGACAGCACATAGCCGGCGACGGTTTCGTAGTCGCGGCTCTCAGGCAGGTCGATGCCGAGGACCTCTGCCATCTCGTCGGCCTGCATGTAGCCGGCGAGCAGCCATGAGCCGTCCTCGCGCTTGACGGCGTTTTCCTCGTCGCCGGCGTCGAGATCCGAACGGAAGACGCCGGTGATCGCTTCCAGTATGTCGGCCGGGGTGACGATGCCTTCGAAATGGCCGTATTCGTCATGCACCAGCGCCATCGGGACGTCGGATTCCTTCAGCGTCGCAAGCACGTCCAGCGCGTCGGCCTGGTCATGCACGATTGGCGCGGCGCGCACGTGCCGGCGCGGGTCGAGAGCGCGGCCGCCGAGCATTGCGGCCAGCACGTCGCGGGTCTGGACGACGCCGATCATGGCGTCGACGCCGCCGTCGCCGGCCGGCAGGCGCGAATGCTGGGTGTCCATCAGCAGCTTCCTGATGGCCGCCTCGTCGGATTGCAGATTGATCCAGTCGACCTCGGTGCGCGGCGTCATCACCGCGCGCACGGCACGGTCGCCGAGCCGCATGACGCCGGCGATCATCCGCCGTTCGTCGGATTCGATGGTGCCGTGGTGCTCGGCTTCGGCGACCAGCATCTTGATCTCCTCGTCGGTGACCTTATCCTCGCTCTGGCCGCGCTGGCCAAGCAGCCACAGGAGGGCGCGGCCGGAAAAATCGAGCAGGAAGACCAGCGGCGCCGAGACGCTGGCGAGGATGGTCATTGCCGGGGCGACCCTGACGGCTACCCGTTCGGGGTCGCGCAATGCGATCTGCTTGGGCACCAGTTCGCCGATGATCAGCGAGCCATAGGTGATGAGGGCGACGACGATGCCGACGCCGAGCGGATCGGCGAGGCTTTCGCGGATGCCGGCCGACGCCAGGGAGGTGGCCAGCCGCTCGCCGAGCGTGGCGCCGGAAAAGGCACCGGACAAGACGCCGACCAAAGTGATGCCGATCTGCACCGAGGACAGGAATTTTCCCGGATTGGCGCCGAGCGCCAGGGCCCGGCCGGCGCCCTTGACGTTGCGGTCGATCATCGTCTTGAGGCGCGCCGGCCGCGACGAGACGATGGCGAGCTCGGACATCGACAGAAGGCCGTTCACGCAGATGAGGACGACCACGATGGCAATTTCAGCATAAAGCATGCCGGGTCCATAGCATTGCCGCGCGGTTTTCGAAAATAGGACGGTCGCGCTTTTTAAATTTAGCGAGCCCGGCAATCAGGCGGCACCCATGCCGCATCCCAGGGCGGCGCGGCAAAATGCTCGATCAGGGCGTCGATGACGACGCGCACCTTTGGCGCGAGATTGCGTGTTACCGGCCAGATGGCATGCACCACGGTGTTTTCGACAAGACAGTCCGACAGAACCATTTCGAGCTCGCCGCGCCTGATGCAGTCGGCCGTCAGCCATGTCGGCAGATAGACGATGCCGCAGCCGGCCAGTACCGCATCGAGCATCGGTTCGCCATGGCCGAGCACCAGCCGCGCCTTGGGCGCGAATTTTTCGAGACGGCCGTCGACATGCCTGACGGTCCAGGGATGGACCGTGCCGTCGCGGCCGTAGCCGATGAGGCTGTGCCTGGCCAGGTCCTCGATCGATAGCGGCCTGCCATGGGCGTCGAGATAGGCGGGGGCGGCGCAGATGGCCGAACTTTGGGCATAGATGCGGCGCGCGGCGATCGACAAGCTGTCGTCGAGGTCGCCCATACGCACCGCCAGGTCGATGCCTTCCTCGATCAGGTCGACGCGCCGGTCGTTGAACGAGATTTCCATCGTCAGGTCCGGGAATTTTTTGGAAATGTCGAACAGCAGCGGGGCGACGCACCGCCGGCCGAAGGCCAAAGGCAGGTCGACGCGCAGCCGCCCGGAAGGCACCTGCTTGCGGGAAGCCAACAGCGACCGGGCGGCTTCGATCTCGGCCAGTGCCCTGACGCAGGCTTCGTAATAGCTCAGGCCCTCGCTGGTCGGGCTGAGGCTGCGGGTGGTGCGGTTGAGCAGGCGGACGCCCAATCGCTGTTCCAGCTGCGCGATCGACTTGCCGACCGCCGATTTGGTGACATGCAGCCGTGCGCCAGCGCCGGTGAAGCTGCCGGCCTCCACCGCGTGAACGAATGCGACGATGCCTTGCAAATTGGCCGATTCCAATGAAGCGCTCCTATTGTAGAGTTTTGCTCCTTAATCTGTTGAAGAACATGCCACATGGAAGCACTTTTCTCCATAGTGAAACGGCGTAAATGTCTCGCGCAATCATCAACCACGGAGCGCGAACCAAATGAGCACCGAAAACAGATCCTGGCAGATGAACGGTTTCGGCCTGTCCAGGTTGAAGCCGGCTGATGGAAAGCTGCCCCAACCCGGGCCGCATGATCTCCTGGTACGCGTCACAGCGGTATCGCTGAATTACAAGGACAGGATGATCGTCGATGGCGTGCTGATACCGGACCTCAGCTTTCCGTTCGTGCCGACATCGGACGCGGTAGGCGAAGTAGTCGTCACCGGCAGCGAAGTCAGCCGCTTCGGCATCGGGCAGCGCGTGCTCGGCCAGGTGATCGCCGACTGGCCGGACGGCGACGCCCCGCCGGTGCTGCACAAGCATACGCTTGGTTCGTCACTGCCCGGCATGCTGTCCGAGCATGTGCTTTTTCATGAGGATGCCGCCGTGGCGGCGCCGCCGTCGCTCAGCGACGTCGAGGCATCGACGCTGCCGATTGCGGCGCTGACGGCGTGGTTCGCGCTGGTCGAGGCGGCCAAGTCGATCCCGGGCGAAACCGTTCTCATCCAAGGCACCGGCGGCGTGTCGCTGTTTGCGCTGCAATTTGCCGCCGCCTTCGGCCTGCGCACCATCATCA
The DNA here is from genome assembly GCF_040320505.1 of Mesorhizobium sp. M0678. Lineage (NCBI taxonomy): Bacteria > Pseudomonadati > Pseudomonadota > Alphaproteobacteria > Hyphomicrobiales > Phyllobacteriaceae > Mesorhizobium > Mesorhizobium sp. M0678. Next base: position 61,805 of record NZ_JAMYPT010000018.1, on the reverse strand, counting down.
CCTCGAGCAGCGACGAGAAGCTCGAGCGGGCGAAGGCGCTCGGCGCCTGGAAGAGGATCAATTATCGCAGCCAGCCGGCATGGGACGAGGCGGCGCGCGAACTGACAAACGGGGCCGGCGTCAGCCATGTGCTGGAAATGGTCGGCGGCGACAATGCGCGGCGCTCGCTCAATGCGCTGGGTGCCGACGGCAGGCTGTCGGTTATCGGCCTTCTCGGCAGCATGGAACTCAGCTTCCCGATCATTCCGTTCCTGCGCAACCGGATCGTCGTACAAGGCATATCGATCGGCCACCGTCGCGCTTTCGAGCGAATGAACCAGGCGATCGAGACGCTTGCCATCAAGCCGGTAATCGACAAGGTGTTTGGCTTCGACGAGGTGCCGCAGGCATTTGAGCGTCTGGAGACGGGACCGTTCGGCAAGATCGTGATCACCATGCCCTGACCCCGTCGGGACGAAATGGCTGTCAGACGGGAAGGCTGATCGCGCGCCTACGGCAGTTGCAGCAGGACGCCGATGATGGTCTTGCCGTCGGTGAAATAGGGATCGCCTTCGCCGTTGCGCCCGGCCTTTGTGGCGCCGACGCCTGGTATCTCGCTGGTCGAGATCAGCATGCCGGCGGCGGAGAGGTCGCGCATCAGCCCATCGCGCTCGGCGTCGATGTCGGGGCCGATGTGATGAGTGATCGCGCCGGTGTCATGGCTGAGGCCGACGCCGCGGTCGAAGCTTGCCGAGCCGAGCCAGAGCGGCCGGCCGTCGTCTCCGGTCGCATCGGTCTGCCAGAAGCGGACATGGTGGCGCCGGTCGGCGCTGTCACCGACCGGCTTTTCGAAGGCGAGGTCCTGGGCGCGGCCTTCGAACAGCAGCCGGCTGACCGGCGCGTCGGGATAGGGGCGGTCAAACAGCACGCTTTCGCCGATTTCGATGGCCGTCTTCAGCGTGATGGCGTCTGCCGTATCCCAGCCGGCGACGGCAAAAGCATGGACAAGCTCCTTCTTGGTGCCGACAAGGCCGACATTGATCGGATCGCCCGGAATGCCTTGCGGCGTGTGCGTCACCATCTCGAATTGCTGATTGCGAAAATTGCGGTCCCGCAACGTCCAGAACTCAGGCGCGGCGAAATAGGCGAGCGAAAGATAGGCGGCACAGCATGCCACCAGCCAGGTCGTTGCACGTCGTCGCAGGCTTCGTTGGCTCAAGAGGCACCACCCAAGCGTCTGCGCACCATCTTAACCGGCGCAGCAAGTCTTGGGCAGGGGCTGCAATCAGCGGCAGGCGCGATAGCCGTTCTTGCGGTTCTTGATGTCGAAATGGAAATGGTTGCGGTGATCGTAATTGTAGCCGGGGCCGAGCACGGTGGTGAAATACTGGCAGCCGTCGGCGCGGACATTGTTGAGGAAGCCGCGGGTGCGGAAGGCGAACAGGCCGGGCTTGCGGACGTCGATATCGTCGCCATTGTTGAGTTCGATGCTCATCACGTCGAGCGCATTGCCCTTGCCGTGTTCCGACAAAACACCTTCGCCGGCAATCCTGCGGCAGGAATAGCTCGAGCCCTGGTGGATGGTCTTGACGCCTGAGAAATAGCGCCAGCGGGCCGACGGCACGAGTTCGTTCCTGGTCCAGCCGGCAAAGGTGGCGGCCATGTCGCAGGTCAGCGTCGCGGCCGGCTTCATCTCGACACTGCCGATGGCCGAGACCTTGACCGGATAGTCGATCCCGCACTGGCCTTCATGGATCGGCGCAACGTCGGTGTAGACGACGCCGAGGCGTTTCAATTCCTTGCGGCAATCGATCTCTGTGGCCGGCATCTGTTCGGCCGGCGACATCGGGTTGTCCAGGCGCGGATAGGCGGCCGTCATAAAGGGATTGGACGGGACGAGGCGCTGCATACCCGAATATTGCGGCCCGGAATCTTGCGCGCCGGAATATTGCGGGTCGGAATTGGGCGGGACGGCAGCGGTCTGGCTGCCGACATCGACGGCCGGCTGCAGCGACAGCACGCTGCCGGTATTGCAGGCCGAGACCGCCGCAATGGCAAGCAGGGCGGCAAGCCTGCCGGCTATGCGCGCGCATTCTGTGTGCCGCACAGCGGCAAGCGCAGCGCGAAATAGCCCGGCCATCGGAAGGGTTCCTGTCCCCAGATGGCACAGACTCTAAACCTGAAGAGTAAAGGAAAAATCAGCGGCGCCGTTCACGCCTGCGGCCAAATTGCGGCGCCCCCATAGGCTAAGGTCACTGGCAAAACGTACCACCGTTGCGGCGCGGTTCGAGGTCGAAGTGGAGATGCTGCGAATGATCGGCGTCGCTGCCGGGGCCAAGCACGGTCTTGAACGGTCCGCAGGCTGCCTTGCGCACTGCGTTCAGGAATTTCGCGTCCTTTTCCGGCGGCGCCGGGCCGACATCGATCTCCTTCCCGTCCGAAAGCTTGAAGCTGGCGATGTCGAGCGCGTTGCCGAAGGCGTGCTCCGACAATTTGCCGCCGCCATTGCGCGACCGGCAGACAAAGGCGGAGGCCTGGCCGATCGATTTAATATCCGCGCCGAACTCGGCCTTTGCGGCAGGCTGGATGACGGACGCAGCAAAGCGGGCGGCCGCTTCCGCCATCTGGCAATTCAGCTCGGGCTCCGGGCCGATGGCGATGGATTTGCCGAGCGTCTTCAGCGCGATCGGGTAGGGGATCGAGCAACCGACTGACGTATCATGCTCTGGCTTGCGCTCCTCGAAATCGACGCCCATCGACTTCAGCCGCCTGCGGCAGGCCAATTCCTCGGCCGGCATTTCTCTCCCGGCAATGGCGGCCGATCGAGGATCAGGAAGGATTTTTTGCTCCGCCTTCTCGTCTGCCTCGGCCGGGTTTGGTGGCGCGCCTGGTGGGCCTGCCGGCGGCTCAGCCCGTGCCGGCTTTTCGGGCGGCTGCGGTGCAATCGCCGGCGGCTCCGGAGCATCCTCCGGGCGCGGTTCGGGGACCGGGATCTCGGTTGGTGGCGGCGGAGTGACTTGCTGGTTGAGCTGCGGAACTGGTGCAGTTTGCGGTAGGTCGGGTGCCTTGGCTAAAACGGGTCCCGCCAGCGGCGTAGCCGCAACGGCCAGCAGCAATCTGCCCAATCTGAAAAAGCCAAACGCCGCCATTACGTCGCAACGGCCAGAATGCAGGGAAGTTGCCTTGAGCGAGGGGGGCGGCCGATCACAATCGGTAACCGCGCCGTCACGCGCCGATCGCTTCCAAGCCTTCCTCGAGCCAGTCCGCCAGCAGCGGCATGCCGAGCAGATATTTTGCCGTGCGCTTGTTGGCGCGCTCGCGGGCGGCGGACAGCGCGTCCGTCCATTCCGTCGCGTCATAGTCGCCGCGGCCGACCCAGGCCAACGCAATCAGTTCGGCCGCTTCGTCGACATTGAGATCGTCGATCAGCTCGCGCAGTTCTTCTTCGGTGAGATCTTCGGAGCTTTCCTCGGCAAGGCCGTCATGATGGTGGTTGTCGTGCGCGTTGCCGTCGAGCTCTACCTCGTGCTCGGCGCCGTCGGCATAGTCTTCGTTGACGGCGGCGCTGAGCGCCTTCGCCTTCAGGATGAACAGGCGCACGGTGTCGGGACCGATCGAAAGCTCCCAGTCTCGTTCAACGCGTTGCTGCACCGGCCGTCTCCCTGCTTCGTGCTCGGTCGGCCCGATGATAGCGGATTTGCAGCGCTCGTCACATTATCTTGCGCGGCGGCGTTGATCGTGAAGCATGATTTCGATGCCCTCTCTTCCCGGATAAGATGGCCTTGCTGGGAGAGATCGCGGTTTTGAGATAGGATGACATTTTCCGGGACGAAACGGCGTTGGGCCGGCGTTAGTGTTGCATTGTCAGGTTCAAAGGAGAATTCGATGCGCAGACGATTGCTGATTTACGCCATGGCCATCGCCGCCCTGCCGCTGATTGCGGCTCCGGCGTTTTCGGCTGGTGAAGGCGGGGGAGGTGGCGGTGGCGGCGGCAATGGCGGCGGCCAGTCCCAGTGCAAGAAGGGGGAGGCGTGGGACAAGAAACAGAAGAAATGCGTCTCCCCGAAGCAAGGCATGCTGGACGACGACAGCATCTACGATGCCGGTCGCGCGCTGGCGATGGATGGACGCTACGACGAGGCGATCGGCGTGCTCAGCCTCGCCGCCAACAAGCAGGATCCGCGCATCCTCAATTATCTCGGCTATTCGCACCGCCATTCCGGCCGCGTCACCGTCGGCCTCGGCTATTACGAGGAAGCGCTGCGCATCGACCCGAATTACACGCTGGTGCGCGAATATCTCGGCGAGGCGCACCTGCAGATCGGCGATCTTGCCGGCGCCCAGGAACAGCTCCGCGAGATCGAGAAGCGCACGGGCAAGGGGTCTCGCGAATACGGCATGCTGTCGGAGCAGATCGATCATTTCATGAGGAGCTGATCCTCCGGAACGCTCCTCATAACCGGCTGTGAGCGATCGCAGCCGGTTTTTTGCTGTGCTGCACATGTTGGCCACAACCGAGATTTGGCATCACGGTACACGATACGATCTTGGAAACCGCCGCTTGACGTGGGGTCAGCCGTGCAATCGGTGGATGATTTTTCAAAAACCGACTTTTTGGACGTGAAAAACCCGCGAAGATTGCTATATCTTGCGAAATTGTGGTGAGACGGTTCCGTTAGCCCGAGGCTGCCGGACCGTTTTCTTTTTGTACCATCGACAAGGTCGCTCCCGATTGCGGGGGCGGCGGCAGGAAAGGTCAGGCATTATGAACAAGGTCCCGATGACAGGCGAGGGGTTCGCGTCATTGAAGGAAGAACTGCGCTGGCGCCAGCAACAGGAGCGGCCGCGTATCATCGAGGCGATTTCCGAAGCGCGCTCGCATGGCGACCTATCCGAAAATGCCGAATATCACGCGGCAAAAGAGGCACAGAGCCTCAATGAGGGCCGGGTCAACGAACTCGAGGACCTGATCGCGCGGGCCGAGGTGATCGACGTCACCAAGCTCAGCGGCGACAAGGTCAAGTTCGGCGCCACCGTGGTGCTGGTCGACGAGGATACCGAGGAGAAAAAGACCTACCAGATCGTCGGCGACCAGGAAGCGGACGTGAAGTCCGGCCGCATCTCGATCTCCTCGCCGATCGCCCGCGCCCTGATCGGCAAGGAAGTCGGCGACGCCATTGAGGTCAATGCGCCAGGCGGCGCCAGGGGCTACGAGATCGTCCAGGTGCAGTTCATCTAGGGGATTGGCGCTGCTCTGCCTTCTCCCCTTGTGGGAGAAGGTGGCCTCGCGAAGCGAGGTCGGATGAGGGGTGTTCCAGCTTGGCTCCCTCCGCACTCCGTCCAACACCCCTCATCCGTCTTGGCGCTGCGCGCCAATCCACCTTCTCCCACAAGGGGAGAAGGGAAGGGGCAACGCTGACCTTTCCGATTGAATTGATTGAGCAAATCAGCGGCCACCGGCCTGACCAAGCGTCTGGCGCTCCACAAGCCTTTCGGCTTCCGCCATCACCTCCGGCGGCGTGACGCTGTGGCCGGGCCTGGCTAGCAGCGTCGATGAGAATGGCCCGCGCGGACCGGTCAGGCCAGGCTCGGTAGCGAGGAATATCGCCACCGTCGGCAGGCCGAAAGCGCTGGCGAGATGGGTCAGGCCGGTGTCGGCGCCGATGACCAGCGCCGAGCCGCCGATGACGGCGGCGATCTCGGCTAGCGGCGACCTGGGAACCACCACGGTTTGCGAAATGGCGCGGGCGATCGCCTCGGCAACCGCCTGTTCCCGGTCGTTCGACCAGGTGGTGACCGGCGTCATTCCCATGTTCACCAGCAGGCGGGCGGTTTCGATCCAGTCCGCGACCGGCCATTTCTTGTCCTCGCGGCTGGTGCCGTGCAGCAGGAAGGCGGTCTTTTCACCGGCAAAAGTCGATCTTCCGGCTGGCGGCGCGATACCCGATTCAAGCCTGGAAAAATCCGGCTCGTAGCCGAGCGCCAGCCCGAACAGGCGTTTCGTGCGCTCGATGGCATGCAGGCCGCGCGGCACGGCATAGCGATGGCCATGAAACAGGCTTGCCGAAGGCTCGCGGGCGCTCGACCGATCGAACCCGGCGACCGGGGCTGCCGCCAGCCGCGCCACCAGCGCCGATTTCAGCAAGCCTTGTGCATCGAGGACGAGGTCGTAGCGGCAATCGCGCAAGGCGCGGCGCAAGCCGACCACTTCCCGCCATGTGCCGGGCTCGAGCAGCTTCCTGCGCCAGCGCCGGATCGCCACGCTGTGGATGGTTTGGATGGCTGGATGCAGCGCCACGATGCCGGCAAATGCCTCTTCGACACACCAGTCGAAGGAGATATCCGGCCGAGCGCGGCGCGCGTCCTCGATCGCCGGGAAGGTGTGGATGACGTCGCCCATGGACGATGTCTTGACGATCAGCACTTTCATGCGGCGGCCGGCATTTCCAGCAGCCGCTCCGCCGCCGCCACGACGCGTTCGACCTCCAGCGTGTTCAGGCAGTTGAGATGACCGAGCGGGCAGATTTTTTTGTGGCAGGGCGAACAGGACAGGCCGAGCCAGAGCAGTTCGCGGCGCTCGGCGAGCGGCGGCGTGTTCTGCGGCGAGGTCGAGCCGTAAACGGCGACTACCGGCGTGCCGACGGCGGCGGCGACATGCATCAGCCCGCTGTCGTTGGAGACGGCGAGCCTCGCCGCCGCGATCAGGTCGATGGCATCCTCGAGCCGCGTCTGGCCGGCAAGATCGACGGCGCCCGGAGCCAGCGCGGCGATTTCAGCCGTCACCCCAGCGTCGTTCTTCGACCCGAACAGCGCGACGCCAAACCCTTTCGCCATCATCTCACGGGCAAGGCCGGCATAGTGTTCGCTCGGCCAGCGCTTGGCCGGGCCGAATTCTGCGCCGGGCATGACTGCCACGAATTTCCCCGCTGTCAGCCCGAAACGGCTGAGCAGTGCCGCCTGGCTGGCTTGATCGACGGCGAGCTTCGGCGCCTGGAAGGCGCCACCACGGGCAAGGCTGAAATAGGCCTGCGCGGTGCGCCGTTTCAGGCGATCGGGCAAGGGCACGATGTCGGTCAGTAGCCCGTAGCGCATTTCCTTGAGATGGCCGACACGGCGCGGAATGCCGGCAAAGAACGGGATCAGCGCCGACTTCCAGCTTCCCGGCAGGACAAAGGCCATGTCGTAGCGGCCGCGCAGCAGGCGGCCGAAGCGCCTTCGGGTGCGGAATTCGAACGTGCCGGATTGCAGCGGCAGGTCGATCTGCTGGCGGATTTCGGGCATGCGCTTGACCAGCGGTGCTGCCCACGCCGGCGCCAGCACGTCGATGGCGGCGTTCGGATGAAGCTCCCTCAGCGCCTGGAACAGGCACTGCGCCATCACCATGTCGCCCACCCAGCGTGGGCCGATCACGAGGATCGTTGGGCTTTCAGCCATTCGACATAGTCTCTGACGCCGGTTTCCACTGTGCGGAACTGGCCATTGTAACCGGCTGCGCGCAAGCGGGACATATCAGCTTGCGTAAAGCTCTGGTAGCTGCCCTTGAGGTGGTCGGGAAACTCGATGAACTCGATCTGGCCTTGGCCGAGCGTATCGATCACCGTTTCGGCAATGGCGCGGAACGGCTGAGCCTTGCCTGTGCCGCAGTTGAAGATGCCGCTCGAGCCGCGTTTCCACAGCCACAGATTGACGTCGGCGACATCGCCGACATGGATGAAGTCGCGGCTCTGCTCGCCGGGCCCGAAACCACCATAGGCGCCGAACAGCTTCGGGTTCTGCCCTTGCTCGACTTGGTTGAACAGATGGAAGGCGACAGAGGCCATGGCGCCCTTATGCGCCTCGCGCGGTCCGTAGACGTTGAAATAACGCAGGCCCGCCACCGGCGAATGGTCGGTATCGAACACGGTACGGCGGACATAGTCGTCGAACAGCTTTTTCGAATAGGCATAGACGTTGAGCGGGCGTTCGTATTGCGGCTCCTCGCGGAACTCGGCGCCGCCGCCATAGACGGAAGCGGAGGAGGCATAGAGAAACGGCACGCGCAGGGCCAGGCAGGCGTGCAGCAGGCGCTTCGAATAGGTGTAGTTGACCTCCATCATGAACTTGCCGTTCCATTCGGTGGTGGTCGAGCAGGCACCCTGGTGGAAAACCGCCTCGATGCGGCCGAGGTCGCCGGCCTCCATCCGCGCCAGAAAATCGTCCTTGTCGAGATAATCGGCGATCTCGAGATCGGCGAGGTTGGCGATCTTGTGGCCGTCGGTGAGGTCGTCGACGACGAGGATGTCGCTGAAACCGTCGGCGTTGAGCGCGGCGACGATGTTGGAACCGATCATGCCGGCGCCGCCCGTGACGATGATCATGAAAGCCTCTGGTACCTTGTGCCGGTTGTAGCCCTTGTGGGATTCTGGCCTTATAGGGGAGGCGGGCCGGGCTGTCGACAAAGCAGGTGGCGGGGCGGCCGGATGAGCGCCACAGTGCCGCCGCAAAGCTCTCGCTTCAGTCGGTGACCACCGGCGAAGCGTGACAGGAGCAAGGTAATGCCGTCAACCGAACTGCTTGTCGCCTTTTTCGCCACCACGGCGATCTTCGCCTATATCCCCGGTCCCGCCATGCTCTATGCCGCCGCGCAAACCATGGCGCGCGGCCGCTGGTCCGGGCTGATGGCGGCGCTCGGCATCCATCTCGGCGGTTACGTTCATGTCTTCGCCGCCGCCGTCGGCCTGTCGGTGCTTTTCCATGCCGTGCCGGTGCTTTACATGGCGGTCAAGCTGGTCGGTGCGCTGTATCTGATCTGGCTCGGTGTTTCTTTGTTTCGCGCCAAGGCGCAAGGCGACGTTGTCTTGCCGGGAATTCAGCCGAAATCCGCCCGCCGCGCGTTTTTCGAGAGCGTTGCCGTCGAGGTGCTCAACCCGAAAACGGCGATTTTCTTCATGGCGTTCCTGCCGCAATTCATCGATGCCTCGGCAGCGTTTCCGGTCTGGCTGCAGTTCGTCGTGCTTGGAACGATCGTCAATTTGATGTTCTCGTCGGCCGACATTGTTTGCGTGGTGCTGGCCGGCGCGGTGATCGCCAGGCTGCGGCAGTCGAGCCGGGCGCAGCGCCTGATGCGGCGCGCCGGCGGTACGATGCTTGTTGGGCTGGGCGTGCATGTCGCGTTGCAGAAAAGCTGACGCACTGTCTCGCCGCGGCGATCGGTCGAAGGCCTGCCGTTGCGTCGGCTGAAATTGCGGTATATCGGCATCGCCATGAACGGCCGGCCCTGCCAATCGAATCCCCCGTCACTGAAAATCGGCTCTCCCACGCGTTGACATGATCAAGCTGCCCTCTCCCGAACCTCTTCACCGCGCCATTTCGCGCTTCGGTGGCGCCACCGTGCTGGTGGTCGGCGATTTCATCCTCGACCGTTTCGTCAACGGCGTGATCGAGCGCATTTCGCCGGAAGCGCCGATCCCCGTGCTGCACGGGCGCGGCGAAACGCTGGCGATGGGCGGCGCCGGCAATGTCGTCGCCAACATCGTTTCGCTCGGCGCTGCCGTGATACCGGTCTCGGTGATCGGCGCTGACGAGGCCGGCAAGAACCTCATGCGCATGCTCGGCGACTTTGGCGTCGACACCGGCGGGCTGGCGCAGGATGCCGATCGCATGACGTCGTCCAAAAGCCGCTTCAGCGCGCTCAACCAGCAGGTGCTGCGTTTCGACGAAGAGGAAATCAAGCCGCTGGGCGATGCCGAGCGCGCGACATTGGTCGGGCATTTTCGCGAAGCGCTGGCACGCGCCGACATCGTCATTCTGTCCGACTATGGCAAGGGCGTGCTGCTCGACGGCGTCGCCGGCGAGCTGATCTCGATCTGTCGGGAAGCGGGCAAGCCGGTGCTGGTCGACCCGAAGGGCCGCGACTATGCGCGTTATGCCGGCGCGACGGCAATCACGCCCAATCGCAAGGAACTCGGCGAGGCGGTCGGCCGCGCAGTGTTTGCCGACGACGAAATCGAGGCGGCGGCACGCCAGCTGATTTCGGCGCACGGTTTCGATTTCGTCGTCGCGACGCGCAGCGAAAAGGGCATGAGCGTCGTCGGTGCGGACGACGCCCGCCATATCGCCACGCAGGCGCGCGAAGTGTTCGACGTTTCGGGCGCCGGCGACACGGTAATCGCGACCTTCGCGCTGGCTCTTGCAGCAGGGGCTGATCGTGTCATGGCCGGATCGATCGCCAACGCCGCCGGCGGTGTTGTCGTCGGCAAGCGCGGCACGGCGCGGCTGACGATCGAGGAGCTCACCGGTGCGCTGTTTGCCTCGCATGGTCCGGTCGCCCACTTGGATGCGATCCTCGATGCCGCCGCCGCCGCGCGGCTGGTGGCGGGCTGGAAAAACGAGGGCTTGAGCGTCGGCTTCACCAATGGCTGTTTCGATATCCTGCATGCCGGCCATGTCAGCCTGTTGCATGCGGCGCGCAGCCAGTGCGACCGGCTGGTGCTCGGCCTCAACAGCGATGCCTCGGTGCGCCGGCTGAAAGGGCCGGGGCGCCCGGTCAACGACCAGCATGACCGGGCCTGCGTGCTGGCAGCACTTGCCTCGGTCGACGCCGTCGTCATCTTCGAGGAGGATACGCCGCTTTCGCTGATCGAGGCGCTGAGCCCCGACATACTGGTCAAGGGCGCCGACTATAAGGTCGATCAGGTGGTTGGCGCCGATGTCGTGCAGAAGGCCGGCGGGCGCGTCGTGCTGGTCGACCTCGTCGCCGGCAAGAGCACGACCGGCACCATCGGCAGATTGCGCGCCGGGAACTGAGGGTTTCATGTCCGAACTGAACGATTACCTGGCCCGCTCGGCGGCCGCGATTTCGGCGATGGTCGAGCGCGACCTGACCAGCGAGATGGAGCGGGCGGTCAGCGCCGTCGTCGCCGCGCTTTCGCAGGGCAAGGCGCTGCTGATAGCAGGCAATGGCGGTTCGGCCAGCGACGCCATCCACATCGCCGGCGAGCTGGTCGGCCGCTTCCTCAGGGAGCGCAAGGCCTACAACGTCATCGCGCTGCCGGCCAACGCGGCGGTGCTGACCGCCTGGGGCAATGATTATGGCTTCGACACGGTGTTTGCGCGCCAGGTCGAGGCGCATGGTTCGGCGGGCGCCGTGCTGCTCGCCATCTCGACCAGCGGCAATTCGCCAAGCATCCTCGCCGCCGCCCAACAGGCGCGCATGATGGGCATGACGGTGGTCAGCCTGACCGGCGACACCGGCGGCAAGCTGAAGCCGCTCTCCGACATCCTGCTCAACGTACCCTCGACCTCGACGCCGATCATCCAGCAGGGGCATTTGTGCCTCTACCACCATTTGTGCGAAATGGTCGAAACACGCCTCTGCGACGCAGGGTGATCCTCGAACTCTCAGGACCTGGGTTCCTCGCCCTCCGCGAAGCGGGGGAGAGGTGGCCGCGAAGCGGCCGGAGAGGGGGCTTCGTTGAGCGCGGTTCCCCTCTCCGTGTCGGCTTCGCCGAGACACCTCTCCCCACTTTCGTGGGGCGAGGAACCCAAGCTGGCATGAAGCCGCATTCTAACGCTGAAGGCGCAATTTTGTTCTTGCTTTGTGCCGGCAGCTATGCTAATAATCTGGGTATGGTGATGATTTCCACCGACGATCCCGTCCGCCGAGGCGGGTTTTTTGTTTCCGGGTTTTTGTTTCGCAGCCGCTTTGCCTGCTCTCTCAACCCGAAAACGCCACCAGCCCTTCGTCTTTGACCCGGCGGATGGTCAGCGCGGTTCGCACCGTATCGACATTGGGGGCCGAGGCCAGTTCCTCGATGACGAAGGTCTGGAAGGTGCCGAGATCGCTCGCCACGCAATGTAGCAGGAAATCGGACTCGCCCGACACCATCCAGGCGTCGCGCACGATCGGCCAGCCGCGGGTGCGCTCGGCGAAGGTCTTGAGTTCGGCGTCGGCCTGGTGATGCAGGCCGATCAGACAGAAGGCGACGACGTCGAGGCCGAGCGCCGGAGCGTTGAGCAAAGCGCGGTAGCCGCGGATGATGCCGGCCTCTTCCAGCCGCCTGACGCGGCGCAGGCACGGCGGCGCCGAAATGCCGACGCGGCTCGACAGTTCGACATTGGTCATGCGTCCGTCCTGCTGAAGCTCGCGCAGGATCTTCCAGTCGATGGCATCGAGATCGGCCTTGATCGGCATGGTGGCTTCCGTGGTGACGCGAAAGAATCTTTCGCGACTTTGTAATTAAACGACTTTGCTGTCTATTCCATCCGCTGGATCGAGGATTTTCGCATCATCTTGCTGCGGGTTGCTTGTCGCCGTCGCCGGCGCCGAAGCTTTCCGGGGACGAACGGCAACTTGCCTTGCTGGCGTCGCAGGCAACACTTACATTACGCGCAACAATCGACGAGAGTTCATGCCACAATCCATGGCTGCTCCCCGCAGAGGTTTTTCATGATCACCAAGCATGCGCCTGTTCTCATCATCGGCTCCGGCCCCGCCGGCTATACGGCGGCGATCTATGCCGCCCGCGCCATGCTCAAGCCGATGCTGGTCGCCGGCCTGCAGCAGGGCGGGCAACTGATGATCACCACCGATGTCGAAAACTATCCGGGCTTCGCCGAACCGATCCAGGGTCCATGGCTGATGAGCGAGATGCTCAGGCAGGCCGAGCATGTCGGCACCGACATCGTCAACGACATCATCACCGAGGTCGACCTCAACGTGCGGCCGTTCCGCGCCAAGGGCGATTCCGGCACGATCTATACCGCCGACGCGCTGATCATCGCCACCGGCGCCCAGGCCAAATGGCTGGGCATCCCGAGCGAACACACCTTTATGGGATTTGGCGTCTCGGCCTGCGCCACCTGCGACGGCTTCTTCTATCGCGGCAAGGATGTCGCGGTGATCGGCGGCGGCAATTCGGCGGTGGAGGAAGCGCTCTATCTCTCCAACCTGGCCAAGAGCGTCACCGTCATCCACAGGCGCAGCGATTTCCGCGCCGAGCGCATCCTGCGCGAGCGGCTGCTGCGGAAAGATAATGTCCGCGTCATCTGGGACACGGTGGTCGACGAGATCACCGGCAGGCCCGGCAAGGCGCCGCTACCGCCCTCGGTCGAAGGGCTGAAGCTGCGCAACGTGGTGACCGGGCAGGAGATGCATCTGGTGGTCGACGGCGTGTTCGTGGCGATCGGCCACGCGCCGGCGGTCGAGCTGTTTGCCGGCAAGCTGAAGCAGAAGCCGAACGGCTATCTGTGGACGGCGCCGGATTCGACCCGCACCGACATGCCGGGCGTGTTCGCCGCCGGCGACGTAACCGACGACATCTACCGCCAGGCGGTGACGGCGGCCGGGCTCGGCTGCATGGCCGCGCTCGAGGCGGAAAAATATCTGGCGGGGATCGAGGTTCACCGCGAAGCGGCGGAGTGATTGTTCGATAAGCGGCTGAGAAAAGCCGCGCAAAAGCCTGATTTTTCATTCAGACGCCGAAAACAGGCGGACGCCAGAAAACAGGACGAGGGGAAATCATGGCGTTGGATTGGGACAAGCTACGCGTGTTTCACGCCGCGGCGGAAGCGGGGTCGTTCACCCATGCCGCGGAAACACTGCATTTGTCGCAATCGGCGATCTCGCGGCAGGTCAGCGCGCTCGAGCATGACGTCGGCGTGCCGCTGTTCAATCGCCACGCCCGCGGCCTGGTGCTGACCGAGCAGGGCGAGATGCTGTTCCGCACGGCACACGACGTGCTGATGAAGCTCGAAACCATCAAATCGCGACTGACCGAAACCAAGGACCGGCCCTCCGGCGTGCTCAGGGTGACGACGACGGTCGGCCTCGGCGCAGGCTGGCTGACCGAGCGCGTGCAAGAGTTCATCGAGCTCTATCCCGAGGTCAGCCTGCAGCTCATCCTGGCCAATGAGGAGCTCGATCTCACGATGCGCCAGGCCGACTGCGCCATCCGGCTGCGCCAGCCGCAGCAGCCCGACCTCATCCAGCGTCGCCTGTTCACCGTGCATTTTCATCTCTACGCGGCGCCCTCCTATGTGAACAAATACGGCAAGCCGAATTCGATTGCCGAGCTGAAGGCCCATCGCATCGTCACCTTCGGCGTGCCGGTGCCGGCGCATCTGTCGGAACTGAACTGGCTGGAAACGGTCGGCGATTTCGAAGGCGGGCAAAGGGTACCGACGCTGCAGATCAACGACATCCTGTCGATCAAGCGCGCGGTACAGGGCGGCGCGGGCATCGCCATGCTGCCCGATTACGTGGTCAGCAAGGATTCCGGACTGGTGCAGTTGCTGCCCGAGACCGAGGTGCCGTCCTTCGATACCTACTTCGCCTATCCCGACGCGATGAAGAACCAGGCGAAGCTGCATGTCTTCCGCGATTTCATCATCGCCAAGGCGCGCAGCTGGTCGTTTTAGTTTCTAGATTCTGTCGACAAGGTATCCTTTTTGCCGTGATCGCCCAAGTAGACGGCACCATACGGGTTGAATTTGAAGTCGTCTTCTTCGTACGCTTCGATGGGTAGCAGTATCCCATTGTTACGGACTAAACTCAGCCCGACGCCTTCGGTAAACATCTCATCGGCAACACGGTCGATTATCGAGCTGAGCACCAGCTCATCGTCGGAAAGACTCCTTGGCGCGAAGACCTCTGGCAGACCGACGAGATGGAAACCGACGCTACAGAGGAACTTTCCGTCACTTAACGGCCGCTTGCTGAAGGCAAGGCGGCAAGTACGGGCTAAACTCGGGCCGTCCTCGGCGTTTTCCGCATCACGGCCAAGTTGTTTCCATCGAGCCGCACCGTGCGCAATGCCAGCACTCTCGCCTTTTGCGGCAATAGCATCACTGTTCAGCGCATGCACGATTAAGCGAAGGGCGATTGCCGACGTCCCAACGGTACTTTCGATATCCATATGGGGACCAAGTACATAAATCACGCAACCGTGCTCATGGACGGCCGCTTGGTCCTCTTTAGTCCGTCCCCCCTTATGTACCCGATCCCAAGACACATCGAACGACTCAACCATGCGATCATCCGGCGCGTCCTGCGAAAAGTGCGTATCAATTTCAAACCCCGGGGCGAAATTGTCGATTGCCGACTGAACTGAGCGACACAGCTCAGAATATCCACCCTGCCTTCCCAGCATGCAGAGCACATGGCGTGGCTGAAATTCTGAAAAGCTCATTTATGTCGACCCTACAACACTCCAAAGAGCGATCGGCGAAAGCGTCCTTCTCCCCGTCACTATAACGGAGAAGATAGCGGCAGCCAGAAGGGGCAGCACCAGCCTTTTTGTCTGATGTCGTACTTGGTCTGCGATTGCTAATGCATGTCGCGCAAAAGCGTGCAGCGGTTTTGCGATAACGACATGCATCAAACAAGAACCTAAAGCGCGTCGCATCAGGTCGGTCGAACGCAACGCGCTTTAGGAACGCGTATCCGCCAGCGTGCTGGCGCCGTAGCGCAAACCGTCGACCAGCAGGGCAACCATGCGCCGCGCCTGGGCGGGGCCGCCGCCATGTGCCGGCATGGCAAGGCTGGCGGCCGCCCCCAACAGGTCGCCCGGCTCGATATCGGCGCGCACCTCGCCGGCCGCGGCCGCTGCCTCCAGCAATGTTTGGAGCGCGGGCCGGAGCCGTTGGTTGAAATAGGCAGGCAAAGTGTCGAAGGCCGGATTGCCTGAGTACAAGGCTGCCGCGAGGCCGCGTTTTGCCGTGATGAAATCCACATAGCGCTGCATCCACAGGGCCAGCGCTTCACCGGGCTCATGCTTTCTGGCCAGGATCGGCGCGGCGTCCGCACAGGCGTCAACCTCGTTGCGGAAGACGGCCACGATCAGGTCCGAGCGCTGTGGAAAATGGCGGTAGACGGTGCCGACGCCGACGCCAGCCTTTTCCGCGATCTCTCGCACCGGAGCCTCCACGCCGGAGGTCGCGAACACCGCCATGGCCGCCCGGAGCAACGCGTCGATGTTGCGCCGTGCGTCGGCGCGCACGTGCCGATCCGCGCGGTCGCGGGGTTCCAGACCATCGCCTTGATCCGTTTTGCCGTTCGGCGTTTTTTCGCCCATCAAATTACCTCTTGCAAACGGAACCTTGTTCCGGATATATGTGGAACGTGGTTCCGCTTGACTTGTATCTAGCACGGCAAGGCGGTGTTGGCCACAAATCGGTGCACAAAAGGAGATTACCATGCAGGACAAACCCGTCGCCCTGGTCACCGGGGCCAACAAGGGCATCGGTCTTCAGATCGCCAGGGACCTCGCGGCGAACGGCCTTACCGTGCTCGTAGGATCGCGCAGGCTCGAGCATGCCGAGGCAGCCGCAAATAGCATCGGAGAGGATGCCCACGCCCTGCAGCTCGACGTCACCGACCAGGCGTCGATCGCCGCCGCGGCAGAGCGCATCCGCATCGAACTCGGCCGCCTCGACGTGCTGGTGAACAATGCCGGCATCTCCCATGCGGGAAAGCCGGGCAAGCCGCTCGAGGAGATCATCAATTCGGGCCGCCCGAGCGTTGCCTCCCTCGACGACGTACGCGCGGTATTCGAGACGAACGTGTTTGGCATCGTCGCCGTCACGCAAGCGATGCTGCGGCTCCTTCGTGAGGCGCCGGCGGCACGTATCGTCAACGTCTCGAGCGGCGCCGGCTCGCTGACATTGAACGCGGATCCGGCCTTTCCGTACCGCACTTCGTTTGGCGCCGTTTACAACCCGTCGAAGACGGCCGTCAACGCGATGACGCTCGCCTTCGCCATCGAGCTCGAGGAGACCGGCATCAAGGTCAACGCTGCCTGCCCGGGCTACACCGCGACGGAGCTGAACAACTTCGAAGGTTCGCGCACCGTCGAACAGGCCGCGCGGGAGCCGGTGCGCCTCGCGCTTCTCGACGCGAACGGTCCGACGGGCACGTTCTCGAACGAGGACGGCCCGCTGCCGTGGTGACGTTGCCTTGGAGCCTGCTTCAGCCGCGCCAAGGTGTCAGGCGGGGCAGCCAGCCTGGTACGGCACGGCGGTAGGCCTCGTATTCGTCGCCGTAGCGGCGGGCAAGCGTCGGTTCCTCATACAGTCTCACGAAGGAGATCATGGCGGCCGCGGCGATGACTAGATAGGCCGCGACCGTCCAGCTCGAAAACAGCAGTGCCTGGCCGAGGACGATCGACAGCACGGCGACGTACATCGGATTGCGGACATGGCGGTAGATGCCGCCGACGACCAGCCTTTCGGTCGGCGCGACCGGGGCGGGGGTACCCAAGCCCTCCAGGGCAAACCGGGCAAAGGCGTGCAGCAGTATGGCTGTGCCGGCGACAACCAGCAGCCAGCCCACAGGAACGAAACCGGGCAGTCTCGACCAGGGCAGGCGATAGCGATCGGTCAGCAGCCAAGGCAACAGTCCGGCGACCACGCCGGGCGCTACAGCAAGGAAGATGACGCTGCCGGCGATCGCCGAAGTGGCTCGCATATAGCTCTCCTTACGGGCGCGGCCTTGAACGGTCTCCTGCAACGCGCTTCAGGTCTTGTCCGGCATGTAACCCAAACCGCTGCACCCTCAGGTCAGGCTCGATGGCGGGCTTTTGGGCGGCATGCACCAGCAAGGTCTGGCTGCCGAAAAAACAAACGCGTGCTGCACGATTCCACGTCATCCTGCGTTTTTCGACTTTCCGAGCAGGAATCGCTGCTGATTCGCGGCCGCGGATCGATTTTTGCCTTGCCGCAGGCTGTATTTCAGCGATTCAACTGGTCCTATTGCGCTTCGGGACGGATTAGACCACAGCCGGCGCCTTTTTGCATGTGAGTGTTGCAAAATAGATGCTTGTTTCTTGGGCATGAAGAGCACATATATAGATCATCTCCTGAGCGCGTTCTCCTCCCATTAGCGCTCTCGAGTGTTCCCCTCTGGAGGTTAGCCTTAACAGGCACTTCCAATCAAACTCAGCCGGGTCTTCATTGATCCGGCTTTTTTGTTGCCCGAAACCAACACATCGCCAGAAAATCGGCCGGAACGGTCGCGTAACAGTGACATGTAACCTCGGGTAACATGCCGCGGGCGCGCCAAATCGATTAAGCAGAGCACAGGACGCGGTGTGGCTCGTCCGGGGGATGGGGGCATCACTCGGACGACCCGGGCTCAGGCAGCTACCGCGTCCGAACCTTCCTCCGCCGCCAGGCACCGGCGGCAAGCATGCGGCGGACCTGCCGTTTCGCCTCCCACGAAGACGGTCCGCAAGAAACGGCGCCCGGATCATCCGGGCGCCGTTTCCTGTTGGGCCGCAAAGGCAGCTCAGGCGGCCTTGCCGTTGGCGTTCAGCGCTTCGTCGGCCAACCGGCCGGTGAGTTCGGCCATGTGGTCGAAGACGGCCCGGTAGCTGGCGACACCCGCCGTGGCCGAGCGCAGCTCGATGATGAGGTCGCCGATCTCGGCTTGCGGCATGGTCGCCTCGACGACGTCCCATCCGGGCCAGTCGGGCCGCGCGTCGTAGCCGAGGATCTGGCCGCGCCGCTGCGGGATCAGCGCAATGATCTTCGACGTCGCGTCGGACGGCGTGACGATCTCGACCTTCATCACCGGCTCGAGCAGCACCGGCGAGCACGCGGCCATGCCTTCCTTCATCGCCAGCTTCGCTGCCATCTGGAAGGCCATGTCGGAGGAATCGACCGCATGGTAGGAGCCGTCGGAAAGGTTGACGGCAACATCGACGACCGGGAAGCCGAGCGGCCCGGACTTCAGGTAGTCACGCACGCCGGTCTCGACCGACTGGATGTAGGTCTTTGGCACGACGCCGCCGGTGATCGTATCGGTGAACTGGAAGCCTGACCCGCGCGGCAGCGGTTTGATCTCAATCACGACGTCGCCGAACTGGCCGTGGCCGCCTGATTGTTTCTTGTGGCGGCCGCGCTGCTGCGTCGCTTTGCGGATCGTCTCGCGGTAGGGCACGGCCGGCACATGGCCTTCGACCGGGATCTGGTTCTTGCCTTCCAGCCGCTCGCGCACGACGCGCAGATGCATCTCGCCATGGCCGGACAGCACGGTTTCGGCCGAATCCTGGTTGTGATGCAGGTTGAGTGAGGGATCTTCCTCGGCCAGGCGCTGGATGGCCGCCGACATCTTGACCTCGTCCTTGCGCTCTTTCGGCCGCAGCGCGAAGGCGAAGACCGGTTGCGGCGGCGCCAGCGTGACCAGCGGCTGGATGCCGCCCTTGGTCGAGCTCAGCGTCTGGCCGGTCCTGACGGCGTCCAGCTTGCCGAGCGCCACCGTGTCGCCGGCCTTGGCCGAAGTCAGCTTGACCTGGTCCTTGCCGAGCATCTTGTAGATGCCGGAGACCTTTGCCGTTTCGCCATTGGAAAGGAACAGCTCGGCGGCGTCGGCGACCTGGCCGGACAGGATGCGCGACACCGACAGCTTGCCGCCATGCGCGGTGTGGATGGTCTTCATCACCTGGACCACGGTGGCATTGCCGTCGGGAGCGCCGAGGCGCTGGCGCGTCGCCTCGATGTCGGGTGCGTCGTGACGGATCGCCTTCAACAGGCGCAGCACGCCATTGCCCTTCTCGGCGGTGCCGATCAGCACCGGCGTCACCATGCCGTCGCGCAGGTCGGCGGCAAGATCGTCGAAGATCGCATCCTTCGGCGGTTCGATCTCGTCCAGCAATTGCTCCATCAGGCGGTCGTCATGGTCGGCGAGCGTCTCCAGCATGGAAAAGCGCGCCTCGAGCTCGCGCGCCTTGTCGTCGCTCGGGATCTGGGCGACCTCGCTCTCGGCATATTCGCGGTAGATGTAGGCACGCTCCAGAGCGAGGTCGATCGAGCCGATGACGACGCCGTCCTTGCGCAGCGGGATCTGGCGCAGCAGCAATGGCACCGAGCTTGCCGGCTGCAGCATCTTCAGCGTGTCGCGCACACCTGCTATCGCCTTGTCGACCTTGTTCAGGAACAGCATGCGCGGCACGCCGAGATCGTCGAGCTTGCGCATGATCAGCTGCAGGGCAGGGATCTTCTTCTCGTCGGCCTCGGCAACGACCACGGCGACGTCGCAGGCGGCCAGCACCGGCTCGGCTTCGAAGGAGAATTCGATGGAGCCGGGACAATCGACGAAGGTGAACGGCTCGCCCATGAAATCGGTGGTGGCGAAGGTCGCCTCGACGCTCATGCCGTGAGCGCGCGCCTCGGGCGAATGATCGGAAACGGTATTTCCGGACGAAACGGGATTCTGGCGGGGAATGGCGCCTGTACGGGCGAGTATGGCTTCGAGAAGTGTCGTCTTACCGCTTGCGAAGGGACCGACTATGGCAATGCATTTCGGTCCCGTGCGTCGTCCTCCGGCGCGAGTACCCATGGCTGACCTCCACTCAGGCGTTTCCCTGTGAGCGGCGGCCGGCCTGTCGGCCGTCGCGGGCGAGGCTTTTTTCAATTTGCCACCTACCCAAAGGGCATCGTCCCACGGGCAGGCCGGGAGGGCAAGGGATTTGAGGTTGAAGGGATTTGAAGTTGGGGCCGGTTCAGCCGGTGCCGGTTAGGCGCGACGCCAGCGGGGGTGCGTCCACGCGCTGCACCGCCACCGTCTCGGCAAAGCGCGCGAGCAGCGGATTGAACAGGTCCGCCCGCTCCCAGAAAGGCGCATGCCCGGCGCCGGAGACGATGTGGCAATGCTCCCACAGCGAGCCGTAGGCGAGCGTCTCAAAATAGCCGAGCCGGACGAACGGATCGTTCTCGCCATTGACGATAGCGACCGGAAACGCGGCCTGCTCGACCACCTGTCTCTGGTCGGCGCCCTTGCCGGTGAGCATGCCGCGCGTCACCGCGGCGCGCAGCCGGCCGTCGGTGCGCAGGATGGCTTGGCGAAAGGACGGATCGGCGGTGTCGCCGAAACACAGCGTCTCGAAGCGCTCGGCATCGCGTTCGGAATACGTCTTTTTGGACGCCAGCAGCATGTCCCAATGCGCGTGGAAGCCGCGCAGCATGCCGAAAGGACCCTTCGATACCGGCGGCGCGCCGGTCAGCATCAGCCCGCCGACGGCGCGGTGAAAACTCGCGAGTTCGATTGCCACGTGCCCGCCAAGCGACCAGCCGAAGACGACGGCGCGGCCGATGCCCAAGGCATCGAGGAGCTGAGCCGCCGATTGGGCAAGGCCGGCGATGGTGTAGTCCGTCGCCGGATCGCGGGCGTCCGACGATTCGCCATGGCCGGGCAGGTCGAAAGCAATCAACCGATGGGCAGCGGCCAACGGGCTGTCGAACTGGCGGGCGAATACGGCGCGCGAACTGCCCGACCCATGGATCAGGACAAGCGGGATGCCGGGTCCCGACGACTGGCTGAGGCGCAAATCCGCTTGCGGCGTGCGGATCGTGCGGTGGGAAACGGCCATATCTGGTTGGACCTTGGGATTGTCTCCAGGTCAACATCGCATGCCGAGGTCACCATGTTGTTTAGAACGGTGGTTAAGAAATGATTTCTCGGCTTGCGCCGGGTATGATGAACGAATCCACCACAGCTAACCCCGGGACCCTGATGATGGAATCCACGCTCGACCTTCTCCTCTCGATCAGCAGCATCGCGACGCTCGGCCAATATGCCTGGTCGATGCGCGCGCATTTCCAGTCGCAGACTATGTCTCAAGGCGCGATGATCATTTCGGCCGTCGTGGTCGGCACGGCGCTGTTCTTTCTTGCGCTGCTGTGGATCGAGCGGCAGCCGGTGGCGGCGAAGATCGGCGGGCTCGCCGTCGAACTGGCAAGCTCGGCGCTGTTCTGGTGGGCGATCTCGGTCTCCCGCAAGGCGCGGCTGCGGTTCGCATTCGATCCTGACAATCCCGACAGCCTGGTGACCGAAGGCCCTTATCTCCATGTCCGGCATCCGTTCTACACGTCCTACATCATTTTCTGGATCGGATCGGGTATCGCGACCTGGTCGGTCTGGGCGGTGGTGCCGGTCGCCGGCATCGTTACGATCTACGTGATCGCAGCCTTGGACGAAGAGCGAAAATTTTCGCGGACAAGGTTGGCCGATGCCTACGACGCTTACCGCACGCGGACCGGTCTGTTCTGGCCGCGTTTTGCCCGCAGCCGGCAGGAGATGCAGCCGGCATCGGACGAAAGTGGTAGGGTCTAAGACACTGGATTGAATCGAGGACTTGCGACGATGAAGATTATTGCCTGCGGCAGCGTGCCGACGATTGTTGCGCCGGAAAAATACTTCACTGGCCGGGTTTTGCAGACGCCGATCATCGAGAAAGAGGCGCCGGCGCGGCTCAGAGCCACGCTGGTCAGCTTCGAGCCCGGCGCTCGCACCCACTGGCACACGCATCCGCTCGGCCAGACGCTCTATGTCACATCCGGTGCCGGTCTCGTGCAAAGCTGGGGCGGGCCGCTGCAGGAGATCAGGGCCGGCGACGTCATCTCCTTTGCGGCCGGCGAAAAGCACTGGCACGGCGCCGCGCCCAAATCGGCGATGACCCACATCGCCATGCAGGAGGCGCTCGAGGGTGTGCATGTCGATTGGCTGGAGAAGGTGAACGACGAGCAGTATGGCGGCTGAAACGTCTCAGACCAGCGCGGCGGTAAAGCGCTGGATGCGCGTGCAGGCCTCTTCGAGCAGAGCCTCCGACGTGGCGTAGGAGATGCGGAAGTTCGGGCCGAGGCCAAAGGCCGAGCCGAAAACAACCGCCACGCCCTCGGCCTCGAGCAGTTCCGAGCAGAAGGTTTCGTCGCTGTCGATCACCTTGCCGCTCTTGGTCTTCCTGCCGATCAGCTGGGCACAGGAGGGATAGACGTAGAACGCACCCTCCGGCGACGGACAGGTGATGCCGCGCGCCTGGTTGAGCATCGAGACGACGAGATCGCGCCGGCCCTGGAAGATCGCCTTGTTCTTCGGGATGAAATCCTGCGGGCCGTTCAGCGCTTCGACCGCCGCCCATTGGGCGATGGTGCAGGCGCCGGAGGTCTGCTGGCCCTGGATCATGTCCATCGCCTTGATCAGCGGCACCGGGCCTGCCGCGTAGCCGATGCGCCAGCCGGTCATGGCATAGGCCTTCGACACGCCGTTCATCGTCAGCGTGCGCTCATAAAGCTTAGGCTCGACCTCGGCGATGGTCTTGAAGACGAAGTCGCCATAAGTCAGGTGCTCGTACATGTCGTCGGTCAGCACCCAGACATGCGGGTGCTTCAACAGCACGTCGGCCAGGCTCTTGAGTTCCGCTTCGGTATAGGCGGCGCCCGAGGGGTTCGACGGCGAGTTCATCAAGAGCCATTTGGTGCGCGGCGTGATCGCCTTTTCCAGCACGGCCGCCGTCAGCTTGAAGCCGTTGTCGATCGAGGTGTCGGCAAAGGCCGAGGTGCCGCCGCAGATCGCCACCATTTCGGGATAGCTCACCCAGTAGGGCCGCGGGATGATCACCTCGTCGCCGGGGTTCAGCGTCGCCATGAAGGCGTTGAACAGGATCTGCTTGCCGCCGGTGCCGACGATGGTCTGCTCCGGCCGGTAGTCGAGATTGTTCTCGCGCTTGAACTTTTTCGCGATCGCCTCGCGCAGCGGCACGATGCCGGAGACCGGCGGATATTTCGTCTCGCCGCGGCGGATGGCCTCGATCGCGGCGTGCTTGATGTTGTCGGGGGTGTCGAAGTCCGGCTCGCCGGCGCCCAGCCCGATCACGTCGCGGCCGGCGTTTTTCAGCTCGCGCGCCTTCTGCGTCACCGCGATGGTCGCGGAAGGCTTTACGCGGGAAAGGACGTCGGCAAGAAAGGCCATGACAGATATCTCCAGAAAAGACCGGCGGGCGAAGGCGCCGCGGCGCCTCTCATGTCGCATCATCTGGTCAAGCGCAAGCCCAGCGCAGGCATTGTCGAATGAGCCAGCGCGCAATGCTGGCAACAATAAATTCACCAACGATCGGTAAAAGCTTGAACGGCAGGACCGTGGCCGGTCCGCCAGTCTCGCACAGCGAGGAACCGTGACGCGCAGCATCGGGCTTGCCCATACCATCCGCCATGATGACGGCACCGCCAGCGGTGTCTGGGGGGTCTATACGCTGCAAAGCGCGTTCCAGCCGATCTTCGCCTTCAACAAGGGCAAGCTTTCCGTCGTCGCGTTCGAGGGGCTGATCCGGCCGTTCCGCGAAGGCGAGCCGCAGCCGCCAATGAGTTTCTTCAACAGCTGTCCGGCGGTCGACCGCCTGCATATCGAGGCGCTGACACGGACGCTGCACCTTCTGAACGCCGGCGCCTGCCTGCCGCGAGACGCCTCCATCTTCATCAATTTCGATCCATCGGTGTTCACCGACCGCAGCATCGCCGACAAGGCGCTGCGCGACATGCGGCTGGTGCTGCACGAGGCCGACATCGATCCGCGCCGCGTCGTCTGCGAGGTCACTGAGCAGAAATCGGCGTCGCAGGAAACGCTCTACAATTTCGTCGAGGCGCTCAGGGGCAATGGTTTGCGCATTGCCGTCGACGATTACGGCGCGGACGAATCCGACATCAATCGCATCAAGGAACTCAGGCCAGACATCGTCAAGTTCGACGCCGACTGGATCATGACGCTGATGGAGTCCGGTGCCGGCTTCGCCTTGCTGACCGCTATGGTGACAAGCTTCGAAGAGCAAGGCATCCGTACGGTATTCGAGGGCATCGAGACGGGCTGGCAGCTCGAGCTTGCCGAAAAGTCGGGCGCCTCGATGGTGCAAGGCTTCGTGCTGGCACGCCCGGAGCTTGCGCCGACCAGCTTTCACGTCTTCGACAAGGCCGGGCAAGCATCAGCGGTGTCGCCCGATAAGGACAAAGTTCCCGCGGCCGTTTCGCCATCGCGGCGGCCGATGCGGGCCTTTGGCCGCAGGGTGGCATCGTGACCGGGCGGGCCGACATGCGGCGCAAGGTCGGCGAAGCGATCTTTGCCGACGAGGTCGGCATTGAATATGGCGTCTACGGCGCATTCCGGCTGAGGAGCGCCTACCAGCCGGTCTTCGCGCCGCGCGGCAGGTTTCTCGCCGCCGTCGCGGTCGAGGGACTGATCGAGCCGCATCGTGCAGGCAGGCCGGTGGCGCCGCAAATCTTCTTCGAAGGTGTGCCGGCAGCGGATCGGCTGTTTGTCGAAACCATGTGCCGGGTGCTGCATTTGCGCAACTTCCGCAACATCGGCGTCGACGGGCTCGACCTCTTCTTCAACTACAATCCGCTGATCAACGATGACCCCGCACGGGCGCTGGCCGAAATCAGGCTGATGACCAGGCATCTGACGGATTTCGGCCTGCATCCTGGCATGCTGGTCTGCGAGATTACCGAGCAGGCGGCCGGCGACAAGGTGCTTGTCAGCCTGGCGCGCGAGATGCGGCGCGACGGCGTCCGCATCGCCATCGACGATTTCGGCACCGGGCATTCGACCGAAGAAAGGGTAGCGCTGGTGCAGCCCGACATCGTCAAGATCGACGGCACCTGGTTCGCAGAATTCTGCCGCCATGCCGCCGCCGAGCGGTTTTTCCGGCCGCTGGTTTCGACGCTGCACGACCGTGGCGCCAAGGTGCTGGTCGAAGGCGTCGAGAACGCCACGCATCTGCGCGTCGCGCTGGATGGCGGCGTCGACCTGCTGCAGGGCTTTTATCTTGCCCGGCCGGCGCTGGCCGGTACGCTGTTCGACGAGGAGCCTCTGTCGATCGACAGGTTGCTTGGCAGGGATAACAACGTCATCCCCTTGTTCGGATGAATGCATCAGCGGCGCTGATGGTTACGCCAAAACAAATCACTGGATGAGGCCGCCGCTGCCGCGATAGAGGCTGGATCAAGCCCTGAGACGGGTGGTTGCGAGCAAGGGGGAGCACCGATGATACTCTATGGAATGATCGACAGCGGCAATTGCTACAAGCCGCGCCTGTTGATGGCCAAGCTCGGCATCGCTTTCACCAATGTCGAGGTCAGCTCGCACACCGGCGACACGCGCAAGCCCGACTATGTCGCGAAAAACCCGAACGCCATGGTGCCGCTGCTCGAACTCGACGACGGCCGCCGGCTGGCCGAATCCAATGCCATCCTGCTCTATCTCGCCGAAGGCACGCGGTTCCTGCCGGCGGACAGATACGAACGCGCGCTGGCCTATCAGTGGCTGTTCTTCGAGCAATACAGCCATGAGCCTTATATCGCCGTGCGCAGGGCGCTGCTGACCTTCCCTGAAAGAGCCAAGGACGCAACGCCCGAGCGGCTGGCGCTGACGCTGGAGCGCGGCAACAAGGCGCTCGGCGTCATGGACAAGCACCTGGCCGGGAGCAGCTTCTTCGCTGGCAATGCGCTCAGCGTCGCCGACATCGCGCTCTATGCCTATACGCATACCGCCGAGACGGGCGGGTTTCAGCTCGACGCCTATCCGGCGGTGGCCGCCTGGCTGAAAAGGGTCGAGGCCGATCCGGGGCACGTGCCGCTGGAGTGGGTGGGTTGAGTGCAACTCGCCGACTTTGCTGAGCAACGTTGACAATTGGCGAAAGCTTCGGCGAAAGCGTCCTTCTCCCCGTCACTGTACGGGGAGAAGATGGCGGCAGCCAGATGAGGGGCGGCGCCAGCCTTTGTTGTGATGTCGTGCTTGGCCTGGCGAAGGGCAGTCCTGATGCGTCGCGCTGCCCCTCATCGCCCTGCCGGGCACTTCTCCCCGTATAGAGACGGGGAGAAGGAGCTGTATCGCCGGTTTCGCCAATTGTCGGCGTTTAAAATCCAGACAGCAAAAAGGCGGGACAAAATCCCGCCTTCCCATGCTTGGTAGCCTGATCGGGAGCGTTTTGGCCGGGCCGGCAGCAATCTGCTGCTTCGGCTTGTCGGGGTCTTTCGCTCCGGCGCGCTTCTCGCGCGACCGCCAGTACATCCGTGACTTGCCGCGCGCCCCGGGCTATCGCCCGGCGCGCGCCATTCGCAAAATCAGGCTGCCTTGCTCAGAGATCCAGCGGACGACTTGCCAGTGCGGCGGTCCTGCTCGATCTCGAAGTTGATCTTCTGGCCTTCAACCAGGGTCGACAGTCCAGCACGCTCGACTGCGGAGATGTGAACGAAAACGTCCGCGCCGCCGCTGTCAGGCTGAATGAAGCCGAAACCCTTGGTGGAATTAAACCACTTGACCGTACCTGTTGCCATTTCGATAGTCCTTTACGTTTGCTTTAGTTTGACTGGACCGAAACCCAGCCGGTTTGTATCGAGATTTTGGAGATAGAACGTCAGCAAACGCGAATATCGCGAGGCCCGGATCGATCGGCCGAAATATCAATGGACCGCATATAATATGCTTTCGCGCAAAAAACAAGACGGGGCGGAAAATGGCGCGGCGGCAACGCTGCCCAACGGCCGCCCCAATCGCGTGAGAGCGTCGTTGTTGCGCGCCTGACCCGGGAGGATCGCGTCGGCTTCGGGCGCGACCGGGTTTTGGGGAGAGGGCCCATGAAAATCGTTCTGCTTACCGCGTGCTTGACGCTGGTGGCTTCCGAGGCGCAGGCCGTCTCGCGCTACGACCCGACCCGTATGAGCTGCGGCAAGGTGCAGGCGACGATCGCGCGCGAGGGCGCGGTCATCCTGCGCTACAGATCGGCGCGCGTGCCGGGGCTGGCGCTCTACGACCGTTACGTGCGGAGCCAGCAATTCTGCGACATCGGCGAGGTCAGGGCGCGGGCCTCCGTGCCGAGTGCCGATACGAATTCGTGCACCGTCTATAAATGCAAGCGGGTGGAATTCGATCGGCGCTTCCGCCGGCGCCTGCTTCCGGACTAGGCTGGTCGAGATGGGTGCGCCGGGGTACCGGCATCACCTGAATATCAGCACACCTAAAACCCGAACGACACCTGCGCCGGGGGCGGCGGGCCGACGCGCACGCCTTCCATGGCCAGCATCTTTTCCTTGGTGGCCGAGCCGCCAGGGGCGGAAAAGCCGCCGATCTTGCCGCCGGCGGCAAGGATGCGATGGCAAGGGATGACCAGCGGCACCGGGTTGGCGCCGAGTGCGGCGCCCGTCTCACGCGCCAGCCCGGCATGGCCGGCGCGTTTGGCCAGTTCGCCATAGGTGGTGGTTTCGCCGAAGGCGAGTTTTCGCGCGGCATCATAGATCGCCAGGCGGAACTCGTCGACGCCGCTGAGATCGACCGGCACGCCGGAGAAATCGATATCCCCGCCGGCGGCATAGGCCTTGATCGACGCGATCAGCTCGGCAACCCATTGCGGCTCGGGCTTCGCTGCTTGGTCGGCGGCGGCACGGCGTAGCAGCCGGCGCTCGACCGCGTCGCGATTGCGCTGCGGCAGGCAGAGCCGGGTCAGCCCGGCTTCGCTCCAGGCGATGCCCATGAAGCCGAGCACGGTTTCGAAGACCGCGTGGCCGGCGGTGGCATGAGAGGCGTCCATGGCGTGCTCCTTTCCGGAATCCTTCGAAGTACAAATCCAGAACAATATCGCATTTCCCGGCCCGGCTCGCCACCCGAAAACGGTCGAATGCCGCGGATTGCCCGGGGAAAGATGCTGGTGTAAGGACTTCTTAACACCCGACGAACCGGACCCGAGCGCGGCTTGCCAGCAAAATTTCTCTTTCCCGTCCTAGTGGCGGTGTTGGCCGTGGCCGCTCTCAGCGGTTGCACCTCGACTTCGCCGGTGACCCCGACGCCGGCCTTCACCGAAAATACGGCCAATACCGATGCCGGCTTTACGTTGGCGCTGCCCGATACAGTTTCGGTGCTGCCGGAGCCGTCCGGCGTCGCCCAGACAGCGGCGCTGCCGATCGAGCCGGCCGCCGCCTTTGCCGGGCCGACGCCGCTGGCGGCAACTACCCCCGCCGTCATGACCGCCAATGCCCAGCCTGTTACCGCGACGCCAGCCGTCGCCATGCCGGTCAGCCAACAGACCGCGGCCATGCCCGGCGTTCAGCCGGTTTCCTACACGGTGCCGCAGAACCCGGCCGTTCTGGCCGCGACCGACCCCACCGAGGGTCAGTCGAACGCCGGCGGCCGCAGCGAGATCGAGCGGCTGATCGAGAAATATTCCGCGCTTTACCAGGTGCCGGTCGATCTGGTGCGCAGCGTCGTCAACCGCGAGAGCACCTTCAACCCGAAAGCCTACAATCACGGCCATTGGGGGTTGATGCAGATCAAGCACGCGACGGCGCGCGGCATGGGCTATGACGGGCCGGCAAGCGGCCTGTTCAATGCCGAGACCAATTTGAAATATGCGGTGAAATATCTGCGCGGCGCCTGGCTGGTCTCAGGCGGCAACCCCAAGCGCGCCGACCGGCTCTACCAGAGCGGCTATTATTACGACGCCAAGCGCAAGGGGATGCTGGGCGAAACCGGCCTCGGCAGCGATAGCCTGCGCCGCCGCATGCAGCCCGATGCCTGAGCCGCGCCCGCCGGCGCCAAACGACATCCGCCTGCGCAAGATCTTCGACGACACGCTTCTGGCGCCGCGCTGGCCCGAAGGTTTTTTCATGCGCGGCTTCGAAGCCGCCGATGCACTCGCTTTGCATACGCTGTTGACCGCGGTGTTCGACGACGGCGCCGACGGGCCGTTCGACGAATGGTGGCCGCGCATTTCGGGCGACGCGGAATTCGACCCAGCTTTGTGTTTCCTGGTCATCGACGGCAAGGGCCGGCTGGCGGGCGCGGCGCTGTGCTGGACGCGGGCTTTCGTCAAGGACCTTGCCGTGCATCCCGAGGCACGCGGCAAGGGCATCGCCGAGGCGCTGATGCGCCACGCCTTCGCCGAGTTTCGCGCGCGGGGCGCCGCGCATGTCGATCTCAAGACCAATACGGTGGAGAACGCCGCCGCCGTCAGGCTCTATCAGCGGCTGGGGATGGTCGAGGTGGATTGGGCGGGGTGAGGCGGGGCAAAGCTGGCTTCGGGTAAGTGTGTTGATATTCAGCTGAGGCTGCGACGCTCAAAGGTAACGGCATGGATCCTAGGGTCTCCGCGACGTCGCTTCGCTCCTGCTCCGCCCTAGGATGACGAAGGGCACAGTGGCATAAAGGCCAATCGCGGGCGTTGGAGATTGGCCAGAAGCCTACCCGCGCTTCGTCATCCTAGGGCGGAGCGAACGCGAAGCGGGAGCGCAGACCCTAGGATCCATGCCGTTGCCATGGCTGTAGAGCGCAGCGACCCAAGGGCCCTTATGTGATTTGACGCTGCGGCGCGCTGACCTACCCTCTAGTGCCGGAACGAGGAGACGAGCGATGCAGTCGCCTTTCAACAAGATGCGAAGCATCACGCTGGCAGCGGCGGTGATCCTTGCCGCCGCCACCGCGGCGTATGCCCATCACGGCTGGTCGTGGACGCAGGACGGGTTCTTCGAGCTCAAGGGCAAGATAATGGCCATCTATATCGGCAATCCGCACGCCACGCTGGATGTCGACGCGGAGGGCGAGGCCTGGCGAGTGGAGATGGCGCCGCCGTCCCGCACGATCGCCGCCGGCTTCACCGAGGAGGTCGCCAAGGTCGGCGACGAGGTGACCGCGATCGGCCATCGCTCGCGCGACGAGAGCGAAAAACGCATGAAGGCAGTCCGCGTCATCGTCGGCGGCAAGACCTATGACGTCTATCCCGACCGCGTGCCGCCGGCTTGAATGGACGGGTTTTTCGCCGGCATCGAGCAACTCGCCTTCGCGCGGGGACTGAAGGCCTCCTTCGTCGCCTACCCCATCGTCAATGCGCTCCACATCCTGTCGATCGGCGCTCTGCTGACCAGCGTCTGGCTCATGGACCTCAGGATCCTGGGCGCCTTCCGCTCGCTGCCGCAGGCGCCGTTCGTGGCGCTGCTGCGCCGCACCGCATTGGCCGCGTTCGGCGGTGCGTTAGTTACTGGGTCGCTGCTGTTTTCGGTCAGGGCGAGCGAGTATGCGGCAATGCCGATCTTCTTCGCCAAGATGGTTCTCATCCTTCTCGCCGGCGCCAACTTCCTTGTCTTCATGCGCGTCTGGCGCGCAAAGGGTGGTGACGAGTCGGTTGGTGGGGCCGCGGCCGTGCTGGCTGTGCTTTCGCTGGTGCTGTGGACGTCCGTGCTGTTCGCCGGACGGTTTATTGGGTTTCTCTGACGCCAGCAAGGGAGCGTCCCCACCGCGATGCCGACGGCATCTACCATTCTGAGGCTCCGAACGGGGTTCGCGCCGCCCCAACCTGCCAAGGACCGTTCGCACTCGGCCCCTGCAACATCCTGTGATCTGACGGATTTGCTTTACTCCTGAGAGCAGGACGCAGAGCTGGCGGGAGCAGCTGCAGTATGGGGATGCTGCCACTATGAGAGCGGTCTCCTCATGAGCGAGCAATAATTTTCTCTTGCGTTACAAGTAAACTGGTCCTCAAATCGTAAAAATGGGGGTGAGTTTGTTGAGCGAGCGCCATTCGTCGAGCGACGAGTAGATCGCCGTCCCAACAAAATTTTTCTCGACACCAAGGTTGGGAACGGAAGCCGTCCGCAGGCGCTCGGCTGAAGAAATTGCTGAATTAGATCTAAAATAGCGAGAAGCGGTATGGAAAATAGCCAAAGTTTCTATATTTGCCTATATAGAGGCGAAAACGGAAAGAATTTAGGCCATGCGTTATCAAATTCTGCAGATTTCCCGGAGAAAATTAGCAAAAATGTAACGATAGATCAGGTAAATGTTGGAACAAATTTCGGAACTATTTTCGATCTGTTTTGCGAATCTATGTTAGGATACATGGATATACTTCCTTTCATAGCAATTATAGGATCAGTAATCACTGATGGAATCCAGAATGCCGAACTCACAGAGTTTTGTGAAAGCAACAGCGTAAATACGATACGTCGTGACCAGAGTGACATATTTGAAATTGGCGTTAACAATTACTCTGAGTATCGATCGATAGAAGTCCGAAGAAAGTCTGCTCAGCTTGTATCAAAACAAGTTCCAAAAATGTTGCTAATAGGAATAGTTGGAAGCCTTGATCATTATCTCGCGCAGATAATGAAAGAAATACTAAAGAAATTTCCTGCAATGATTTCCGACAGTGACAAAACTATATCGGTTCGAGATATTTTTAAGTCTGGGTCACTTGAGGAGTTCAAAGATTTCTTGCTTGATCGAGAGATTGAAAGTGTAACACGAAGTTCCTTCGAAGATCAAATTGATTGGATAGAAAAGCGCCTGAATATCGCTAGAAAAATAAACGATGACTACGCTAACTGGCTTAGCCTAATTGAGGTAATAGAGAGGAGGAATCTGTTTGCCCACGCAAATGGACTTGTAAATGACATTTATATTAAGAGCCTTAACGCGTCAGGGAGCGAAGCTGTTAAAATGAAGAAGGGCGATGAATTGTTCGCGTCTCCCAAATATTTTAAGGCTTCTTTGGATAACATTTGCGAGTTCGGAGTGAAAATACTTCAGGTATCTTGGAGAAAGTTGCACCAAAAGGAAACAGCTCTAGCCGACGATTCTCTTGGGGACTTTGGATACAAATTGATCGAGCGTGGGGAATACAAGCTGGCGTCTGCAGTGCTCGACTTCGCCGTGAACGGTTTGCGGGGAAAGACGGTAGAGGCTAGAAGGCGTATGGACATCGTGAACTTGGCGAACGCCTACAAGCTGGACGGTCGAGAGGCCGAAGCAATGAAGACCTTAGACGCTGAGGATTGGACAATCGTAAGTGACCAATTTGCGATAAGCGTGGCGGCGATAAGGGGCGACATAGCTACCGTTTTGTCGTATATGCGGAGACTTTCTCAGAGCGGCGAATGGGATGGCAATACTCTGGAAGAGTGGCCTGTCTTCGTCCACGTTCGGGATGACCTGCCATTTAGAGCCGAATTTGAAAAGTTATTTGGCCGCAAATATGTTCCTCAGGAAACAAATAAATACAAGTTGATAAGGAAAACTATCCGAAGATCACGCTCTGGCCCATCTTCAAAAAAGACGGATAGGAAATCTACCAGAAGGCAGCCTAATTTAGTTCTTATCGAAGGTGAAAAAAAATAAGTCGCTGTGCCTGCGGAGAGTTATTGTGTTCTGATCCGAGCGATGCCTTCGAGTTGCTCGTTTTTTGCCGCCCCAAGTCTGTGAAATGGCTGAGCGAAGCAAAGCGGGGCCTTATTGCCGGCAGCGCCCCCTCTAGCCTGTCGGCTGTCTCCCCCAAGGGAGAGAGCTTGGCTAATCGCCTAAGCAAAATACTCCTGCAACGGTCGCACTTCCAAACTCCCCGCCCTCAGGGCCGCAATCGCCTCCGCCACCGCAGCAGCCCCCGATAGCGTCGTGTAATACGGCACTTTCTGCATCAGCGTCGCCCGGCGCAGCGATTTTGAGTCCGATACCGCTTTCTGGCCATCAGTCGTGTTGAAGACAATCTGCACCTGGCGGTTGCGGATGGCGTCCTCGATGTGCGGGCGGCCTTCCAGCACCTTGTTTATCTTTTCGGCCGCGACGCCGTTTTCGGCGAGGAAGCGGGCGGTGCCCGAGGTGGCCAGCACTTTAAAGCCCTGGCCGGCGAGGCGCTTGACCGCCGGCAATATGCCTTTCTTGTCCTCGTCGCGCACCGAGACGAACAGCGTGCCCGCGCGGGGAAGATCAACACCCGCCCCGAGCTGGCTCTTGGCGAAGGCGAGCGCGAAGTCGCGGTCGAGGCCCATGACCTCGCCGGTCGAGCGCATTTCCGGGCCGAGCAGGATGTCGACGCCGGGGAAGCGAGCGAAGGGGAATACCGCTTCCTTGACCGCGATGTGGCCGGGATTGCGTGGGTCGGGCATGGCGCCGTAATGGGCGAAGGCGTCTTCCAGGCTTTCGCCGGCCATAATGCGGGCGGCAATCTTCGCAATCGGCCGCCCGATCGTCTTGGCGACGAAGGGCACGGTGCGCGACGCGCGCGGGTTGACCTCGAGCACATATACGGTGCCGTCCTTGATCGCATATTGCACGTTCATCAGCCCGCCGACATTGAGCGCGCGGGCAAGCGCTGCCGTCTGGCGCTCGAGCTCGTCGACAAGCTCGGAGGGCAGCGAATGCACCGGCAGAGAGCAGGCACTGTCGCCCGAATGGATGCCGGCCTCCTCGATATGCTCCAAAATGCCGGAGACGTAGGTCGACCTGCCGTCGCACAGGCAATCGACATCGACCTCGATGGCGCCCGACAGATAGGTATCGAACAGAAGCGGGTTCTTGCCGAGCAGGGTGTTGATCTGGCCGGTCTTGTCGTTGGGATATTTCTGTTTGATGTCCTCCGGCACCAGGCCGGGCACGGTGTCGAGCAGGTAGGATTGCAGCATGCTCTCATCGTGGATGATCTGCATGGCGCGGCCGCCGAGCACATAGGACGGGCGCACCACCAGCGGGAAGCCGAGCTCGCCAGCGACAAGGCGGGCCTGCTCGACCGAATAGGCAATGCCGTTCTTCGGCTGGCTGAGGCCGAGCTTGTGCAACAGCTTCTGGAAGCGGTCGCGGTCCTCGGCCAGATCGATCATGTCGGGCGAGGTGCCGAGGATCGGGATGCCGGCCTTCTCCAGCGCATCGGCGAGCTTCAGCGGCGTCTGGCCGCCGAACTGGACGATGACGCCGACCAGCTCGCCGGACGCCTTCTCGGCGCGCAATATCTCCAGCACATCCTCCGGCGTCAGCGGCTCGAAATAGAGCCGGTCGGAGGTGTCGTAGTCGGTCGACACGGTCTCCGGGTTGCAGTTGATCATGATCGCCTCGAAGCCGGCGTCGCGCAGCGCAAACGCGGCGTGGCAGCAGCAATAGTCGAATTCGATGCCCTGACCGATGCGGTTGGGGCCGCCGCCGAGGATGACGACCTTTTTCCGCGATGAGACCTGCGCCTCGTTGGCGAGCGCGCCGGCGAACGGCACCTCATAGGTCGAATACATGTAGGCGGTGGGCGAAGCAAACTCGGCGGCGCAAGTGTCGATGCGCTTGTAGACCGGATGAACGTCGAGTGTACGCCTAATCTTCTCGATCTCTTCGACGTCCTTCCTGACCAGGGATGCGAGGCGGGCATCGGAGAAACCCATCGCCTTCAGCATGCGCAGATTGGCGGCGTCCTCGGGGATGCCGTGCTCGCGAATGCGCGCTTCCATGTCGAGAATGCCGGCGATCTGCTCGAGGAACCACGGGTCGATCTTGCACATGGCGTGCACGTCTTCCAGCGAGGTGCCCATGCGGATCGCCTGCGCCACCATGCGCAGCCGGTCCGGCGTCGGCGTGCCCAAGGCGGCGCGGATGGCGTTGCGGTCGTCGACGTGGCTGGCGGCCGTGCTGCCATGGCCGATGCCGGGGATCTCGATTTCGTCCAGCCCGGTCAGGCCGGTTTCCAGCCCGCGCAGCGCTTTCTGCAGCGATTCCTGGAAAGTGCGGCCGATGGCCATGACCTCGCCGACCGACTTCATCGAGGTGGTCAGCACCGGCTCGGCGCCGGGGAATTTCTCGAAGGCAAAGCGCGGGATTTTGGTGACGACATAGTCGATGCTCGGCTCGAACGAGGCCGGCGTGGCGCCGCCGGTGATGTCGTTCTCCAGCTCGTCCAGCGTGTAGCCGACAGCGAGCTTGGCGGCGATCTTGGCGATCGGGAAACCGGTCGCCTTGGAAGCCAGCGCCGACGAGCGCGAGACGCGCGGGTTCATCTCGATCACCACCAGGCGGCCGTCTGCCGGGTTGACGGCGAACTGCACGTTGGAGCCGCCGGTCTCGACGCCGATCTCGCGCAGCACCGCGATCGAGGCGTTGCGCATCATCTGGTACTCTTTGTCGGTCAGCGTCAGCGCCGGGGCGACGGTGATCGAGTCGCCGGTATGCACGCCCATCGGGTCGATGTTCTCGATCGAGCAGATGATGATGCAGTTGTCGGCTTTGTCGCGGACAACCTCCATCTCATACTCCTTCCAGCCGAGCACGCTCTCCTCGATCAGCACTTCGGTGGTCGGCGAGGCGTCGAGGCCGGACTGGACGATCTCGAAGAATTCGGCGCGGTTGTAGGCGATGCCGCCGCCGGTGCCGCCCATGGTGAAGGAGGGGCGGATAATTGCGGGCAGGCCGACATGGTCGAGCGCTTGTGCTGCAATCGCCATGGCATGGCTGATATAGCGCTGCTTGCGGTCGCCCTCACCGAGGTTCCAGCGCGTTTCCAGAGCATCGAGCGCGGCGTCGAGATTTTCGGGCTTTTCCGCCTTCAGCGCGGCGCGCTCGGCCTCGTGCGTCTTGCGGTCGGCATTCTTGACGTCGGTGGCGTTGGCCAGCATCGACTTCGGCGTTTCCAGGCCGATCTTGTTCATCGCCTCGCGAAACAGCGCGCGGTCCTCAGCCTTGTCGATTGCGGTGGCGTCGGCGCCGATCATCTCGACCTGATAGCGGTCGAGCACGCCCATGCGGCGCAGCGACAAAGCGGTGTTGAGCGCGGTCTGGCCGCCCATGGTCGGCAGCAGCGCGTCCGGCCGCTCCTTGGCGATGATCTTGGCCACCACTTCGGGCGTGATCGGCTCGATGTACGTGGCGTCGGCCAGTTCCGGATCGGTCATGATGGTGGCCGGATTGGAATTGACCAGGATAACGCGAAAACCCTCTTCCTTCAGCGCCTTGCAGGCCTGGGTGCCGGAATAGTCGAACTCGCAGGCCTGGCCGATGACGATGGGGCCGGCCCCGATGATCAGGATCGACTTGATGTCGGTGCGTCTTGGCATGTCGAGGGTCCGTTCGGCGGGCGGCTTGCACAAAAAGCCGGACGGGATGACCCGGCCGGTTGTGCGCGCGATTCTGGTATCAGGCTAGGAGGGCCTTATAGGGAAGAGTTTTGCCGGATGTAACCCCCTAAAATGCGGGTAGGGCAGTAGGGCAGTAGGGCAGTAGGGCAGTAGGGCAGAGGTTCGAGCGCCCTTAAGCATATTGCCCTACTGCCCTACTGCCTTATTCCCCTTACCACTATCCCCCAGCGCCAACTGGTCCGTGATCTCGAAGCGTTCGGAAGCACCGACGCGGATCATGTTCAGGCTGCCCTCGCGGGTGAAGCGGAATTCGCCGGGTGCGTCCGCACCGGCCGGCTTGCCGGCCTTGAAGCTGATGATGCGCGTGCCGCCATCGGGCCAGGTCACGGTCACGTCGGTCTTGTCGCCGGTGCGCACCACGCCTGCCTTGCAGCTGGTCATCGGCTGGCCGAGATAGCGCGCGCAGGGGATGGCGTTGCCGGCACCGGGGACCGGTGTCCCCGGCGGCTGCAGCCGCGCAACGGTCTGCGCGTCGGCCGGAGGCGCCGCATTGACCGCGCCGAAATTCCGGACGGGGTCCGCAGCCACGGGCGGCGATCCATCAACCTGTCCAGTCGAGGGGTTTCCAGCGGCCAGGGCCAGGCGGTAAGCGTCCTCGATCGCCACCTTGCCGATTGCGTCAGCGGAGTTCAGCGTCGTTTCGGGACCGGTTGCGCCGAGGCGCGTTGTCAGATCGGGCAGCGGTTGAGAGGCAGGGCTCTCCGTATCGGCCGCCGCCTGGGGCGTCACTTGCTGGGGATTGATAGGGTCGAGGTAGCGTGCGGGAGCCCATCCGCTCAGCTTCGGGTCGTCAATGTCTTCGACCTTGCACCACTTGTGGCCGCTGACGTCGCCGCAGCCGAGATTTTTCACGCTCGATCCACTCGGCAGCCGCGCCTCGACCTTGCCCATGGCCGACGCCGTGGCGCGCACGTTCAGGAGATCATCCGGAGCAAGACCCGTCACAATCGAGATGATGGGCTCCGGCTCCTGGCCGTTGGCCGGCAACTCCGCCAGCATCAGCGGAGCGGCAACCATCGCAAGCAGCGTCGTCGGGAGTGTTACTGTGCGCCTAATCATCTGCCATGGCGGTAGGTTCAATTGCCGAAGGCGCGGCCAGGCACGAAAGCGCCATCGCACGCCAGCCGGTTTTTATAGGCGACGAGACGGCGCTGTGTAAGCCCGAAAAGGTGCCGCGTGTTGAATCGCGACCAGGCCACTTCCGTGAACTAACAGCCGGCAAAATATTGCACATTTCATGTAAATATGCACTCTCTCAAGTAAGGTTGAGGAGGGAAATATGGTCGACCTTGAAATATTTGCGCAGGTGGAAAACATAGTTCGCCAGCGTATCAAGAAAACGCGCGCCGAGATTGAGGCTTCACTTGGTCACATCGCCAACGGCAATCCGCTGGCCGCCGAACAGACCCTCTCCAGGCGCCTCGACAGGTTGCAGGTAAAGGCGTCGCTCAGCCGCACCGAAGCGGAGATGATATCGGCAGCGATCGACATGAGGTCTGCCGGGGAAAGAAAGGCCGCCGCCAAGCAGCCAGGGCCGGAGGCAATTCTCGGCCCAACGCTCGATTTCATCGGGATCGCATTCCTCGAGCGTGGGCGCCGTGCTGCCGATGCGGTTGGCCGCGTTGCCTTTCTCAACGGCAATCCACAAGGATCGGGTTTTCTGGTCGGGCCAAGGCTGTTCCTCACAAACAACCATGTGATTTCGTCGCCGGCGGATTCCCGGCGCTTCCAGGTCCAGTTCGATTATGAGCAGGACGGTGCGAATGCCGTGCGTACGCCGACGACGTTCCTGTTCGATCCTGAATCCTGTTTCGTGACCGATAGCATAGAGGGTCTGGACTATACGCTGATCGGAGTTGGCGAGCGGCGTTCCGGTCCAAAGGAACTGGGGGAGTTCGGTTTTATCTCGCTGTCGGATGCGCGCGACAAGCATATGCTCGGCGAAATCGCCAACATCGTTCAGCATCCCGATGGCCGCTTCAAGGAACTGGTGTTGCGTGAAAACCGGCTGGTGGCCCGCGACGAAACGGTGCAAGTGCTGCACTATGTCGCCGACACCGAACAGGGTTCGTCCGGCTCCCCGGTCTTCAACAATGAATGGGAACCTATCGCCCTGCACCATTGGGCCGGCCCGTTCCACGAGGTGACGGGCATAGGTGGCTATGCGCTTGCGCGTGAGATCAACGAAGGCATACGGATCAGCGCCATCGTTGACGATCTGGGTGCTAGAAAGTCCAAGCTGCCGGGCTCCTCGGCATCGGCGGTTTCGCGAGCTCTGGCGATTTGGGCCGGCATGCCGCGCATGATGGACGAGACAGTTCGGCTGAACGCCGATATTCGCGAAGATGTGCCGGACAAGCCGGTGCAGCGGCCGGAACCGGATCGCAATCCGCCGGCGACGAGACACAATGCCGATGGCTCGGTCACCTGGACTTTTCCCGTCGAGATAAATGTCCGGGCGCCGCTGATCGACGGAGGCGATGCGAGACGAAACGACGGCAAAGGCCCGGCAAGCGAACCCGGGAAGGTGGCCATCGCCGAGGCCGCGGGTTGGAAAACAGAGGATTTCGACGATCGTGGAGGGTATGAGCCCGGCTTCATACCGGGCTTTGTCCTGGCAATGCCGACGGTTGCCAATTCACCCTACCGGTTGGCCAAAAACCTTCTTGCCAAACCGGGAGAGGACCCACACGAATTGCGCTACCATCATTTTTCGATCTTGATGAACGCCGATCGCAGGCTTGCCTTCGTCACCGCCTGCAATATCGATGGATCCCGCACCAAGGCGGTCAATCGTGAGGACAAGACGGTCATCGACAACCCGTCGCTTGTCGAATTGGGGGTGGAGTCGATTTCCGG
Source organism: Mesorhizobium sp. M0678 (assembly GCF_040320505.1). Classification (NCBI taxonomy): domain Bacteria; kingdom Pseudomonadati; phylum Pseudomonadota; class Alphaproteobacteria; order Hyphomicrobiales; family Phyllobacteriaceae; genus Mesorhizobium; species Mesorhizobium sp. M0678. Next base: position 22,301 of record NZ_JAMYPT010000018.1, on the reverse strand, counting down.
TTCGGAAGCCAGCGATGCTTTCCGGCCGGATCGGCGCATCGACCTTGGCGAGCAGATGAACCAGGAATTCTATTCGAGCCAGAATGTGCCTGGATTTCCCGTCGCAAAATCCAAGGAACGAATCGCTCGAATGTTCCAGAAGGGCCATATTACACTTCGCGGCGACCCCGCATGGGGCGTCGATCAGGAGGCGGTCGCGGCAGAACGCGACACGTTCTTTTATACCAATGCTGCGCCGCAAGTCGGCTTCTTCAATCAAGGAAGCTCGCTTAACCATCCCGGCTCCAAAGGGAAGTTGAGATGGCGCGCGGTAGAAACCTATGTGCTGCGCAACGCCTATACGACGCGAGGCCGTGTCACGGTGTTTGCCGGGCCAGTGTTCGGCGAGGACGATCCTCCCTACCGCTTCGACAGCCATGTTCCGCTGAAGTTCTGGAAGATCGCGCTGTGGTCCGATCAAGCTGGCCTGCGCGCCATCGCGTTGCTTGCGGACCAGAAGCCGGTTTTGGAAGTGATGCCCGAAGCGTTCGGCGAGCGTGCCGAGGCATTCGATGACCCGCTTGAAATTGCCAGGGTATCGGAGTTCCTTTCGACGGTGGCCGAGATTGAAGAGCTGACCGGCCTGAACTTTGGCCAGCAGGTGCGCGACGCCGACATTCGGGCCGGTTCCGAATCCGCCCCAGCACAGACTTTCAACCCAACGCAACTAGCGCCCAAGACGTCACGGCCAAAGGCTTCGGCGACCAAGACTTCGACGTCCAAGACTTCGACGTCCAAGACTTCGGCGGCCAGCGCCCGACGTCCTGCCAAGCGATCGAAGCGATCGGCGTCTGACGACTGAAGATTGGACCGGTCGCGACTTCTGCCGCTCGAAGGCGGTCATCCGTTCAGCTAGGCATGAGCAAGCTCAGCCTGGGATGAGCAAGCTCAGCCCGGCATGAAGCCGGTGCGCAGCGCGTGAGCCCATTCGGGCCGTCCCGCCTGCTCGGCCTGATACGCCGCCGCCTCATGGTCATAGTCGACGGCGATGGATTCGAAACGATCGGGATGCAAGTCGACGATGCCGTAGCGGGCGTGCGGCGAACCCTGTTCGGAGACATGCGCCGGCGGGGTTGAATCGTCATAGGCGGGGCAGCCGATGCTACCCGGATTGAAGATGACCGGACCGCCGGGAATGCGGACCAGCTCGCTGCGATGGCTGTGGCCGCAAAGCATGATGCGGCAGGCGGCATCGATCGCGCCGAGCCGCCGCTCGATGGCGACCAGCGGCGCGCGCACCAGCCGGCCGTCGACGATCGCGTCAGTCAGGTATTTTTCGTCGTGGTCGGGCCGGGCGTGGAAGGCGAGTATGCCGGGCGCCACCTCCAGCATGACGGGCAGCGCAAATAGCGCCTCGCGTTGGCCTGCGGTCAGCCGTTCCTGCGCGTAGCGGTCGGACGGCCACATGGTCTCGTCGGCGGTGTCGCGGGCAACGCGGCGGTCGTGGTTGCCGCGCACCGTCGGCAGGTCGAGCGTCTCGAGCCGCTCCATGGTCTCGCGCGGCCAGAGCGGGCCGGAAACGCAATCGCCGAGATTGACGATGAGGTCGGCGCCGCCGCGCTGCCGCAGATCATTGAGCACGGCGTCGAGCGCCAGGACATTGCCGTGGATGTCGGCGAGGACGGCAATGCGCATGGCAGGCTCCGTTAATTGGAATGGCTGGAGGGCGGGTGAAGCTACTTTGCTCGCCTCGCGAGGCGGGCGAGAGCGGAACCCAGCTTCGGGTCGTTCAGGCGCGGACTTCGATCTCGTGGCCGCCGACCGCCGGCAACGATGCGTCGCCGGCCGCGGCAATGACACTGTCGAGCAGGCCCGGGAAGCGGCGGTCGAGATCGTCACGGCGCAGCGTGATCAGCCGGCTGGTTCCAACCGCCTCGGTGCGGGTGACGCCGGCCTCACGCAGCTTGGCCAAATGGTAGCTCAGATTGGTCTTCGAGCAGAGATCGAGGAACCGGCTGCAATTCAGCGGCACGCCCTCTTTGCTGGCGAGATAGCGCACGATGGCCAGTCGCGTCGGGTCGCCGAGCACGGCAAGCACGTTCGGCAGGTTGATCTGGTCGGCGGTGGGATGGGGCAAGGTCATGCCCAGGAATTAAGCACATTCGGAGCCGATTTCAACGCATCTCCTCTCGTGGCTAATGGACACATAGTTTCGTCCCGTCGCCCCGTCCTGACACCGGGCTGTCAGGATGGTTCGGCTATTTTGCAGCGGCTTTATTGACATCATGCCCTGTTATGTCCAATTGTTCAATAACCTTTGAACTAAGGAAATTGCCATGGATAAGCGCCTCATCTGGCTTGCGCTCGGATCGTTCACGATTTCGACCGAAGGTTTCGTCATCTCCAGCCTTTTGCCCGACATTGCAAAGGATGCCGCCATCTCCGTTCCGCTCGCCGGCACGCTGATCACCGCGTTTGCGCTCGCCTATGCGATCGGCACGCCGATCCTGGCAACGCTGACCGGCGAATGGGACCGGCGCCGCGTCATCCTGTGGACGCTGGTGTTCTTCGTGTTGGGCAACGTCGCCGCGGCGCTAAGCTCCTCCTTCGAATTGCTGTTGATCGCGCGCATCGTCATGGCGCTGTCGTCAGGCTTGTTCGCGGCGACCGCACAGGGAACGGCCGTTGCGCTTGTCGACGATCATCACCGCGCCCGCGCCATTGCCGTGGTCGTCGGCGGCACTACGGTTGCGGTCGCGGTCGGAGCACCGCTCGGCGCGCTCGTTGCGACGGTTGCCGGCTGGCGCGGCACCTTCTTTGCCATCGCCGGCCTTGGTGCGCTCGCCGGCGCGATCCTGTGGTACCGGCTGCCGCGCGGCATCGTCGGCACCAGGCTGCCGCTCCGGATGCGGTTGGCAGCGGCACTTCGCCCCGGCGTCATGCCTATCCTGGTGACGACCATCCTGGCCCTGATCGGCGCCTTCACCGTCTTTGCCTTTGTCGCGCCGCTCGCGATCGAAGGCGGCGGACTGAACCCGATCGCGCTTCCCGGAATGCTGCTCGCTTTCGGCGTTGGCGCGGTCATCGGCAATATCGGCGGCGGTCAGGCCGCCGACCGTTTCGGCGCGACGCGCACCGTCTGCTGGTCACTGGCGCTGAGTGCCGCGATGCTGGTCACGTTTTCGCTGATCCCGATGTTCCTGCCGCGCGAGATCGCCGGGCCGGCATTGATGGCCATGATGGTGCCGTGGGGCATCGTCGGCTGGGCATTCCCGCCGGCGCAGGCCAGCCGCATCATCAAGCTGGCGCCCGATGCCGCGCCAATCGTGCTGTCGCTGAACGCTTCGGCGCTCTATCTCGGCGTGGCACTGGGTGCCGTGGTCGGCGCCGCGGTGCTGCGCTATGGCGCACCGGCCGACCTCGGCGTGGTCGCGGCGGCATTCCCGATCGTCGGTCTGGGCGTCGTGCTGGCGGGCCACCTGGCGGCGCGTCCGGTGGCGATGCCGGCCGAGTAAGGCTTGTTAGCAAAGCTTGGCTGCCGGCCGCCGATAGTTCAAGTCGCGGCGGCGGTGCGTCAAAATCCAGCGCGGCGATTTCGTCCAGTGCCGAATTCTGGGAAGTTGCCGGAAGCGACCTCGCCGACGTTCCGCAAGAAATCGTCATGACCGCCGACGATCTGGTCGATGCAGCGCTGGTTGGCCTGGAAAAAGGTGAAGCATTCACGGCACCGGGTCTTGCCGATATTGCCGGGGGGGTGCCTTTCTTCGCGTCCGCAAGGTTTCTTCGGCAGCCTGCTGGCCGGCAAGCCGGCGGCGCGTTACGCTGCCTGACATGGCTAAAGACTGATCTTACGCTGTCCGCCACATCGGGATGATCGAGGCGGCCAGCAGCAGGCCAAGCACGGCGTTGAGCATGCGCCACTGCCGCTCGGTTCGCAGCAACCGGGCGAGCAGCGTGCCCGCCACGCACCACGCCGCCAGCGATAGGGCCGCTGCAAGGCCGAAGACCGTGCCGAGCAGCACGGCGAGCTGCAGCGGCCCGTTGGCGAGCGCGGCAAAGGATGCCGCCGCTCCCAGCCCCATGGCCCAGCCCTTTGGGTTCATCCATTGCAGGCCGGCGCCGCCCAAAAAGCTGTTCGGCTTTGCCATGGCCACGTCCAGGTTGGGCGGACCGCTGCGGCCGATCTTGAGGGCAAGCCACGTCAGATAGAGGGTACCGGCCATTTTCATTGCCAGTTGCAGCGAAGGAGCGGCAGCCAGCAGACTGGCGAGCCCGGCAGCACCTGCCGCAGCCACCGTGGCCAAGCCGGCCGCACTCCCGGCCATCAGCGGGATAGAGCGGCGAAAGCCGAACTGCGCGCCGGACGCCGTCGATAAGGTCGTGGCCATGCCGGGCGTTGAGGTTGAGACCAGCGCGAACAGGACGAGCGGAAGGACGGTTTCAAACATGCTGCTTCCTTTGAAGCCTGCACGGTAGGCTGTTTGGCTCATCAGTAAATGCAATGTTTGCTATGATCTGTATTAGCAAATATAATAGCCGGATGCTCCGCAACCTCGATACTGCCCTGGTTCGAACCTTCGTCACCGTTGCCGACAAGGCCAGCATGACGGCGGCGGCCAACGCGCTGCATTTGACGCAAGGTGCCGTCAGCCAGCAGATCAAGCGTTTGGAAGAGGTTCTCGGCTGCAGCCTGTTCGATCGCGATCCGCGCGGATTGCGATTGACCCGCTCCGGCGAGCGATTGTTCGGCAAGGGCAAGCGCCTGCTTTCCCTCAATGACGAGATCCTGGCGGAGATGGCGGGCGATGCGGTTGCCGGTCAGGTGCGGCTCGGGGTGCCGTACGACCTTGTCGGCACCTTGCTTGCGCCGGTGCTGAAGGCCTATGCCGAGGCCTATCCGCAGGTCGAGATCTCGCTTGTCTGTGCTTCGTCGCCAGAGTTGGCCGCAGCCTTGGCGACCGGCACTATAGAGCTCGCGGTGATCGAGGAGCCGATCGGTCGGTCGGCCGGTGAATGCCTTGTTGTCGACCGGCTGGTCTGGGTCGGCGCCAAAGGCGGCGCCGCCCGCGGCAAGCGGCCCTTGCCGGTTTCGATGGTCGCCGAGACCTGTGCGTTCCGCCCGGTGGTGCTGGAGGCGCTTAACGAGCATGGGCTGGAATGGCGCACCGTATTCGAAAACGGCAGCATCGACGCGACGACGGCGACGGTGCGTTCGGACTTGGCCGTCACCACCTGGTTGGCGTCGACCGTGCCTGTCGACCTCGACATTTTGGCCAACGATCCGGAGCTGCCGTCATTGCCGAATTTTTCGATCAATCTGCATTTGCCGAAGCACGACGTCGCGCCGGCTGCACTGGCATTCGCGGGCCACCTCCGCGATGGGTTGGCAGGGCGACGAGAGGCGGCTTAAAAACAGCAAAAAGGACGGCCAGTGTTCAGCCGTCCTTGATCGCCCCGCGGCATCTACTTCCAGTTCTTGCGCCGCTCGATCTCGGCTTCGGACGGCTGCTCCGTGGCAAATGACCCGGTCTTGATCTCGCCGGAGCGTTCATAGCTCGCCATGAGGACGCCGGTGGTCGATGCCTGCGAACGGGTCAGCTTGAAGGCGGCAGGTATCGTGCCGCTGCCGAACAGTTTTTTGCCCTTGCCCAGCACCAGCGGGAAGATCAGCAAGCTGATCTCGTCGATCAGGTCATTGGCGAGCAAGGTCTGGATCAGCTCGCTCGATCCCTGAATGAGCAGGTCGGGGCCGTCCTCCTGCTTCATCCGGCGCAACGTCGCCACGACATCGCTGCCGAGCGGCTGGCTGTTTTGCCAGGACAGCGAATCCGGCCTGTGCGTCGCCACATATTTGGTGACGGCGTTGAAGCTGTCGGCGATCGGATCATTCTTCTGATAAGGCCAGTGGGCGGCGAAGATGTCGTAAGTCTTGCGGCCGAGAAGCAGCGCGAACGGTTTTGAAAACGTCTCGCCCATCGCGGCGCCCATCACATCGTCCCAGTAGTGAAACGTCCAGCCGCCGAAATTGAAGCCGCCGACAGGGTCCTCTTGCGGGCCGCCGGGCGCCTGCATGACGCCGTCGAGGCTGACGAATGTTGCGGCGATGATCTTCCTCATTGGAGCTCCCTTTCCCTGATCCGTGCCGTCATGGCCGGAGTTCGAGCCAAGGACGGGCGAACGGACATTTATCCGACAGCGGCCGGCAAATTTCCAGGGTTGGAAGGGCGGATGACTGCCGACCTTATCGTCTCAGCTTGGAGCCGAGAACGCTCAGCCCAAGCCAACGACCGTATCGTAGAGCAGCTTGAAGTTGAGCACCAGGATGAGCCCGGCGACCACCCAGGCCAGCACGGCAACGGCGCGGGAAATGGCGAAATTGCCCATCTTGCGCTTGTCCGAGACGAACTGCACCAGCGGTACGACAGCGAAGGGGAGCTGCATCGACAGGATTACCTGGCTGAAGACCAGCAACTGGCCGGTTCCCTTCTCGCCATAGAGCGCGGTGACCACCACCACCGGGATGATGGCGATGCCGCGCGTCAGCAGGCGGCGCGCCCATTGCGGGATGCGCAGCCGCAAGAACCCTTCCATCACGATCTGGCCGGCGAGCGTCGCCGTCACCGTCGAGTTCAGGCCGGAGGCGAGCAGCGCTACGGCAAACAGGATGGAAGCGATGCCGAGGCCAAGCAGCGGCGACAGAAGCTCGAAGGCCTGGCCGATCTCGGCAACGTCATGATGACCGGTGCCGTGGAACGCCACCGCCGACACGATCAGGATGGAAGCATTGACGAACAACGCCAGTATCAGCGCGATGGTCGAGTCGGTCGTCGCCCATTTGATGGCGTCGCGCTTACCGCGATCGGTGCGCTCATAGGCGCGGGTCTGCACGATCGAGGAATGCAGATAGAGATTGTGCGGCATCACCGTGGCGCCGATGATGCCGATGGCGATGTAGAGCATGGCCGGATTGGTGACGATCTCGGACGACGGCACGAACATCGCGTGCAGGATGGAGCCGACCGGCGGGGCGGCGGCAAAGATCTGAATGGCGAAGCAGCCGAAGATGATAATCAAAAGCGCTATGATGAAGGCCTCGAGGAAACGGAAGCCCTTGTTCATCAGCAGCAGCAGCAGGAAGGCATCGAGCGCGGTGATAATGGCGCCGCCGATCAGCGGAATCCCGAACAGCAGTTGCAAGGCGATCGCCGTGCCAATGACCTCGGCCAGGTCGCAGGCAATGATGGCCAATTCGCAAGCGACCCAAAGCATGAAATTGACCGGTCGCGGATAATAGGCGCGGCACGCCTGCGCAAGGTCGCGGCCGGTGGCGATGCCGAGCCGGGCGGCGAGTGCCTGCAGCAGGATCGCCATCAGGTTCGACAACATGATGATGAAAAGCAGCGTGTAGCCGAATTGGGCCCCGCCGGCGAGGTCGGTCGCCCAATTGCCCGGATCCATATAGCCGACCGAAACCATGTAGCCCGGCCCCATGAAGGCGAACAGCCGGCGAAGCCAGATCCCCGAGTGCGGCACCGCGATCGTTGCGTTGACTTCGCGAAGGCTGGGCTGCTCGTCGTCCTCCGGGCGGGCAAATCGCCACATGGACCGGGGGGCTGAGGTGGCTTCGGCTTCCGACATGAAATGGCTTTCCGCTGGAACGATCGATGTTGTCTCCTTATCTATGCCACGGCTGAACATTATGCAATATGCTATATTTCATTGTCTGAGCTTTTTCTTGTGGCCGCTTGGCCGTGCGGCCGGAACGGCAGTGAACGCCGGTTGCGCCGGCCACCGAATGGAAATAAACGGCCAGAACCAATAGGGTTCCGTGTTATGACCGCAATGTCGATTCAAACTGCCGGGAGGAGCGCGTATTGGCGCTGAAGAAAAGACCGGTTCCTCGCGAAAAGCCGCTGCCTGACGCAGAAATCCACTCGGAAGGCTTCAGGCAGACGCGTGAAGCGCGCCGCAGCGCGCTGGTCGAGGATTATGTCGAGCTCATCGCCGACCTGATCGAGGATGGCAACGAGGCGCGCCAGGTCGATATCGCGGCACGGCTCGGCGTCGCTCAGCCGACGGTGGCGAAAATGCTGACGCGGCTGTGCGCCGACGGGCTGGTCTCCCGGAAGCCTTATCGCGGCGTGTTCCTGACCGATGCCGGCCGCAAGGTTGCGGAAGAGAGCCGCATTCGCCACCAGACCGTCGAGGCCTTCCTGCGCTCGCTCGGGGTCAGCGCCGAGACGGCGCGCATCGACGCCGAGGGCATCGAGCATCATGTCAGCGCCGAGACGCTCGAAGCCTTTCGCAAGGCAATAATCGCCGCCCGCTGAAAAGCACGGCCAGCGTATCTCTTCGCGCGACTCTCGCTTCCCATGAGCAGGGTGAACGGCACAGACCTTGCGATGTCTCGGCCAGAGCAGGCAAGCGTCAGCAAGCATTGCTTGTTCGCACGAAAAATACTGTGACTTGGCGTAACCGTTGAGATAATTGTTGTCGTGTCCGATCGAACCGGGACACGGCCCGATCGGCCGGAAAATTGCATCACGGGGGTTGCCATGCTCTGGAAGGGCCGTCGTCAGAGTGACAATGTCGAGGACGAGCGCGGCCAGAGCGGCGGGCTTGGCGGCGGGCCGGGGCAGTTTCGCATCCCGATCGGCGGTCGCGCCGGCGGCGGCGGCATGTCGGGCATTATCATCGTAGGGTTGATTTTCCTGGCAGGGTGGTATTTCGGCTTCGACCCGAGTCAGATCCTCGATAACAGCGGCTTGCAGCCCGGCGGCGGCCAGATCACCGACAATAGCGGCGAGCAAGACGGCGGCACCGGTGCGCCGGCATCCGACGAGATGAAGCAGTTCGTGTCGACCGTGCTGGCCGAGACCGAGGATACCTGGACTGGTATTTTCCAGTCCGAGGGCCTGACCTATCAAGATCCAAAACTGGTCCTGTTCAGCGGCCAGATTCGCTCCGCCTGCGGTTCTGCCTCGTCAGCGGCCGGACCATTCTACTGTCCCAACGATCGCAAGGTCTATCTCGACACCACCTTCTTCCAGCAACTCGATCAGCAGTTCGGTGCCTCAGGCGATTTCGCACAGGCCTATGTGATTGCGCATGAGGTCGGCCATCACGTGCAGAACCTGGTCGGCATCCTGCCCAAATTCAACCAGATGCGGCAGAGCATGGGCGAAGCGGACGCCAACCACATGTCGGTGCAGGTCGAGCTCCAGGCCGACTGCTTTGCCGGCATTTGGGCACATTTCACCGGCCAGAAGGGCATTTTGGAGCAGGGCGACATGGCGGAGGCACTGAACGCCGCCAAGCAGATCGGCGACGACACGCTGCAGAAGAAGATGCAGGGCTACGTCGTGCCGGAAAGCTTCAACCACGGAACGTCGCAGCAGCGGCAGACCTGGCTGGCGCGCGGCTTCCAGAACGGCAAGCTTTCGGACTGCGACACGTTCAACAACCCGATCTGAACCGCCGGTTTTCTCGCTAATCCGAGAGACTGGATCGCAGTCAGGGGATGTCAGGATGAAAGCACTCGGCCCGTTCCCTCATTGTTCCCAGCGATGTGCTCGCCTATAAGGTGTGTTCCCGTTCGCTCGGGCGGCCCGAGGAGATATACCATCATGATAGACCCCAAAACCGCCAGGCGGGGCCTTGCGCTTGTTTTCACCACCCTGCTGCTCGACATCATCGGCTTCGGCATCATCATGCCGGTGCTGCCGGCCTATCTCAGGGAATTGACCGGCGTCGGCATCAGTGAGGCGGCTATCGAGGGCGGCTGGCTGTTCTTCGTCTATGCGGCGATGCAGTTCGTTTTCGCACCAGTGATGGGCGGGTTGAGCGACCGGTTCGGGCGGCGGCCAATTCTGCTCGCCTCGGTGCTGACGTTCGCTATCGACAATCTGATCTGCGCTATCGCCTGGTCCTATCCGATGCTGTTCATCGGCCGCGTGCTGGCCGGCATTTCCGGCGCCAGTTATTCCACGACATCGGCGTTCATTGCCGACATCTCGACCGACGAAAATCGTGCGAAGAATTTCGGGCTGCTCGGCATTGCTTTCGGCGTCGGCTTCGTCATAGGGCCGGTTCTGGGCGGGTTGCTCGGCACGTTCGGGCCGCGTGTGCCGTTCTATTTCGCTGCCGGGCTTGCTTTCGCAAACTTTCTGATCGCGCTGTTTCTGTTGCCGGAAACACTTGATAACAAGCACCGTCGCCGCTTCGAGTGGAAACGCGCGAACCCGGTCGGCACGCTCGTCCAGATGCGCAACTACGAAGGTATCGGCTGGATCGGACTTGTCTTCTTTCTGATGACGCTGGGGCACATGATGTATCCTGCGGTCTGGTCGTTCGTCTCCAGTTATCGCTATGGCTGGAGCGAACAACAGATCGGCTTCTCGCTCGGCGCTTTCGGCCTGTGCGGGGCGATCGTCATGGCGACAGTCCTGCCGCGCGTGATCCCTAAGCTTGGCGAGTGGAAGACGGCGGTAATCGGTCTGGCATTTACCGCACTCAGCGCCTTCGGCTACGCCTTCGCGTCACAAGGCTGGATGATCTATGCAGTGATCGTCGTTGGATGTCTCGAGGCGTTGGCCGACCCGCCGCTCAGAAGCCTGGCGGCCGCCAAGGTGCCACCTTCCGCCCAGGGCGAACTCCAGGGCGCGATGACCTCGATCTTCTCGATCACCTCGATCATCACGCCGCTGCTTTATACGGCGATCTTTTCCTGGTTCACGGGGCCGAGCGCGCCGGTGGTTTTCGGCGGTGCCCCGTATCTGCTCGGCGCGATTTTCCTCACGCTGGCGCTCGTCGTCTTCGTCACCAGGGTGGCCAAGCCGACGCCGAAGGAAGTCAAACGCATGCACGCGCAGGAAGCGGTGACAGACGGGGCTTGATCGGCGCCGGGAGCCCGGCCGGCGCCGTCAATCAAATCCGTTTTTACGCATGCGCTAAACACGCTCGGCCAGTGCCGGCTCGCCGCGCTTTTCGCGGATGAGATTGACGAAGCGGCGAAACAGATAGTGCGAATCCTGCGGGCCGGGCGAGGCTTCGGGATGATGCTGGACCGAGAAGACCGGCCTGCCGGTGAGCGCAATGCCGCAATTCGAACCGTCGAACAGCGAGACATGCGTTTCCTCGACGCCGCTCGGCAATGAGTCGGCGTCGACGGCAAAGCCATGGTTCATCGAGACGATTTCGACCTTGCCGGTGGTGTGATCCTTGACGGGATGATTGGCGCCGTGGTGGCCCTGATGCATTTTTGCGGTCTTGCCGCCCAGCGCCAGCGCCAGCATCTGGTGGCCGAGGCAGATGCCGAAAAGCGGGATTTCGGTCTTCAACAGATCCTGGATGACCGGAACGGCGTAGTCGCCGGTGGCTTCCGGATCGCCAGGGCCGTTGGATAGAAAAATGCCGTCGGGCCGCATCGCCAGGATCTCCTCGGCGCCGGTTTTTGCCGGCACCACAGTGACCTTGGCGCCGAGGCCGGCCAGCAGGCGCAATATGTTGCGCTTGACGCCGTAGTCGACGGCAACGACGTGCATCGACGGATCAGCCTGTTCGCCAAAGCCCTCGTTCCAGACCCAGGGCGTCTCGCGCCAGACCGAGGACTGGCCGGAGGTCACCTCCTTGGCGAGATCAAGCCCGATGAGCCCTGACCATGCGGCGGCGCGGCGCTTGAGGTCATCGACGTCGAAGATACCGTCGGGCGCGTGCGCGATGACGGCATTGGGCATGCCCTTTTCGCGGATCAGCGCGGTCAGCGCCCGCGTGTCGATGCCTGAAAGTGCGACGATGCCGCGCTTCTTCAGCCACTGGTCGAGACCGGTTCCGGCGCGGTAATTCGACGGGTTGGTGACATCGGCCTTGAACACGGCGCCGACCGCGCCGGCGCGGGCCAGCGGGTTGAGGTCCTCGATGTCTTCGTCATTGGTGCCGATATTGCCGATATGCGGAAAGGTGAAAGTGACGATCTGGCCGGCATAGGATGGGTCGGTGAGTATCTCCTGGTAGCCGGTCAGCGCGGTGTTGAAGCAGACCTCGGCGACGGCGGAGCCGGTGGCGCCCAGACCGCGGCCCTCTATGACAGTGCCGTCGGCCAGCACCAGCAGGGCTGTCGGCCTCTCGCTGGCCCAAGGGGGGGTCGACGCGGCTGTCATCGTTGCCATGGCGGCACTCCTAAAGGTCGCGCCCTCAGTCGGCGCAACAAAAGGCGCGAAGCGGCGATCTCACAGCCTCGGCGCGCTAAGTTTTCATTTGTGCCTGTCGTTGCCCAAAACCGCTACGCATTTTTGGGCGACGTGCACTAGAATTCAATTCATGCAAGGCCCAGTACATAGGGGAAGGCGCCAAGGCGGTCAATGATGCCGCGCCGTGCGTGCCTGGATTTATTTCGTCGAATAATATCAGCGGTTTGCCGGACGCTATCGAATTTGCCTTGAGCTATCGGCACGACTATTGTCCGCGGCATTCGAAGGAGAAAGCACCATGCGAGGCAAAATCGCCGAATCCCTGAAGAGTGCGATGAAGGCGCAGGACAAGCGCCGGCTGCCGACATTGCGGCTGATCCAGGCGGCCATTCATGATCGCGACATCGCCAATCGCGGCGCCGGCAAGGAGCCGGCCAGCGACGACGAAATCCTGCAGATCCTGGCCAAGATGGTGAAGCAGCGCGAAGAGTCGGCCAAGGCGTTCGATGACGGCAAGCGGCCGGAGCTTGCAGCGCAGGAGCGCGACGAGATGGCCATCATCCGCGACTTCCTGCCGACGCAACTGGGTCAGGCCGAGACGGAAAGCGCCGTCCGTTCCGCCATCGCCGAGACCGGCGCCAGCGGCGTCAAGGATATGGGCAAGGTGATGGCGGCGCTCAAGGAGAAATACGCCGGTCAGATGGATTTTTCCAAGGCGAGCGGCATCGTCAAGAGCCTGCTTCAGTAAGCTGCCGAAGGCCCTTGCCGTCGCGCCCGCAATCCGGCAGCCAAAAGCTCGCGCCCGTGATCGAACTCGTCAAACCGGCGCTTGAACACCTGCCGTCCTACAAGGCGGCCCTCGAGCGCGGCTGGTCGCCGGACAATGTGCGGCTGCTCGACACGACGCGCGAGCAGCTTGCGGCTATCGAAAAGGATCCAGCGACTTTCCTTGGCGATCTCGACGATTCCGATGGCAAGGGACCGCCGATCACCTTGCCCGACGGTTCGACAGTGCCGCGGCTGCCCGGATTCCGGCGCTGGATCTGGGACGGGGAAGTCGCAGGCTCAATCGGCCTGCGCTGGCAGCACGGCACCGCGGCGCTGCCGTCGCATGTGCTCGGCCACATCGGCTATGCGGTGGTGCCGTGGAAACGGGGACGCGGCTATGCGACCGAGGCGCTGCGGCTGATGCTGGTGGAGGCGAGGGCGGTTGGCCTGCCCTTCGTCGAAATCACCTGCAAGCCTCACAATGTGCCCTCGCAGAAGGTCGTTCTGGCCAATGGCGGCCGGCTCGTCGGGCGTTTCTTCGAGGACGCTGCCTATGGCGGCGCGGAAAGCCTGCGCTACCGGATCGATCTGTAGCCCTATTCGGCGGCAGCCGGCAGCGGCGGCGCAGCCCGGCTTCGCCATTCCCAGACATGCGAGGCAAGCGCAACCGCGACCGCGACCAGCATGGCGATCGCGCCAACCACCGGCAGGCTGCGATAGCCATAGCCGGCATTGAGCATCGCCGCGCCGAGCGATGCGGCGAGCGCGATGCCGACATTGAAGCCCGACGGGATGAGCGACGAGGCAAGGTTGGACGCGTCCGCGGTCCAGGTCAGGATGCGGGTCTGGATCGGCGTGCCGATGGCAAAGTTGAGGCCGCCCCAGACGAAGATCGCTATCACCATCGGCAGCGGGTAAGGGCTGACAGCGTAGATCAAGGCGAGCATTGCCGCCTGTAGGAAAAGCATGGCGATGAGCGACGGCATCAGCTTCCAGTCGGCGAGCCGCCCGCCGACGAAGACGCCGATCGTTGCGCCGACCCCATTGAGCAAGAGCACCCAAGGTATCCATTTCTCGTCGAGGCCTGTGACCTCAAGCAGCGTCGGCGTGATGTAGGTGAACAGGCCGAACTGGCCGATCATCAGCATCAGCATAATAATGAGCGAGGTCCAGACCTGCTGGCGTGCGAGCACGCGGACCTCGCTTCCAAGGCTCGCCGACGGGCTCGACGATCCCGTCTTGCGCGGCAGCAGGGCGCCGATTGCCGTGAAGGCCACCACACCGAGCGCGCACATCACCCAGAATGTCGCATGCCATCCCCAGATGTTGCCGATTGCCGTGCCGGCCGGAACGCCGATTACGTTCGATACGGTGAGGCCGGACAGGATCAGCGCCACCGCCATGCCGCGCTGGTCTTCGCGCACGAGGCCGACGGCCACCACCATGGCAACGCCGAAATAGGCGCCATGCGCCACGGCCACCGCTATCCGCAACAGCAGCATCGAGGCGAAGTCGGGCGCCAGCGCGCAGGCGGCCTGGCCGATGGTGAAGGCTGCAGTCAGTCCAAGCAGCAGGGCCTTGCGGGAGAACCTTTTGGTGGCGAGCGCCAGCAGCGGGCCGCCGACTGCAATGCCGCCGGCATAGCCGGAAACGAGATAGCCGGCGGTCGGGATCGCGACGCCAAGGCCCTCCGCCACCTGCGGCAGCACGCCGGCGATGACGAATTCGGTGGTGCCGAAGGCGAAGGCGGCAATGAACAGGGCAATGAGGGGGAGCATGGCGGACTGGCGATCCTCGGATAAGGTCGCCTCAAACCACGGATGAGGGCAGCGGGCAATCCAGAAATTGTCGACGCCGCTTTAGCTTTTCTTGATCGCCGGTCAGGCGCCCGCCGCGGAGGCAAGAGCTAGGCGGCTGCCTTCCTTCCATAAGGAATTTTCAGCCACGCTCGCTCGTGAAGATAGTAGAGCAGCGACTTGGTGACGACCTCGGTCAGGCCGATGGCCGCGGCGAGCTTGATGCTTCCGGTCACGACGAGCGAAATGATCATCGTGTCGATGGTGCCGGTGACGCGCCAGGAAAGCGCTTTGGCGAAGCTGCGAGAATGGGTGTCCATCGACTTTCCTTGCGGTAGATGCGGCGATCTTTAGCCGACAGACAGGAGGTGGCGCAAAGATAATTTTTGCGCATTGGCCCACAGCAATTTTCATAGGCGATGTTCTGAAGCTACCCGGCCTGTGGACGCAATCTATCCAGCCTTCAGCCGCGAACCGGTGAGCAGGCCGCGCTCCTCAAGCACGGGATAGGCCATCGAGGCGAGCAGCGAGTTGATCTGCTTGAGGTCGCGAATGGTGTCTAGATGAATGGAGCTGGTCTCGACGCTCTTGGGGGTGCCGTCGCGCAGCCGCACGAAATGGCTCTGGCTGGTTTCCTTCTCGCGGTCGCGCAGCCGGTCCTTTTCCAGCACCAACTGGCGAGCGGTCTCCGGATCGCGGGATACCAGCACGTTGAAGGCAAGCCTGGCATTGGCAAGCACCAAGCCATGGAAGGCGCAAAGCTCACGCCAGCCTTCCGGCGTGAACTCCAGCCCGCGCTCGAATTTCTTCTTCACGTGGACCAGCATGTTGCGCACGATGATGTCGCCGACCTGCTCCAGCTTGACGCAGGCGCCGATCAGCTCCTGGCAACGCAGCGCCTCGTCCTCGCTCAACGGGTTCTTGGTGACCTTGGCCAGATAGAGCTTGATCGCAGCGTGCTTCCTGTCGACACGGTCGTCGAGTGCGGCCAACGCGCCGATCTTGTCGGCATCGGCGCTCTCATAGAGCTCGATGATCCGTTTCAGCATGATCTCGACCGTTTCGCAGACCCGCACCACCTCGCGGGTGGCGTTGGCCAATGCCTGGCTCGGCACGTCGAGCGCACTTTCGTTGAGCGCCGAAAGCTCGACGACGTCGAGCGCGTTAGCTTCCTGGGGCTTGGTGCCCAACGCCACGATCCTTTCCGAGGCGCGATAGACCAGGCTCGCCAGCGGTAGGCCGGCGATCAGGATCAGGATGTTGAAGACAATGTGGGCATTGACGATCTGCTCGGGCACCGTGCTGCCCAAGAAGGCGACCGGCGGCTTGAACGTCAGGAACAGGATCAGCATGATCAGCGAACCCATGCCGCGCATCAGGAGATTGCCGATCGGCACGATACGAACGCCGGGTTCTGCGTTGCGGGTTAGAAGCGGCGCGATGATCGAAGAGCCGAGATTGACACCGAGCACCAGCACGATGCCGAGTTCGGGCGGGATGAAGCCGCGGCCGGCCAGCGTCACCATCAGCAGCACCGCGGCGATCGAGGAATGGAACAGCCAGGTGACCAACGCCGCCAGAAGATAGGCGGTGACCGGATCGCCGGAGAAGTAATCGACGATGAGCGGCATCAGCGTGCTCTGGCGCAGTGGCTCCGACGCCTGGCCGATCATCTCCAGCGACAGAAGCAGCAGGCCGATGCCGACCAGGATGCGGCCGAACTGGCGCCAGTCGCGCCGCTCGGTGGCCATGAACATGACGGTGCCGGCGACCAGGCAGATCGGCACCAGCAGCGACAGATCGAAGGTGAGCAGCTTGACCACCAGTGCTGAGCCGATCTCGGCGCCGCGCACCGCAAGCTGGCCCGACATGCCGCTGACAATACCGGAGCCGGCGAATGAGCCGACCAGCAAGGTGACGGCGGTCGAGCTTTGCAGCGCGACAGCCAGGCCGCAGCCGGCCAGAACCGCCATGAACGGATTGCGCATTGTGGCGCGCAGTTTGTGGCGCAGCACATCGCCATAGGCGCGCTCGACGCCGGTCTTCACCAAACGGGTGGCAAACAGCATCAATGCGACCGCACCGGCAAGGTGCAGCAAAACGACAGAGCCACTCATGCCCGACCCCGCAACCCAACAGATGCCAGCGACGCGGGCGCCGTGACGTCAAGGGTGCAAAAGTGGGCGCGAATCGTGGACATTGCAGAGGTTGATATTACTCCGATTTATTTTAGCCGAATAATAAATTTTGCCCGGTTCCGACGCCTGTTGGCACGCGACGGAGCGTGTCGGAAATGGATGGCTGACAAAATGGTTGCATAGACTGCGGAGTTGCGGCGGGTCATGCGTCCATTCGCGGATGCCAGCTTTAAAGGTAGCGCTGAATTAGTCGTTCTAAATATAAGAAATCATTACGAAAACGTAATCTCGGTGTTCAGTTTCGGTTCATCCGTCCGGCTCTATTCCCTAGGCATCGACAACCAAGGAGTACCCGCCATGAAACGCGTCGTTCTTTCCGCCATTGCCTTCTCGATGCTGGCTGCAACCACCTGGCAGGGCCAGGCTGCACCTCTGAACACACCAAACGCGCCGCAGTCGAACTACAGCCAGGTCGACTGGCAAAGGCCCGGCAGGCATGTCGACGTGAACAAGCGCGTCGTAGTGAAGAAAAAGATCGTCGTGAAGCGCAGCCATTGGCGCAACGGCCAGAGATATTCCAGCTGGAAGCGTCACCAGCCGATCCGCGACTATCGCCACTATGGCCTGCGCCGTCCGGGTCCCGGGCAGGAATGGATCCGGGTCGGCAACGACTATCTGCTGGTCAGCGTTCTCTCCGGCCTGATCTTCGGTGCTATCGCCGCGCAATGAGCCCGGAACGGCTGACCGCGCTGCGTCGGTTTAGATCGAGAAGGCGGCCCGCGGGCCGCTTTCTCTTTTTGGCCTGTGAAAACCGGGTATGATCGCCATTAGGAGTCGTCGGGCTTCGCCCGTGTGATTATATGGAGGCCAAACGGGCTGTCCCCCCATGCGCTTTCCACCTGCTTTCCTCGACGAGATCCGCGACCGCGTGCCGATTTCTTCGGTGATCGGCCAGCGCGTCGCGTGGGACAGGAAGAAGACTAACGCGCCGCGCGGCGACTATTGGGCGTGCTGTCCCTTCCATGGCGAGAAGAGCCCGTCCTTCCACTGCGAGGACAAGAAGGGCCGCTACCATTGCTTCGGCTGCTCGGTTTCGGGCGACCATTTCAAGTTCCTGACCGAACTTGACGGGATGAGCTTTCCTGAAGCGGTCGAGAAGATCGCCGACATGGCCGGCGTGCCGATGCCGGTTCGCGATGCCCAGGAGGAGCGGCGCGAAAAGGAACGCGCCAGCCTGACTGACGTCATGGAGATGGCGACGGCGTTCTTCCAGGAACGGCTGCAGGGACCGGAAGGGGCAAAGGCCCGCGCCTATCTGCGCGACCGGGGGCTGACACCGGCGACGCAGCAGTCTTTCCGCCTCGGCTATGCCCCCGACAGCCGCAATGCGCTGAAGGAGCATCTTGCCGCCAAGGGTGTCCCCAAGGCCGACATCGAGGCGTGCGGGCTGGTGCGCCATGGCGACGACGTCCCGGTTTCCTATGATTGGTTCCGCGACCGCATCATGTTCCCGATCCCGGATTCCAGGGGCAAGATCATCGCCTTCGGAGGGCGGGCACTGGCGCCGGATGCGCTGGCCAAATATATGAACTCGCCCGATACGGAGCTCTTCCACAAGGGCAACGTGCTCTACAATTTCGCCCGTGCGCGGCAAGCACTGGGAAAGGGGGCGCTGGCCAAGGGCGGCACCGTCATTGCCGTCGAAGGCTACATGGATGTGATCGCGCTGGCGCAGGCCGGCTTCGAAAACGTGGTGGCGCCGCTCGGCACCGCGTTGACTGAAAACCAGCTCGAACTTCTATGGCGCATGGCTGGCGAGCCGGTGCTGTGCTTCGACGGCGACCAAGCCGGGTTGAAGGCAGCGTGGCGCGCCGCCGACATGGCGCTGCCGGCGGTCCAGGCAGGCCGCTCCGTGCGCTTCGCCCTGCTGCCGGAGGGCAAGGATCCCGACGATCTGGTCAAGGGTGACGGGCCGGATGCGTTCCGCGCCGTGCTTTCCGAGGCGCGGCCGCTGGCCGACCTCTTGTGGATGCGCGAGACCGCCGGCGGCATCTTCGACACGCCGGAACGGCGGGCGGAGCTCGAAAAGACGCTACGCGAACTGACCAGCCGCATCCGCGACGAGAGCCTTCGCTATCACTACCAACAGGAAATGCGCGAGCGCGTGCAGAGCTTCTTCGGTGCCCAGCGCGGACGCCAGGGACGTCAGGACGGACGGCCCGGTGAGCGCTTCCCGGGCAGGGTCTCAGCACCCGGCGGACAGTTTGCACGTGGCGGCGGTGCCGGTGGGCGCACCGCGATCACCGAAAGCCTCGGCCGCTCGGCGCTGGTCAAACGCGGCGGCGAGGGCATGTCGGTGCGCGAGGCGACGATCATTGCGGCCCTCGTCAACCATCCCGTGCTGATCGACGAGAATTTCGCCCATGTCGAGTTCCTCGATCTCGCCAATTCCGATCTGAAGCGGCTGCATGCGGCCATCCTCGACGCCATGGCGCACGATATGGCCAACAACCGCGAGGCTGTAATCGCGACGATCGAGCGGGCCGGCTGCGGTGAGATCTGGCAGCGCGCGGTGGCGCTGATCAAACGTGCGCGGCAATGGCCGGCGCTGGAAACGGCAGCACTCGACGATGCTCGCGATGCGTTCAGCCAAGCTCTCCACTTGCAGCGCAGCGCGCGCACCTTACATAAGGAGCTGAAGCAGGCGGAAGCAGCGCTCGCCAGCGATCCCACGGACGAAAATTACCGGCACCTGGTCGAAATCCAGGCGCAATTTCGTGATGTGCAGGCAACGGAAGCGCTGATCGAAGGGTTTGGCGTATCGTCGGGCAGAGCTGGGCGCGTTTAGATCGAAGCCTCCAGAAGACTGAAATGTAAGGCCGTGCTTGCGCGTTGAATCAAGCGTGCGGTGCTCTAAGTCGGGTAATTGATTCGCTTTTTTCATGCGAATCATGCGAGAGGCGCTTGACCTTCCGGCAGAATGGCGGAATCAGGTCGATTCGAAACGTTAACCCGCCCCGGCATCGACGGGAATGCAGCGATGTAAGGTACTGATCACTGGACAGGCAGTCAGCTTGCCACAGATATCAGGGTTAATCTGGACTTAACGAGAGATGCAGTTACTGGCCCGGTAAAGCGCGTTCTGGAAGGAGCGCATCCAATTTGACCGGACCGGCAGCTTACGCGGCTTTGATACTCAGCCGCTTGGAGAAAATAAAGACTATGGCGACAAAAGAAAAGGAAGAAGTCGAGACCGAACGCGAGGCCGCGACCGATGGCCCTCTGCTCGACCTTTCCGACGATGCTGTCAAGAAGATGATCAAGGCCGCCAAGAAGCGCGGTTATGTCACCATGGACGAGCTGAATTCGGTGCTGCCCTCGGAGGAAGTGACCTCCGAGCAGATCGAGGACACGATGGCCATGCTTTCCGACATGGGCATCAACGTGGTCGAGGACGACGAGCAGGGCGAGGAGCCCGAAGCCGCCGACACCGCCGCTGATGCCGAGGAAGACGCCAACGAGCTCGCCGAGCAGACCGGCACCGCCGTCGCCGCCACCACGACCAAGAAAGAGCCGACCGACCGAACCGACGATCCGGTCCGCATGTATCTGCGCGAGATGGGCTCGGTGGAGCTTCTGTCGCGCGAGGGCGAAATCGCGATCGCCAAGCGCATCGAGGCCGGCCGCGAGACGATGATCGCGGGCCTTTGCGAAAGCCCGCTGACTTTCCAGGCCATCATCATCTGGCGTGACGAGCTCAACGAATCGAAGATCCTGCTGCGCGAGATCATCGACCTCGAGGCGACCTATGCCGGGCCGGAGGCCAAGCAGGCGCCGGTTGTCGAGCGTATCGAGGAAGCCAAGACCGAGGAAAAGTCGCGCCGTTCGCGCGAGGACGAGGACGACATCACCAATGTCGGCGGCGACACGCGTGGCCTGGTGGACGACGACGAGGAAGACGATGACGAGGCGAGCCTGTCGCTGGCGGCCATGGAAGCGGAACTGCGCCCGCAGGTGATGGAGACGCTCGACGTCATTGCCGACACCTACAAGAAACTGCGCAAGCTGCAGGACCAGCAGGTCGAGAACCGGCTGGCCGCCGCCGGCACGCTGTCGCCCAGTCAGGACCGCCGGCTGAAGGAATTGAAGGACCAACTGATCAAGGCGGTGAAGTCGCTGTCCTTGAACACGGCGCGCATCGAGGCGCTGGTCGAGCAGCTCTACGACATCAACAAGCGCCTGGTGCAGAACGAAGGCAAGCTGTTGCGGCTGGCCGAAAGCTATGGCGTGCGCCGCGAGGAATTCCTCAAGGAATATCAGGGCTCGGAGCTCGATCCGAACTGGACCCGCTCGATCGGCAATTTGACTTCGCGCGGCTGGAAGGAATTCACCAAGAACGAGAAGGACGCCATCCGCGACCTGCGCGCCGAGATCCAGAACCTCGCCACCGAGACGGCGATTTCGATCCAGGAATTCCGCAAGATCGTCAACCAGGTGCAGAAGGGCGAGCGCGAAGCCGCGATCGCCAAGAAGGAAATGGTCGAGGCCAATCTGCGCCTCGTCATCTCCATCGCCAAGAAATACACCAATCGCGGCCTGCAGTTCCTCGACCTGATCCAGGAAGGCAATATCGGCCTGATGAAGGCGGTCGACAAATTCGAATACCGCCGCGGCTACAAGTTCTCGACCT
This sequence comes from Mesorhizobium sp. M0678, assembly GCF_040320505.1. Lineage (NCBI taxonomy): Bacteria > Pseudomonadati > Pseudomonadota > Alphaproteobacteria > Hyphomicrobiales > Phyllobacteriaceae > Mesorhizobium > Mesorhizobium sp. M0678. The sequence continues at coordinate 742 of NZ_JAMYPT010000018.1, read as the reverse complement.
ACGCGACGTGGTGGATCCGGCAGGCGATCACCCGTTCGATCGCCGACCAGGCGCGCACCATCCGCATTCCGGTGCACATGATCGAAACGATCAACAAGATCGTGCGCACCTCGCGCCAGATGCTGCATGAGATCGGCCGTGAGCCGACGCCGGAAGAACTGGCGGAAAAACTCGCAATGCCGCTGGAAAAAGTGCGCAAGGTGCTGAAGATCGCCAAGGAGCCGATCTCGCTCGAAACGCCGGTTGGCGACGAGGAGGATTCGCATCTCGGCGATTTCATCGAGGACAAGATGGCGATCCTGCCGATCGACGCGGCGATCCAGGCCAATTTGCGCGAGACGACGACGCGCGTGCTGGCCTCGCTGACGCCGCGCGAAGAGCGCGTGCTCAGAATGCGCTTCGGCATCGGCATGAACACCGACCACACGCTTGAAGAGGTCGGCCAGCAATTCTCGGTCACCCGCGAGCGCATCCGCCAGATCGAAGCCAAGGCGCTGCGCAAGCTCAAGCACCCGAGCCGGTCGCGCAAGCTCAGAAGCTTCCTCGACAGCTGAGGCCGGGTGACGGATAAGCAGTTTCAAGGGCGCCGGTGGCGCCCTTTTCCGTTTGGGCAGAGGCGATCACGATTGAACGCGCCGCTCTGTCGGTAGCTTTTCAAGTTGTCCGGTTTTTGTAGCACATCAGATGTCCGCTTCTGTTTGTTGCAGGAGGTGCGTCGAAGCGGTTCACGCCGCACTCCTGA
>NZ_JAMYPT010000017.1:0-110989 GCF_040320505.1 Mesorhizobium sp. M0678 | reverse complement strand
CCATGGCATCGGCGATGCGGCGGCCTGGAAAGCTGTAGCGCACCAGCACCCACGCGACGATCGTGCCGAAGACGACGTTGACGGCGGCGGCAATGAAGGCGGTACCGAAGCTGATTTCAAGCGCGTTGATGGTACGGCGATCGGTGACGATCGCCCAGAAATCGGTCCAGCCGAGCGCCGCCGATCGCCAGACCAACCCTGAGAGGGGGATGAGGATGATGGCGTGAGGTAGGCAAGCGAGAAGCCGAGCGTCAATCCGAAACCCGGAATGACGCTCGGCTGCCTGAATCGCTACCTCGCCTTGGCGGGTGTCGTCCTGATCTAGATTTTATCTTACTGCGCTGGCTTGTAGATCTGGTCGAATATACCACCGTCGCCGAAATGGTAAGGCTGCGCCTTCGTCCATCCGCCGAAAATTGGATCGTCGATGCTGATCCGCTTGATTTCCGGCAGTTTGGCGAAATCCTCCGCAGGCACCAGGTCGGGCTTCGCCGGACGGTAGTGGTTCTTGGCGATGATCGTCTGGCCTTCCTTGGAATAGAGATAGCCCAGATAGGCTTCGGCAACTTTGCGTGTGCCCTTGGCATCGACATTGGCGTCGACAACGGCGACCGGCGGTTCGGCGAGGATCGAGGTCGGCGGGATGACGATTTCGAACTGATCGGCGCCGAACTCGTCCAGCGCCAGATAGGCCTCGTTTTCCCAGGCGATCAGCACGTCGCCAAGGCCCTTTTGCGCGAAGGTCACGGTAGAGCCACGCGCGCCGGTGTCAAGCACCGGAACATGGGAATAGAGGTTGCCGACGAATTCCTTGGTCTTGGCTTCATCGCCGCCATCGTTGGTGTTGGCCCAGGCCCAGGCCGCGAGGTAGGCCCACCGGCCACCACCGGAGGTCTTGGGATTGGACGTGATCACCTGGACGCTGTCCTTTGTGAGATCGCCAAAATCGTGAATGCCCTTCGGGTTGCCCTTGCGGACGAGGAGGACGATGGTCGAGGTATAAGGAGCCGAATTGTTCTCGAACTTCGTCCGCCAGTCGGGATTGATCTTCTTCGTTTTCGAGACGATCGCGTCGATGTCGCCTTGCAGCCCCAGCGTCACCACGTCGGCGTCGAGGCCGTCGATCACGGCGCGAGCCTGCGCGCCCGACCCGCCATGCGACTGCTGGACGGTGACGGTCTCGCCCGTCTCGCCCTCCCAGTGAGCGGCGAAGGCCTCGTCGAATTGCTTGTAGAGCTCACGCGTCGGGTCATAGGACACGTTGAGAATGGTGGTGTCGGCAAACGCGAAACCGAGCGTGCCGAACTGGACAGATGTGGCGACCAGCGCGCCGAGCAGTTTCCTGAAATGAGGTTTGGTCATTTCCGCCTCCGTTGAACTCGCGCCAAATCTACCGAATTGATAGAATTTAGATGCATTCAATGTTGCCTTTTTTGGCCTATTGAAGCAATTTTTCGCCTATTTTACTCTAAAGGAGGAATGTTTTTCCTCACACAGCGTGACTCGGGATCCTGGGCTCCCGGAGGCGATAATTAGAAACCGCCAGCCCTTCGGCAATGGCCGCGCAGGGGCAACGAGGGTTTCATCCCACGGTGGCCGGCGGAGCTACTCGGCGCCGACGGGAAAGTTGAAGCGTTCTCTTGGAAACGGCTCGTTTTCCAGCGTGAAATGCCACCATTCGCGCGCATAATTGTTGAAGCCGCCGGCGCGCATCGCCTCGACAAGTCTTTCGCGGTTTGCCGCTACTTCACTGGCGAGCGGTCGGTGAGCCGTTTCGCTCGCCGGGTCGAACACTCGAAGCCAGTGCCGAAATCGAGCATATCGACATCGGTCGCGCCGCAGGCCGGTTTCGGCGCGCTCTTGTGGTCGGTCCGCGCGATCGCGACCTCGACTGTCGAGCCGCGCGAATGGGTGGACAGTTCGCCGATATAGCCCTTGGCGATGAGATCCTTGGCGCTTGATGTCACGATGGCTGCCCGTATTGACGTCCGCTGCACTCACCAAGGACGACCCCAATTGGACTGCGCATATTACGCACGCATGGCAACACTGCGCCGCGGTTGCTAGGGGGGTCAAGCAGAGTTGAATGGCGAAAGATTGAGGGTCCAATCGTGATGCGGCGGCGCCCAAATTTGCGACAGCGCGCCAACGGGCAAAGACGACCCCGAGCGGAAGTTCGTTCGTCGAGGGCGAATTCACGCCCATGACCCGAACCCACCCTTCCCGGGGCGATTTGGCGGCCCGAAAGCTGACCTTTAGCGGAACCGGCGGTCGTGACCCTGAAGCGACATTCGCATTGAGGTGGACAGCGAGTCTCGTTGACTGGCTGCCGCATCGGCGCATAGTCGTCGACCAGCACGATGCCCCATTTGGGGAACAGTCGTATGAGGGGAGGCAGGCCATGGAAGTCGCCGGTGGCGCTGGTGCCGACGTTCACGTCCCGTATATTCTCGTCCATTCCGATCGCGAGATCAGGCGTCTCAGCCATCAGGCGGGCATCATTAACCCGATCACGCGAAGAATCTTGCTCTCTGCGGGCATGAGCCCCGGGATGCGCGTGCTCGACGTGGGCTGTGGCGCGGGTGACGTTACATTCCTGGTTTCCGAGATGGTTGGCAGCGGAGGTCAGGTCATTGGCGCAGATCGGGCTCCAGCGGCCCTGGCGGCGGCGGAGCGGCGTGCCACTGGGCGGCTGCCTCTCACGAACGACTAAGGCGCATGTCCGCTCTTGGCGCGATCGAGGCGATGCGGACTTCGCCTACTCAGCAGCCGCCAGTGCGGGTCAAACGGCTTGGTTGGGTGGTTCTCTGCCGTCTGTCTCGTCGAGCGGAACGAGCAGGCAGCGCCATTAACGGACTAAGAGTGGATTCTTAGCCCGCACTTAGGGTCCGTACAGAAATTTTCGAATCGATTAGGTTTATTAGGCCGCGGCAATTGGCCGAATCCCGTCAAGGAACTGAAGCAGTTATTGCCATACGGGCCCTTAGTAGCCCCGCTCAAGATTTACGAGATTGGTGATGTCATTGCCCAACTTGATCTGCTCGCACAGACCTGCCACCTGCGCTATGCCCGAATCGACCCAATAGCTTGCCACATGTGGTGTGATGGTCACCTTCGGATGGGCCCATAGCGGACTCGCCTGGTCGAGCGGTTCCGAGGTAAAAACATCGAGGCAGGCGCCTGACAGTTGCCCAGCGTCAATGGCGTGCAGAAGTGCAGCCTCGTCGACGTGTGCTCCGCGTCCGACATTAACGAGGTAGGCGCCGCGCTTCATCAGACGGAAAGTTTCGGAATTAAGTATTCCTCGAGTTTCGGTGGTCAGCGGCAGCGCGCACACGACGAAGTCTCGTTCAGCCAAGGCCTCCTTAAGCGCTGGGGCACCAGCGTAACAGGCCACATCGGCGATTTGCTTAGGGTTGCGGGACCATGCCGCCGTGCGATATCCCAGCTCGGCGAAGAGTCGCGCGGCCCATCCACCGATACGCCCAGCCCCAAGGATAACGATGCGGGTCTCGCTGGTCTTCCGTGGCGCGATCGGGCGCCATCTCTTCTGGGTCTGTTGGAGAGCATATTCAACGACATGGCGTTGCCGGCACAGTACTCTGAGAACAATGTACTGCACAACCTCAGAGGCAAGTTCGCGGGTCGCCAAACGTACGACGCCAACGCCCGCAGGCAGCTCACCCAGTTGCAAGCCGTCTATGCCCGCGCCGAGATAGGCAACTGCACGCAATCGCGTCATACCTTCAAAAAACCTGCGCGGCGTACCCTTATCGATCAGCACCAAGTCAATGTCGCCGGGATCGCCGTGATGGGGCCATAACCGGAAGTCGAGGCCCGAAACGCGCGCCTTGAGAGATCGCGCCCACTCCCCCGCGTCGATATAGTCGGGGTAGTCATTCACCATCAGTAAAGTGAGTGCTTTCACCACTACCTCCTAAACACTCTGTTCGACGTACATCAGCCGGAATGGATCGAAGCGGCTATCCGGGCACGCCAGCCATGCGCATCGCCTCTGCGAAGTGATCACGATCTTCTTGACGACGGAATGGGTTGTTGTCGAGCAGAAGCTGGATGCATCCTTTGGCTGCTTGCTCAACGCCCCCCGGCCTTGCTTTCAGCCTCGCTACTGCTTTTTCCGCCCATAGCTTTGCCTCGGCAAGCCTATCAAGCTTGGCAAGTATAGCTGCGCCGAAAAAAGTCGAATCGATAAAGTAGTCGGGGACTCTGATCCGCGCGGCTAGGGCCTCGGGATACCGCCTTGCGGTAAATAGGGCAGTCGCCTGAAAGGCGATATACCAATCGGGGTATCGTGGATTGAGACGCATTGCCGCTTCGCCGCAGGCAACCGCCTTTTCCCCTTCTCCATACATTGCGAGCATGTAGCTGGCATTGGCGAGGCTGTCGGCATCGTTAGGGTTGAACATGATGGCGCGATCCACATGTTTCTTCATGCGCTCATAGTCGCCCCGATAGAGGCAAGGCCATGCCAGCGCGATGTGGGCTTGATAATCGGCTTCATCGAGCGCGAGGGCCCGTTTGGCGCAATCAAAGGCCATGTCATAAGCGCCTCTACCTTCTGCCGCAATTAGCAAATCAAGCGCTTCCATCTGGTAGGTCACCGCTAAACCGGAATAGGCGCGCGAAAAGCTTGGGTCTGTGGCAGCAGCCTTTTCGAAGTGTTGGCGCGCTTCAAGATTGTTCTGACCCACCGTCCACAAGAGATGTTTGCCGCGCAACCAATGGTCATAGGCGATGAGGTTTTCAGGGTGCTTACGCTTAGCGCGTTCCAAGGAATCGTCTTCGAGGCCCACGGCCAGCATGCCCACGATCCTCTGGGTTATCTCGTCCTGAACCGCAAACATATCGGCAATTTCTCGATCATAGCGCTCCGCCCAGATGTGGCTGCCGGTCTCAGCGTCGATGAGCTGCGCGGTTATGCGCAGACGATTCCCGGCGCGACGAACGCTTCCCTCGAGTACATAGGTCACGCCCAAGTCGCGCGCCACGTCGGGGATCTTCATCGTCCGTCCCTTGTAGGTGAACGAGGAATTGCGGGCGATGACGGACAGCGACCGAAAGCGCGAAAGTTCGGTAATGATGTCCTCTGTGATGCCGTCGGAGAAGTACTCCTGCTCTGGATCGCCGCTCATATTGACAAACGGCAAGACGGCGACCCACGGCTTATCGGGTAGCGACAGTGCGCGACGCACCAAGGCAGAGGTATCGGCTGGGCGCACTCGGCAAACGCGCACCAGCTGCTCGATGTTCTTCAGCGCCTGCTCGCCCATATCCTCGAACTGCAGATCGAGCCGGTTGCCCAGGTGGTCACGCACTGTGCCCGACACCGCTATGCCACCGGCCGGGGCGACGCTCTCAAGCCTAGCCGCAATGTTCACTCCGTCTCCGAAGATGTCCTCGCCCTCGACGATGACATCGCCCAGGTTGACCCCGATCCGCAGTCGGATCGCGCGGTCCTCTGGCATGTCGGCGTTGCGCGCCTCCAGCCGCCGCTGGATGTCGACCGCACAGGCAACGGCGTTAACAACGCTGGGGAACTCAGCCAGAACCCCATCGCCGGTCGCCTTGAAAATCCTACCCATGTGTTCGGCGATCTTTGGATCGACCAGCTCGGCTCGCAGCGCCCTCAGCGTAGTCAGCGTGCCCATCTCGTCATGGCCCATGAGCCGGCTGTAACCGACCACATCGGCAGCGAGTATGGCGGCCAAACGGCGCTGCACGGCGCTCTCGACCACGCTCGGACTCCTCCCACGTGTGACGGCTCCGCTTTGGAGCCCAATCAACTACACAATACCAGCGCCTTATGTCAGGGCAATCGGGCGCTCGGATATGACGCCTCCCATCGGCAAGCCATTAGAAGCTACGACACGTACGGGCGGAATGACAGCTTTGGGTCATGGCCGTGAATTGACCCGGAGCAAGCGAGCTTCTGCTTAGGGTCGACTCCGGCCAGTGCGTGAAGGTCGGCTTAGGAGGCGCGACTCGAATGGCGCGAAATGGCGCGTCCCGCTGGTTCGAACATCCGCCCTCGAGAACGCCCTAAATGAGCGTCAAACGACTTGGTTGGGTGTTTTTTGCCTTCCCTCTCGCCGATTGGAACGAGAAAGGAGCGCCAAATCCTGACGTACAGACGAACGGTCGATAAGGTCGCGATCCTGACCCACATTTCCAGTGCTTCTTCAGGCGGCCTTCAGAACTGTCTTTCTGACGAGTGCGATTTTGCACTCATCGATGAAAGCTGGCAAGAAATGGAGCGCAATCCAAGAACTGGCTCCGGCCGCAAGCGCTAGCGGAGAAGCTATCTCAATCCGGCCCGCCGTGCACCTTCGCGGATGGCGACAAGCGCGGGAGGATTGGTGACCGGATAGGTTCTGATGAACCCCTCGACGGTAAAGCCGGGGAATTCGCTCGCCAATCGGGCGGCGATCTTCGCGGCCTGTGGTACTTCGTCGAGCATCGCATGTCCCATCGACTGGAACAACAGGGTTGCCGGCGAATCGGGCGGGCTCTGCTGGAACGCCACGACGCTCTCCCGGTAGCGCCCGACCACGAAATTCGTGCGACCAAGCATGCTGAAGTACCAGAGCGGAGCTAGCGGGTTGAGACGTAGAGCCCTCTGGATCAACACGCAGCCCTGCTGCGGATCACCTGTCACCAGTGCTCGGCTTCCGGCAATCATCGCCAGCGTATCGGCATCGTTTGGAGCGGCGGCCAAAGCGCGATCGAGTTCCTCGGCAGCGGCTCCCAAGTCGCCTCGCGCCGCGCGAATGTCGGCCATGCCCTGACGGGCCATGCTGTCTCCCGGATCGAGCAAAAGAGCTTGTTCCATGCACGAGTACCAGCGTTCCAGCGAGACGGATGGATTACTCGCGTACCAGGCTTCGACGGCGTAAGAAAATCCCAACGTCAACCAGGCTCGCGCCAGCCCCGGATCGAGTTCGACTGCGCGCGACAAGAGACGGATTGCTTCCACGTTCGAGGTGCGGGTGAACACATTGTGCTGTTCGACGCCGAGCAGATAGTAGTCATAGGCACCCAGGCTGGCGGGCGGCTTGCGCCGGATGACATCCCGTCCAAGGTGGGCAAGCTTGCCGCAGCAGCTGACAAGGACATTGACGACGTTCTCGGTGACCATGTCTTGCGTAGCAAACAGATTGTCGGCCGATTGATCGTATCGCGCCGCCCAAAGATCGGCACCACTCCTCACATCGACAAGCTGCACCGAAATGCGGAACTGCTCGCCGGTAGCCTGAAGGCTCCCTTCGAGCAAATAGTCGGCATTCAACTCCCGACCGATGGAGCGCAGATCATCGCGCCTTCCCTTGAACATCAGCATCGTCTGGCGGGCAATCACCGCAAGGGCGGAGTAACGCGCGAGATCGACAATAATATCGGCGGACAAACCGTCGGCCAGCCTTCCCCAACGCTCGTCCGAGCTCAAATTTTCAAAGGGCAGGACCGCGATGACCGGTGGCCCGGAGCCGCCGGGCGACAGACCCTCGAAACGAGCTTGTCCGGACTCTTGCCGGCTCTCACTCGAGAGCAGGCTTGCCAACGCCACTTTGCTGCTAACGCCAAGCTTTCGATAGACCACCGACAGATGGGTTCGAACGGTGGTCGGCGCGATGAACAGCGTCTCGCCGATCTCACGATAGGTCATGCCTTCGGCGAATTTCGCAGCGACCACCCGCTCCCGGTCCGAAAGCCCGGTCAGAGGATTGCCGACTGCGTCAAGCATTGCGTCATTCCGATCCGCGGCGCGTATGGTCGGGAACGTACCGATTTCGCGACACAGCGAAAATACTACAGATGCGACACCAAAAACACTCCATCTGTACGATCCCGCCAAGTCGTTGCCGCTCCTAGCATCCACGGATCCACAACACGTTGCCCGGTTCACTGTCCAGGCCAGGCAAAATGTCAGGAGGCATCCATGAGAAAGTCATCCGCAGTCGCCGGCATGCTGGTGCTGGCTCTTTCGACCGCGCCAAGTCTCTCCGGCGAAACGACGCCAGTGGGAACGCCAATCTCCATAGAAGCGGTAAGGCTTGCCAGCGACCGCGTCTATTCCGATCTCTTGCGCCGTGCCTTTGCGAATGGCTGGCGATACCCACCCGAGCAAATCAAGAGCGGCTTCAAGCGGCATTTCGAGGAAACGAGGCTGCAACTGATCGATCAGGGCTACATCATCGTGCCCGATGTATCGGAAAGTGCTTCGCAGTGACGTTTCTCCGGATCGGGTCTTTGATCACGGCGTGCCTTCATCGGTAATCGCACCCCGCGGCCTTCGTTACTCGTCTTTAGCTGGCGCTGCCGCCAATCCGCCGGACGCGGAGCGAGCGAATGCCACGATTGCCGTCAATCCGTGATGTAGTCGACTATGGCGGCCAGGCGCGCGGCGACGACCGCGCTCATACTGGTCTGTCCCAAAGAGCCGTGCGTGTGATGGCGAGCAAAACGAGATCGAAGATGTGCCGGCGGATGATCTCACGGGCTTCCGCAGAACCGTTGAGTGGATGCTTTTCGAGTGTGCAGAGGTAGCCGCGTAGCAATTGCAGCGCCTCGGATACCCCTGGCGCGCGCTGCATGACCGCACAGTCGAGCCCGGCGCCAAGACACCACTCCATCTGGCAAAACGCCAGGGGCAACGCGAAGTTGCCGACTATCTCATGTCGCACGGCGTCGTCTTGCCAACACCGGCCCCGATCTCAACGAAGTTGGCTTCTGCCGATGTCGAGAAAGGCCGGACCTACGTCACCCGCGCGTGTGACCGTTGCCACAATGCCGAGCCACTGGGAGGGAACAAAACGGGACCGAACTTGTGGAGCGTCGTCGGCCGCGATAAGGCATCCATGGCAAAAATGCGTTACTCCGACGCTTTGCTCGGCTGGGAAGGCGTGTGGAGGTAAGAGGACCTGAACAGATATCTCTTCGGGCCCATGCTCACCACGCCGGGCGTTAAGATGGAGATACCTGGTGTCTCGGACGAGACCGAACGGGTCGACCTGATCGCGTACTTGCGCACACTCGGTGACAAGCCGATGCCGCCACCCTGAATCGATGATCTCTTGCACAAGTACTGCTGCGGACCTGCGTCGGCGGTGATGTCACATAGACGGAGATGGGCTGTGGTTGTGACTTTTGGGAATGATTTCAGGCGATCACGCCGGCAGCAGGTTTCCATTGCGCCATGGCATTCAGGCGGTGAAGATGGATCTGAAAGGGGGCGCGTTTTGAACGGGGCGGGACGAAGAGATTGCGGGCTGCAGAGAAGGTCGAGACGAAACGCTGGAGGCTCCCCGGTGATCGAAAACCTTGCATCATCCGCTCTCGTTTTCGCAGTGGCACATGCGAATTCTCCGCTCTGTTGTTCAAGCCCTTGTGCGACCGGTGCTCGATGTCCATCATGACCTGACGCCGCGCTGCTCCATAGGAGCCGAGCTTGTCGGTGATCATGCGCTTGAGCACCTGGCCCTGCTTCTTCAACAGCCGTATCAGCAAGCGCTTGGCGGCCTTGGTGTTGCGCCGGGTCTGGACGATCTCGTCGAACACATAGCCGTCCTGGTCGACGGCGCGCCATAACCAATGCTTCTTGCCGGCGATCGTGATGGCGACTTCGTCGAGGTGCCAGATATCATTTCAACTGGGCTGCTTGCGGCGCAGGTGCCGGGCGTAGTCCGGCCCGAACTTCCTGCCCCAGCGACGGATCGTCTCGTAGGAAACGACGATGCCGCGCTCGAGCAGCATTTCTTCGACATGACGCAGGCTCAGCGGAAATCGATAATACAGCCACAGCGCGTGGGCAATGATCTCGGGTGGGAACCGATGCCGTTTGTAGCTGATCTGCGAAGTGTTCATCCCCCGCATCTATCGCAGCGATCCCTGACACGCAGTTGCCGTGACAACGCCCCTATGCCTCGCTCGATAGCATATTGCGAGCGGCATAGAGTTCGCCAATGAAGTCGGTGATCAAGGTCGAATTGATGCCGTCCGGCGGGCGCAGGAGTAGCGCGCGGAAATTGACGGCTGGCTCGAATGGCCTGGCCAAAATACCGCCGATCATGCCGTCCGCAATGACGGAGGGATTGACCAAGCCGATTCCCATGCCCTTCGCTGCAAGGATAGCGATGGTCAGGCCGTAGGGCGTTTCGATCAGGATGCGCGGTCGCACCCCATGCGCGGCCAGGATCTTGTCCATCGCGAGCCGCGCCGTATCTTCCGGCGACAATGCCAGGAAGGCCTCGTCGGCGAGATCGGCCGGTGTGATTATCTGCTTCCGCGCCAGCCGGTGGTTCTTCGGCATCACGCAGACGGCGCGCGGTGTGGTGAAGACGCTGTGCAGCACGCCGCTGGTGTCGACCTCGTCGGCCGCGAGCCCGATATCGAAACTGCCAGAGGCGACCAGGTCGCGCACGATATTGGAGGTGCGGACCTGATAGCTGATTCGCACCTGCGGATGCCGGTGCGAGAACGCTACGATGGCGCGCGGCACCAGCCCATGCCCGAGTGCCGACAGGGAGGCGACGCGGATGGTACCGGTGCCGACCTCCTTGATCTGGGCCGCCCGCAGCTTCAGCCGGTCGAGCCCGACCAGGTTGGCTTTCACCTCGGCATGGAACAACTCCCCTTCGCGTGTCGGCACCAGCCTGCCACGAATGCGGTCGAAAAGCCTGAAGCCGAGCTCGGCCTCTAGCTTGGCTAGCGAACGGCTGATGGCCGGCTGCGAGGTGTCGAGCAGCGCGGCCGCCGCGCCGGCGCCGCGCGTGATCATGATCGCGTTGAAGACATCGATGTCGCGCAGGTTCATAGTCAGCCCATATCAAAAGCGAATTAACTTTATCGCTGCGGTCATAGATGGCAATGGGTGAGCCGGCTAAGCTGCGCCTATGAACCGACGCGATGACACTTCACATGTCCATCCTCCCAAGCGCTCCGAGGAACCGTTCCAGGCGGTGGCGATGCCGGTCGAGCGAGCCTCGACCGTGGTCTTTGACGATCTGGAATCGTTCGAGCTTCGCGTCGAGCGTCTGTACGACGGGTTCAGCTACGGACTTTACGGCACACCGACCAGCCGGCAGCTCGAAGATCATATCGCCGTGTTGGAATGCGGATCGCGGGCTCTCGTCCTCCCGTCGGGCATGGCGGCCATGACGCTGGCGACCATGGCTGTCTGCCGTGGCGGCGAAAGCGTTCTGATCCCGGAGACGCTCTATGGCCCGGCGCGCGACATGGCCGAGCGTTTTCTCGGCCCACTCGGGATCGAGGCGGTTTCCTACGATCCACGGCTGGACGCAAGTATCGCGGCCATGATCGACGGCAGAACGCGGCTGGTCTGGGCAGAATCGCCTGGCTCAGCCACCTTCGAAGTTCAGGATGTGCCAGCCATCACGGCCGCGGCCCACAAGGCCGGCGCGCTCGTTGCGGCCGACAACACCTGGGCCTCGCATCTGCTGTTCAAGCCGCTCGCTCATGGCGTCGACATCTCGATGCAGGCGCTTTCCAAACACGCCGGCGGCCACGGCGACCTCTTGATGGGCTCGCTCGCAGTGCATGACCATGCCCTGTTCCGGCGCCTGAAGGATACAGCGCGTTTCCTTGGCTATGGCGTCTCGCCCGAGGATTGCGCGCTGTGCGAGCGTGGCCTGATGACCATGCCGGTGCGCATGCGTCATGCCGACGCCACCGCGCGGAAGATCCTCGCCTGGCTATCGGAACGCCAGGAAGTCGCGCAGATCTTGCATCCCGCGGAGCCTGGCCATCCCGGCCACGCGGTCTGGAAGCGTGACTTCGCCGGATCGGCGGGCGTGTTCTCCTTCGTGCTGCGGCCGGAACTGGCGCCACTGCAATCCGATGTCCTGCGCAGCCTGCGGCTGTTCAGGCTCGGCGCAAGCTGGGGCGGCGTGCATTCGCTGATTGCCGTCAGCGATCCGCGCAAAGGGCGCGCCAGCCTCGATTGGCTGAAGCCCGGCCCGGTCTGGCGCCTGTCGATCGGCCTTGAGGCGCTCGAAGATCTTCTGGCCGACCTTTCCCAGGCCTTCGAACTCTTTGCTGAAGCCCGGCGCAACGGAACCGCCGCGGCCGACGTCAACGCCGCAGAATGACGACAACTCAACGACAAGGGGAATGATTATGAAACATCAAGGTCTGAAATGGCTCACGGGTCTGGCGATAGGATTGGCCAGCCTGACTTCGGGCGCCGTGGACGCCAGCGCGCAGGCGGTTATCAACCAGATCAAGGAACGCGGCTATGTCAGCTGCGGCGCCAGCCAGGGCGTGCCCGGTCTCTCCCGGCCCGACGAGAAGGGGTATTATCGCGGCTTCGATTCCGATATCTGCCGCACTTTCGCGGTCGCCATCCTCGGCGACAAGGAGAAGATCCGTTACGTGCCGCTTAACGCAGGCCAGCGTTTTCCTGCGCTGCAGACCGGAGAGATCGACGTTCTGTCGCGCACATCCACCATCACCTACAGTCGCGATACGGTTGTCCGCTTCGTCTGGATCAATCTCTACGACACGGACGGCATGCTCGTGCGCAAGGCCGACAATATTACCGAGCCCAAACTGCTGGACGGAAAGACCGTTTGCCTGCAAGGCGGTGGCAGCCTGACCGAGAAAGCGATCGAGGAAACCGAGGAAGAGTTCGGGATCGCGATGGAGAAAGTCTATTACGACTCGACCATTCAGGCGCGCGACGCCTTCTTTGGCGGCCGCTGCGATTCATACGTCACCGACGGCACTGCGGCAGCCGGACAGCGTGCTTCGGTGGCCAAGAACCCCGACGACTACGACATCATCAAGGTCGGCAAAGCCGCCGAACCCAATGGCGTCGCGGTCGCCCGCGGCGACGATCAACTCTTCGACGTCGTGCGCTGGACATTGAATGCCCTGTTCTGGGCCGAGGCCAACGGCATCACCTCGCAGAACATCGATGAAAAGCTTGTGTCGGGCAGTCCGGAAGTCAAACGGGTGCTCGGCGAGGAACCCGGCTTCGGCAAGCCGCTCGGATTGGACGATAAGTGGGCCTACAACGTCATCAAGCAAATGGGCAACTACGCCGAGATCTGGGACCGCAATCTCGGCAAGGACAGCCCGCTAAAGGTCGAACGCGGTCTGAACGCGTTGTGGAAGGACGGGGGCCTCAACTATCCTTTCCCCTGGGATTGAGCCGCATGATGGAGGGGAACGGGCCCGGCGCTCCCCTTCCCTGCCAACGCCGCGAACCCTCGAGGTCAACATGCTGAGCGATGCCAAGACCAGATCGATCATCATCCAGTGTGCCCTGGCAGCCGCGGTTGCCGCTTTCGCTGCCCTGCTCGTCAGCACGACCTTCGCCAATCTGAGGGCCCGCGGCATCCCGATCGGCTTCGATTTCCTGACCATGCCATCCAGGATCGTCATCTCCGAAGCGATCCTCACCTATAAGTCGCGGGACCCGTATTACTGGGCGATCGTGACCGGGCTCGCCAATACGGTCTTCATCTCCGCGCTCGTCATCGTCTTTTCATCCGCGCTCGGCCTCGTCGTCGGCATCACCCGGCTGAGCAGCAATCCCCTGGCGGCGGGCACCTGCCGCGTATGGGTGGAGGTTGCACGCAATTCACCGCCGATCGTGCTTCTGATCTTTCTCTACTCGCTGTGGTGGAAGGTGCTGCCGCCGGTCGGCGAAGCGCTCAATCCGCTGCCAGGCGTTTACGCCTCCATGCGCGGCTTTGTGGTGCCGGCAGTCAGCATGGACGTCGCCGCCGCGGGATTGCTCGTCATTGCTCTCGCCCTGGCACTGGCGGCCGCTGGCTGGGCGGCGGCGCGACGAGGATGGTTGCCGCCGCTGACCGCGCCGGCGATCCTCGCGGTTGGCATTGCCGGGCTCTGGCTTGCCGATGCGAAGTTCTCCGTCGACTGGCCGACCTTCACTGGGTCGAACTTCAAAGGCGGCAAGGACCTGACGCCCGAACTCAGCACCATCCTCATCGGGCTGACCATCTACACCACCGGCTTCGTCGCCGAGATCGTGCGTGGCGGCGTGCTTTCGGTCGGCCGCGGTCAGTGGGATGCAGGTCATTCGCTCGGCCTGCCACGCGGCAAAATATTGCGTCTGATCATCATCCCGCAGATGCTGCGGGTGATCGTCCCGCCGCTCAACAGCCAATACATCAACGTCGTCAAGAATTCGACGCTGGCGATCGCGGTCGGCTATCCGGACTTCCTTGCGGTGATGAACACCATCATCAGCAAGTCCAGCCATTCGATCGAGGGCGTCTTCATCATCCTCGGCGTCTATCTCGCCCTCAACCTGAGCCTGTCGAGCGCGGCCAATTGGTACAACCGTCGCATCGCCATCGTGGAGCGCTGAACCATGAAGGCCCTGTCTCTTTCCCTTCCGGCCGAGCCAATGCCAGGACAGATCCGCTTCGGCGCCTTGCGGCGGTCAGCCATGCTCCTGTTCGGCACGCCGCTCAATGCCGTCCTGACGCTGTTGTTCGGCGTTCTGCTCGTCGCCACGGTACCGCCGATGCTGCGCTGGCTAATAATCGACGCCGTGCTGTTCGACCCCAATCCAGGCGCCTGCCGGGTTGCCACCGGAGCCTGCTGGAGCTTCATCTACGCCAAGTCCGGGCAGTTGCTGTTCGGCATCTATCCGCTCGACGAGCGCTGGCGCCCGGCGATCGTCTGCCTGCTCATCCTGGCGCTGCTTGCCTGGTCGGTGCGGCCCGCCAGTTGGGCCCTGCGGCTGCTGGCGCTCTGGGTGGCAGCGTTCGTGCTGATCTTCTGGCTGATGGGCGGCGGCATCGGCCTGACCGAGGTTCCGACCTCGTCCTGGGGCGGCCTGCCGGTGACGCTCATCCTCACCGTCGTTGCCATCGGCGTCGCCTTCCCGGTCGGCATTCTCTTGGCGCTGGCCAGGCGCTCGACTATGCCAGCGATACGCATCGGCGCCGTGGTCCTGATAGAATCGGTGCGCGGACTACCGCTGCTGTCCATCCTGTTCGTGGCGTCGATCATGATGCCGCTGTTCCTGCCCGAGGCCCTGTTGCCCGACAAATTCGTGCGCGCGCTGGTCGCGCTCACCATCTTCGCCGCGGCTTATCTCGCCGAGGTGATCCGCGGCGGCCTGCAGGCCATCCCGAATGGCCAGTACGAGGCTGCGGCAGCGCTCGGCCTGCCCTTCTGGCGCACGCAATATCTCGTCATCCTGCCGCAGGCGATCCGGATGGCGATCCCGGCGCTGGCCAACACCATCATCGTCATGATCAAGAACACCAGCCTTGTCCTGGTCGTCGGTCTCTTCGACCTGATCAGCTCCGGAAAAGCGGCGCTGGCTGACCCGGACTGGCCGTCGCCGGCGGCCGAGACATTCCTGTTCATCGGCGCGATCTTCTTCGCGCTCTCCTTCTCGTTCGCCCGCTTCGCCGACTTCCTGGAGCGGCGCGGCCCGACCGCCCACTAGGAAATGCCTTGATGTTATTGTCCGCCCCAACGCGCGTTCCGTCCATGCCCGATCCCAGCGCTCCGCCCGCTATCCAAATGACCGGCATGAATAAGTGGTACGGAAACTTCCATGTGCTGAAGAATATCAACCTGACCGTCCATCGCGGCGAGAAGCTGGTGATCTGCGGTCCGTCCGGCTCGGGCAAGTCGACGATGATCCGCTGCATCAACCGGCTGGAGGAGCATCAGCAGGGGCAGATCGTCGTCGAAGGCGTCGAACTCAGCAACGATTTGAAGCAGATCGACGTAATCCGCAGTGACATCGGCATGGTGTTCCAGCACTTCAACCTGTTCCCGCATTTGACCATTCTGGAAAACCTGACACTGGCGCCGATCTGGGTGCGCAGGATCCGGCGCGGGCAAGCCGAGCAGACCGCCATGCACTATCTGGAGCGGGTGAAGATCCCGGACCAGGCGCATAAATATCCCGGCCAGTTGTCCGGCGGCCAGCAGCAGCGCGTCGCCATCGCCCGTGCGCTCTGTATGAGCCCGAAGATCATGCTCTTCGACGAACCGACCTCCGCTCTCGATGCTGAAATGGTCAAGGAAGTGCTCGACACCATGGTCGCGCTGGCTGGGGATGGCATGACCATGCTGTGTGTCACGCACGAGATGGGATTTGCCCGCCAGGTCGCCGACCGCGTCGTCTTCATGGACCAGGGCGAGATCGTCGAGATGAACACGCCCTCCGAATTCTTCTCGCATCCGCGTCACCAGCGCAGCAAACTGTTTCTTGCCCAGATCCTGAACTAGCGAACCTCTCCCGCCAGCCCATGCGCCGGCCGGATGGGCAGACGCAAATCAGAAATCCATCCGGGGCCTGGTCAGCGCGCAGCGACCTGCCAGACCGCGACGCCGGCCCAGGATCAGGCCGGCGACGCCTTCGATGCTGCGCGAGATAATGTCGAACAAGCGCGGCCGACTCTCGAAGGAATACACCAGGCGTTCGCGAAACAGGATCGACAGCGCCGCGAGTTCCGGCCATTGGTAGATGTTCGGCCCACAACTTCTGCACGTCGACGATCCGGGCGCCTGGCGGTGGGCGCTCCGGTCCTGTTTCGAAGATAATGCGCCGCCGGCCGGCGCAGGCACAGCTGCCACGTATTGCAGCAGACGGCAGAGGACGAGAACGTCGTCCACAACGCAACTCTCGACTCGAAGTCGTAGCTGCATCATATGGCCTGTTCACCAAGCGGGCTTGGGGGCTAGCACGAAGTCGGGCACCCACTTTGGCACCTCCACTTGCGCGAGCAGTAGTCCGCTTTCCTTCGCAAATGCCATGTGGCAAGACGGATGGATGGTGGCGGACAGCGAACATAAAAGCATCTCTGCGAGAGCGTTGGGCATCGCATTATCAGCTGCTGCCCTCGTGCCGCATTTCACAACCCCAGCCTTTGCCCATGCTTCCGAGCGCGGCTATGTCATGCTCCTGCCAACCGGATATTATGTCGTGGGCGGGGCGGTGGCCGTAGCCGCGAGTTTTCTGGTTCTGGCTGTCCTCCCGCCCAGGCTGCTCGAACGCATTTCGGCATCCCGCCTGCCAATTGGTCAATTCGGCGACGCCGCGCGCATTTGGATCAGCACGCTCGCCTTCGCGGTTCTCGCCATACTCGTGGCGGCGGGAATTCTCGGCAGCCGAGATCCGCTGTCGAATCCACTTCCGCTAACGGTGTGGACGCTGGTCTGGGTCGGACTGACATTGCTTCAGGGCGTATTCGGCAATGTTTGGTCGTGGACAAACCCGTGGTACGGGCCGTGGCGCATTTTCTCCAGCGTCTTCCCGGCATTCCGCGATCGCACAATGCCACAAGGACTGGCTTACTGGCCGGCGTTGATTTTGTTTGCAAGCTTCGCCTGGTTCGAGCTGATCTATCCGGCGCCCGAAGATCCGGCGCGGCTTGCGTTCGCTCTCATGGCCTACTGGCTCTCGACCTTCGTCTGCATGATCATCTTCGGCTACGAAGGCTGGAGCCGGCGCGGCGAGTTTCTGTCCGCGTTCTTCCGCATGGTGTCACACTTCGCCATCGTCGAAACGACGCCGGACCACCCAAGCGGGGGGCGCGCCCTCTCACTCTGCTGGCCTGGAGCGAAATTGTGGAGCGCGCAAGCCTTACCGGCGAGCGGTATGCTCTTTCTGTTGCTGACGTTGAGCTCGGTGTCCTTCGACGGTCTGTCGAAGACCTTCTCTTGGCTGGGCGCGAATGGTGTCAATCCGCTCGAATTTCCGGGGCGCTCGGCATTAGTTGGAATCAACAGCGCCGGTCTTGTGCTGATGTTTATCGCACTTGTCGCGGTGTTCTTCGCCGCAGTGTTTGTCGGTGAGCGGTTGGCCGGGAGCATCTCTTTCGGAAAAGCGGTCGGGCTCCTTGTCTGGTCGATCGTCCCGATCGCGCTCGCCTATCATTTTTCCCACTATCTGACGGCCCTCCTGGTGAACGGCCAGAATGCGCTCGTCGCTATTTCGGATCCGTTTGATCGGGGATGGAACCTATTCGGCACGGCGCACATGAATGTCGGGGCGGGAGTGATCATGGGCTCCGATGCAGCGTGGATCATCTGGAACTTTCAGGCGGCGGCGATCATCGGCGGCCATATACTTGCCGTTCTGGTCGCGCATGGGCTGGCGTTCCGTTTGCATCCGGCGCGCAGCCGCGCGGCGCTCAGCCAATTTCCGCTGACCGTTTTTATGGTCGGATATACGGTTTTCGGGCTGTGGCTGCTGTCCACGCCGACGGCCGTCTGACGGCCGCAAGCCACGTATCGGAGGCGTTGGTCGACAGACCTCACGGCGGTGTATCGCGACCTCAAGGACATGCGTCGAACAAAGCCGGTGGTTGGTGAATTGGCAACGCCGGCAGCACAACTGACTGCTTCACAGTTCTTCGGCCTGATATCTAAGCCGACGGGACGCCCTCGGTGGCCAGACGCCGGAAGATCTGGTCGACTTGTTGCGGCGGCAATTTGGCGCCGCCGTCGAGCCACCAGATCAGCACCGACAGAAAGGCACCCACGACGAACTGGACGATCAGTTCGTTCGGCACGACATCGAGGCGCGGAAACTCCTCGATGTAGCTCATGCCGTCGACAAGCATCTGGCCCCATTCCGGCGTCGGCGGTGCAACGCCCAGGCCGAGAAAGCTGAGCGTCGCGATGGCCAGCACGAGGGCGCCGGCATCGGCGCTGGCGGGGTCCTCACCCCGAAACGCGAAGATGAGGATCGTCAAAAGGTGCCGATCAGCCCCAGCCCGGCCATCCACCAGATGTGCCAGATCAGGGCGAAACCAATGACGACGGCAAAGAAGGCGTTGACGACCCCGACTGGACTGTTCTTCGGTACTTCGATCGGCTCGTACGGGCGCGGTGGCACCGGTTGAGCTTGCTGTGCGTTGGCGCGTTGCTTCGCGACCCAGTAGCTGTCGCGCTCGGCCACATGCGGCAAGACGGCAAAGTTCCAAGCCGGCGGCGGCGAGGCCGTGGACCATTCCAGTGTGCGACCGTCCCAGGGACCGCCGGTGACACGAAGCATCTCGCGGTCGCGGATCGAAACAACCAACTGCACGATCTGGCAGACGATGCCGCCCAGAATGATAACGGCTTATTCGACCACTCGCAACCAGTTTGACCTGCCAACCATGTCTCACGAGCAATGGCAGGCACTTAAGCCAACGCTACAAGAAGCGGAATAATAACCGGCAAGAGGTTCCTCTCGGCCCGCCTGAGTAACCAGGGCTGCCGACAGAGCGCTTTCCCACTCACTGCCGGCCCGGTACCGGAAGGAAGGAGCGCAAATCTCTGCTTCGCCACCAGAATGCGCAACGCATCAGGTCCCGCACGCTCAGCTAGATCTGACGTTTAATCATGCGGCCGAGACCCGCTTCGCGAATAGGTCGCCGGCGAACCTGCACGCCGCCTTGTGCATTGAGCTTACTTCTTGCGACACAGGCTCAGCCTCCGCACAAGCTTCCACTGAAAGGGGACACCGCGTCCTGAAGAAACAGCCGGAGGGCGGATTCGTCGGACTTGGGATTTCGCCCGTGATCAACGGAGGGTTGCGCCGACGTTCGGTGGCAGGATCAGCCTCGGGGACAGACGCGAGAAGGAGTTGGGTGTAGGGATGGCTCGGATTCCGGTAGACCTCTTCCGAGCTACCGCTTTCCACCACCTTGCCGAGATACATCACGTAGACCCGGCTCGCCGCCTGCCGGACAAGCGCGAGGTCATGCGCGATGAAGAGGCAGGACACGCCGAGCTTCTCTCTGAGGTCGAGGAATAGGTTCATGACCTGCGCCCGTATAGACAAGTCTAGCGCGCTGACCGGTTCGTCGCAGATTAAAACCCGCGGCTCTACGGCCAGCGAGCGCGCGATCGCGATGCGTTGCCTCTGGCCGCCTGAGAGTTCACGGGTGAATCTGTCCCGGACCGTCGTCGCCAGACCGACTTGGTTGAGGAGCTCAGCGATCCTCCCCTCGCGTTCCGTTTGCGAACGCAAACCTGCAATTATGAGGGCTTCGTTTATGGCTTCGCCCACAGTTTGGCGATCATTCAGCGATGCATAGGGGTCCTGGAACACGTACTGAACTGCCCGACGCGCTTCCCGCAGACGGCGTCCACTCAAGGAGCCGAGGTCGATGCCATCAAAAACGACACGTCCGGATTGGGGTTTTTCCAAGCCGACGATCGAACGGCCGAGCGTGGACTTGCCGCAGCCAGACTCCCCCACCAAGCCGACGATCTCGCCTTGATTGAGGTGGATTGAGACGTCGTTTACCGCTTTGATCGTTTGGCCACGTTTGGCGCTTGGAAAGCTGGTGACCAGATGCTCGACTTCGAGTACCGCGCTCATTATGCGCACTCCTTCGCCCGAATATTCAGAACGGGACAGGCGGCTGACACACCCGGAACTGCCGTCGGCAAGAACGGCGGTCGCCGCTCGCCGCAGGCATCCACAGCGCATCCGCAGCGGGGCATGAAAGCGCACCCTGTGATCGGCGCGCCAAGGATGGGCGGAACGCCCGGCAATCCACGGAAACGCGATCCGATTGCGTCCTGTTTCCTCGGAATTGCCTCGATGAGGCCCATCGTATAGGGATGCTGCGGCTGAGAGAGTACACGCTCGGTCGGTCCGGTTTCGACGTGGCGCCCCGCGTACATCACCATTACGCGGTCGGCCGCGCCCGCCACGACACCCATGTCATGCGTGATCAAGATCATGGCCATGTCCATTCTGGACTGGATTTCCTTCAGCAGTCGGAGGATTTGCGCCTGGACCGTCACGTCGAGCGCGGTGGTCGGCTCGTCGGCTACGAGAAGTGTCGGCTCGGCGGCAATGGCGATTGCGATCATGACACGCTGTCGGAGACCGCCCGAAAGCTCATGGGGATACTGCTTGAGGCGTATTTCGGGGTCGGACATCCCGACCATCTTGATAAGTTCAAGCGCCCGGGTTTCCGCAGCTCTTGCGGTCATGCCGAGGTGAAGCTCGGCTACTTCGGCTATCTGCCGTCCGACCCGGCGGGCGGGATTGAGCGCGCTCATCGGGTCCTGGAAAATGAAGCCAATGGATTTTCCGCGCAGGCTGCGAAGCGTTTCATTGTCCGATCCGACGAGCTGGCGGCTGTCGAACAAAATGGTGCCCGATATATCCGCCTGGACGCCCACGGGCATCAGGCCGAGAGGCGCAAAGCAGGTGACCGTTTTGCCGCTACCGCTTTCTCCCACAATCGCGAGGGTCTCTCGGCGGCTCAGTTCATAGGCTACTCCGTCGACTGGGCGGACCACGGTATGCGCCGTCAGCAGGTCTATGGTCAGATCTTTGACGCGGAGTATCGGTTCAGAACTCATGGCCGTGCCTCCTTGGCCCAGAATGCGGTTACCCGGCGGCGGGCCGCGAGCATCCGGGAGGTCAGCGGCTTCGGAACTCTGTTGAGGGCGACCGCTTCACCGAGGATGTTGAATCCGATGACAGCTAAAGTCAGGGTCAGTCCCGGCAGGATGACCTGGCGCGGATCGGACTCGAGATATGGAAGCGCGTCGACCAACATCTGTCCCCATTCAGGCGTCGGCGGCTGGATGCCCAGCCCGAGGAAGCTCAACGTTGCGATTGCGAGCGCGACTGCTCCGGCGTCGGCCGTGGCATATACGAGCACCGCCCCGATCGTCGTGGGAAGAAGATGGACAAAGTAAATGCGAACGGGACTTGCGCCCAATACTCTTAGGGCCTCCATGTGGGGCTTGTTCATGGTGTTGACAGCCACGGCCCGGCTAATGCGGGCGCTACCCGGCCACCAGGCGAGCGCGAGCGCGAGGATCATGTTCCAGTAGCTGACTCCGGCAATGCCGATCACCGCAAGTGAGACGATGAGGCTGGGGATTGCCTGGCCGACGTCAACGATGCGCATCAGCAGTTCGTCCGTCCAGCCCCGCCGGTATCCGGCAATCGTGCCGATGGCGATGCCGATGGCGTGCGCGCACACAAGGACGAGACAGACTCCGACCAGCGACGTCCGAGCCGCCACAATCAACCTGCTCAATGTATCGCGCCCGAGATGGTCGACTCCGAAGGGATGGGCGAGCGTCGGGCCCTGGCCAGCGATCAGCAGGTCTTGCGCATTGGGATCATGTGGCGCGATGTAGGGTGCGAGCAGTCCCAACAGAACGAACGCGCCGATAGTAAATACCGCCGAGCGCGGGAAGGCGCCAATGGCCTTCAGGAGTGGTCTGACTGGCTGCATGTTCAGCTCCTTTGAAGTCTAAGGCGCGGATCGGTCAGCGTAATGCAGATGTCGACCACGACGTTCAGGATGATGAAGAACGTGATGAAGACCAGAAGGCAGGCCTGCACGACCATGAAGTCGCGGAATCTCACCCCGGTCAGGAAGAGGTCGCCGATGCCCTGCCAAGCGAACAGAGGTTCGACAACGACCGCGCCCACGACCATCGTCCCGATCTGCGTTCCCAAGGCGTTCAAGTACGTCGGCGCGATGTTCGGGATCGCGTCGCGAACCAGAATACTCGTCCTTGACAGTCCTTTGCTCATGGCCGTTAGGACATAGGGTTTGGCCATCGCCGCCTCGAAGCCAACTCGGACGACGCGGCTCAGAACTGCTGCGGGAAGAAATCCCAGAGTGAGCCATGGAAGCACCCAACTGACGGGTCCGGCAAACCCGAAGGTCGGAAAGACGTGCCACGTGACCGAAAAGGCGTAGACCAGCAGTGCTCCGACGAAGAAGGACGGAGTCGAAGCGCCCAGAAGAGCGCTCCCTCGGGTGACCACGTCTGGCGCCCTATGTGCCCAGAGCGCGCCTACGAAGCCGACGAACAGGCTCAGCAAGAAAGCCACGACCGCTCCGCCCGCAACGAGGGTGGCGGTCGCGGCAAGGCGGCTCTTGAGGGACGCGCCGACCGCCTCGCCCGTCTTGTAGGAAATGCCGAAGTCGCCGTGGATCGCTCCGTTCAGCCAGAAGCCGTAGCGTTCGAGAAGCGGCTTGTTGAGCCCCAATTCCTCCTCGACCTTGGCGATATCGGCTTTGGTGGCCGTCGGCGTCCGCAGCTCGGCGATGAGTATCGCCACGTTGCCCGGAGCGGATACCACGAGCGCGAAGCATAGAACGGACGCCAGAAACAGCAACAAGACTGCGTTGCGGGCCCTTTTAGCGATGAAGGCGAACACGGCCGTATCCTACTCCGCCAGTGTGATATTCTCGTAGGGCATGTCGTACTCGGTCGCGGGGCTCTGGAAGCCCTTCACCCGAGCGGCATGCGCCCATATGCCCGGAACGAAGAGCAGCGGCGCGATGGCGTCGTTGTCGTGCAGCCAGTCATAGACCTTCTGTAGAGCTGCTTCCATCTCGCCTTCGGGCGCGGACATCGCGGCGAGCACCAACGGATCGAGGTGCTCGGGGTCGATGAAGAGCTTGCCGTCCACGCCGTTGTCATAGGTGGATAGGAACAGGCCCACCACAGTCCCGAAAGGTTCGTATGGCGCGCCGAACGTCTGGAAGAAAGCGAGATCGAACTTGCGCTCCGGAATGTCGCTGTGCCGCGACGCATGATCCACCGAGCGGATCGTGAGCGTGACGCCAATCTCCTGGAGCTCGGACTGGATCACTTCCGCGACGGATCGGGACCCCGGTACTTGCTCCTCGCTAACGACCAGTTCAATGGCAAGGTCCTTGCCGTCCTTCTGCCTGACAGGCCCCCCGACCCAGCCTGCCTCCTCGAGCAGCGACTTTGCGGTCTCGGTATCCCGCCTAGGCACATCGAAGCGCTTCCCCGAATACGGAACGGTTTCGGAGAACAGGTTGCCAGTGGAGGTCGCCAGACCGCGGTAAAGCACTTGCGAGATCGCAGCCCGGTCGATGCCGAGGTTGATCGCCTTGCGGACTTTCGGGTCCCTCAGCGCTTCGACGCGGGAAGTGTTGAAGGCCATAATCATTGTGGTGGTGCCGGGATGGATGACGACGTCGATGCCCGCTCCCTTCAGCGTCTCTGCTTCCGTTGCGGTCAAAGGCGACACAAACGCTCCGCCGATCAGATCCACGTCGCCCGCGCGCAACGCTGCCATGCGGCCGCGCGAGTCCGGAAGGACTTTTACCTCAAGATATTTGAAAGAGGGTTTGTCACCCCAGTAGGCGTCGAAGCGCTCGAAGGCACTGCCCTCATTCCCGGCAGTCGCTTGATGCCACGGTCCCGTGCCGACGGGTGCCTTATAGCTACCGTCCCCAGAGACCGACTTGGGGCTGAGGAGCCTGACTGGCCGGACGTAAGCGAACTCCTGGAGCAGGCCGAGGACCGGTTCCTTGAACCGGACGTTGACGTGATCGTCGTCGACGATGTCCGTTCCGGCGTAAAGCCGGGACGAATTCATCCAGTTGTTCGCTTCGAGTCCGATCCACCTCTTCAGGTTCCATTCCACCGCCGCGGCGTCGAACGGAGTGCCGTCGTGGAAAGTCACGCCCTTGCGCAACGTGAGCTTAAGCAGCCTGCCCCCGTCTTCGACCGACCATTCGGTCGCCAGCCCTGGCTCGATCTTACCGTCATGGCCGTATTTAACCAGCGGCTCGAAAACGAGGTCCTGAACGCCCCACAGGCCGGTGTATTTGTGAGGATTGATATCCCCGGCGGGCTTGGCGATCGCGATGCGAAGCGTGTCCTTAACCTCTGATGCCGCAACGATTGACGGCAGGATGGAGGATAGCGCCGAAACTCCCAGCAGTTTTGAGACGTCCGCCAGCAAGGAGCGCCTATCTATTCGCATGAATTCGTTGTTGTTGTTCATTGTCATTCCCCTTTTTGTGTTCACTCACAGCATTGATTGCCGGATGTTTTCTTTGCCGAACCGCTCGTCGTCGATCCGTGCTTGGATTTGGGCCAACATTTTCTCGAGATCGGCCATGAGATCGTCGTGCGATTCCAACCCCACGCTGAACCGCAGAAGGAGGTCCTGCCCACTCCAGGTCGTCGCGGAGCGGTTGCTCTTCACGGGCATGGGGGCAACGAGGCTGCGTGTCCCACCCCACGAGGCGCCGATGGCGAACGTCTCTAGCGTATTGAGCGCCTCCGGCACGTGCGGCAGTGCTTCGGGAACCAATTCCACGCTGAACACTCCGCTCGCGCCGAGGAAGTCGCGCTTCCAGAATTCGTGCCCGGGACAAGACGGCAGGGCGGGGTAGAGCACACGCTCGACGGCTGGGTGGCCGCGGAACCAGTTGATCATCGCCGTCGCGCCGTCGTGCGCGTGTTTCATTCGCACGCCAAGAGTCTCCATGCCCCGCAACACCAAAGAGGCGTCGTCGGGGGAAACACCGATCCCGGCGCGCCCCATAGTCGCCTTGAGCGCGTTGAAAAGCTGCTCGGAAGCCACCGTGATCGACCCCATCAGCACGTCGGAATGGCCCGAGATATATTTGGTGAGCGCTTCGGTCACGATGTCGGCCCCATGTACGAGGGGCTTGAAGTTAAGAGGGGTCGCCCAGGTGTTGTCGAATCCGACGAGCGCGCCGTGCCGATGCGCGATCTCGGCAATCCGCGGCAGATCCTGGACTTCCATGGTCGTCGAACCGGGGGACTCGCACCACACCAGTTTCGTGTTCCCGTCGATCCGACGTTCGAGCCCCTCGGGCGAAGTGGGATCGTAGTACTCCGCTCGGACGCCAAACTTTGCCAGATCGGTGTTCACAAAATCACGGACCGGGGGATAGGCCGTGTCCGCCACCAGTACCTTGTCTCCGGCATTGAGGACGGCGAGCATTGCGATTGCGTTTGCGGCCTGGCCCGATGGCGCGAGAAGCGTCCGGTGACCCTGCTCGAGCTGAGTGATCTTTTGCTCCAGTGTACGCGTCGTCGGGGTGCCGTAGAGGCCGTAGGAATAGCCGTCAGGCCCTCGCTGGCCGCGAGTGGCGTAGGCTGCGGCATCCGCGAATACGATCGTCGAAGCCCGATGGACGGCTGCACCCAGAGCCTCGAAGCCGTCTGTTTTGACTTTGGGGGTCACAACGCATTGGGTGAGATCGTTCATGCTTGCTCCTCATGTGTTCGAGACAGTTACAGCATGACAAAACCTATTCCGTCCAATATCAAGATCGGGATGTGCTATTCTCTCAGGTTATAGGTGCGCCATGAATCTTCGCCAGATCGAGGTCTTCCACGCCGTGATGACGATTGGAACCGCCTCACGCGCCGCGGAGATACTACGCATCTCACAACCTGCGGTGAGCAAGGCCGTCCAAGAACTGGAGCGCGACATCGGTTTCGCGCTCTTCCACCGCATCAAAGGACGGATGTCGCCGACGGCAGAAGGCAACCTGTTTTTCAGGGAAGTGGAGACCTCATTCTCCGGCCTCATCCATTTGAAAGGGGCCGCGGCGCGGATTCGCGACTTCGGTTCGGGGGAAATCCGGATCGCAAGTCTCTCCGCATTAAGTACGAATGTAATGCCAAAGGCATTAAAGGCATTTCAACACCGTCACCCTGACGTTGCGATCACCTTTCAGGCAAGGCTATCCTCCGAAGTCAAAGAACTCGTCGCCTCCGGCCAGTTCGACGTCGGCCTGGCGGCGGACGAGATCGATCTTGCGGGCGTCGAAGCCCACCCATTCCGGAACTACCGGGTCGCGATCGCCATGCCCAAGGGCCATCCGCTAGAGGGGAGGGAAGTGATCCGTCCCGCCGATCTCCATGGGCAGGCCTTCATCGCGTTGGCTCCGGAGGACACTACGAGACGGGAAGCAGAGGCCATCTTCGCTGATCACGGCATCAAGCCCAAAGTGGTTCTAGAAACCCCCTATTCCACCACCATCTGCTCGATGGTCAATGCGGGGCTTGGATGCGGAATGGTCAATCCTTTGACTGCCCTTCCCTATCTCAACGGAAACCTCAGCCTCCGTCCATTTCTCCCGGGAATCTCCTTCCGAACCCTTCTGTTGTTGCCACCCAACCGACGTCCATCGAGAGTAGTTAGCGAGTTTATCGAGCAGCTGATGCGTATCGCATTGGAAATTGATGGGGCTGTCCAAACTTGACTTCACTTTCGTGAACGTCGGCTTCTGGGCCCCATGCCGTCACCCGCCAGGCCGCAATTAGGATAGCGCGCCTCGCTCAGCCGCAGCAGCGAAATTGGAACTGGGAGTTCGATGAGTGTGGGGAAGGCGGTAGCGCTCTCCCGCTGCCATCACTGCAGCGCTAGGCGCTGTTCCTGGTTTACGATTTGGCAGGTTGAGAAGCTCCGCCAGTGCACCGCGAACTTTCAGCTCAACCTGTCCCCTACCCTCCATCGGAATGATCTCGATCCCTGTGACCAGTGAGCGGATGATCCTCGCCGCCTCGTGCCGCTCACACTCGTCGGATTGCAACGCGTCCTGGAGCTCGGATACTTGCCGACGGTAAATCGTTACCGCAGCCGGATGAAACTCCACAATGCTTTCCGCGGCCGCCATCGCCTGAAGCTCTCGGGCTAGATTCTCCTTTTCGCGCTCGAGGTCCAGTAGCTTCGATTTCATGCTGGTCGTCGCGACACCGTCAGCGATGGCATCGACGATGTTAGCGATCTGCCTGTCGATGCCGGCATGCCGCCTTTCGACTTCCCTTTGCCGCTCGCGGTTCATGGCGTTCAGTCGCTTATGCTCAGCATGATATTCAGCAAGGAAGCCCGCAATGGCATCTGGCGCCAGCAAGCGCCGCTGGATGCCTTCCAGCACACGCTTCTCACGCTCGCCAACACGGATCGTCCTGTTATTGGCACAAGTGCCTTTCTCACGGTGCGCGGCACAAGCAAGCTGGTCTCTGTTCTTCACCGTATACGAAGCGCCACAGCAGCCGCACCGCACAAGCCCCGAGAACATGTGCTTCGGCCGTCGGCGGTGATGGAGTTTCATGCCTCCATAAAGCTTCTTGCGGACTTGCACCGCATCCCACAGCTCATCGTCGATGATACGCAGATGCGGTACTTCGACGACCTGCCAAGTTTCCGGCAGATTCGGCCGCGAGATGCGCTTCCCAGTCTCGGGATCCTTGCGCATTTGAAGACGATTGAAGACGAGCAGCCCGATATAGGCTTCGTTGTAGAGAAAGCCGCTTCTCCGCTTGAGATTGCCATTGATGGTCGAGGCGCCCCACGCACCCCCAAAGGGTGATGGGATACCTTCCTTGTTGAGGCTTCCAGCTATCGTACGTGCCGATTGACCAGCCGCGAACTCCCGAAAAATCCGACGCACGACCTTGGCTTGATCCTCATCGATCTCGCGCCGACCGCGGATCGGTTCGCCGCGTTTCATCGAGCTTTTTGACCACGCGATAGCCGTAGGAGAGGCCGCCGGCGTTGTAGCCGTTCAATATGCGGCCGCTTTGGCCCCGCCTGATCTTGGCGGCAAGATCGCGCAGGAACAACGCGTTCATAGTTCCTTTGAGGCCCACGTGCAGTTCGTCTACGGCACCCTCAGAGAGAGTGACGATCCTGACACCGGCAAAGCGCAGTCGCTTGAAGAGGCCGGCTACGTCTTCCTGGTCGCGTGACAGGCGATCGAGTGCCTCGGCTAGAACGATCTCGAATTGCCCGCTTTGAGCATCGGCTAGAAGCCGCTGGATGTCTGGTCGACGGATGATGCTTGCACCGGATACGGCGGCGTCGGCATAGGTCCCAACGACAGTCCACCTCTCCCTGGCCGCGCGCTCTCGGCAAAGCCGCAGCTGATCCTCGATAGAGGCTTCGCGCTGGTTATCGGATGAGTAACGAGCGTACAGCGCGACACGGGTCATGAACCGCTCCTCTTCCTCTCGTTGCTATTGTCCGCCGCCGTCCCCATCCTCCCCTTCTGACGGTGTTTTCTCAAGAGGATGAACTTTGTTGCCGTTGGCCGCCTGCAATTCCTCGAATGCTCCCGAGCAACCCGCCGACCCAACAAGCGGGCGATCGACAGGACGGCTCGTTCAGCCATGTCTCGTGCCGACATGTCAGCCCTGTAGTCGTGGCTTGCACTGTCGTTCCCAGGTTTGGCCTCGTCCACCATGGCATGCCCGCTCTTCTGTGTAGATCGAGGGCATTGAGCGGCGTGATGGATCAGCAAGACAAGTTCAGTTGTCGCGCCGTCGTAGTGTGGCGTGCAAATACTTAAGCGCTGCGATTTGGAATACCGAAGGCAGACTAAATTGCCAAAAGCTCGGCCCCCTTGCAATATCGCACGCGATATCCAATATGTCTGCATGAGACTGCTTCTCGATACGGCGACCATGGTGGCTGGGATCCGAAGTGACGCTGGCGCCTCGCGCCAACTGTTGGTCGCAGCTTTGGAACGCCGGCTGACGCTCATCGCTTCGGTGACGTTGATGATCGAGTACCAGGCGGTGATGACAAGGCCCGAGCACCTTGGGGCCTCCGGCCTGTCGGCCGAGGATGTGAACGCGTTGCTAGATGCCGTGGCGGCCGTCGCCGAGCCGGTTCGCCTTCTCTTCCTCTGGCGACCCGCCGTGCGCGACCCGGACGACGACATGGTGCTGGAAGCTGCGGTAAACGGACGGGCGGACGCTATAGTGACGTTCAACCTACGCGACTTCGGCAAAGTGGCCGAGCGCTTCGGTATCTTGGTCCTGTCGCCGGGCGAGGCGCTGAGACGATTGGAGGGAAAGACATGAGGAGAAGCAATTTCGCGCTGCGGCTTCAGCTCTCGCTTCTCGATGAGGCGCGCAAGGTGGCGGAGAGCGAGGGCGTGCCGCTCAACCAGTTCATTAACGTGGCAGTCGCCGAGAAGCTTTCGGCGCTGCGCACGGAAAGCTACTTTCAGGAACGCGCTGCCCGTGCCGACATCCCCAAGGCGCTGCACATCCTGAAGCGGGCCGGCAAAGGGAAGGCGCCAATCAAGGGCGACGAACTGCCGGAGTAACCCAGCCTGAGGGGTGGAGCGGTATCGTTCGTATCGCAGCCTTGCCTGCGTCCGAAGCGGCCGCCGGGCCGAAGACTGCCAGTCAAGGCTGGCGCAGCACGCGCCACAGCGATGCGGCTCTGGCCTTGACGGGCTGGCTTCGGTCCGGCGTTCTCTCGACAAGCGGGCAGTTCTCTTGCCGGACATAATCTCCCCATCTATCGGGAAGAGTCTGGACGAGCCTTGCCGGACGCTGCTTCCGCCACGGCATTGGGCGAACCCGCTTGAAGATGGGCGAATACCCGAAACCAGAATCGATACTCCTGTGTCCGCCCGTCGCAACGCGCCGACACGGCGCCCCAGGCGATTGCGGTTGCGGCTGTCTTTCCTCACAGGGCTGTCGCTGCCTCTGCAGCTTCAGGCCACGGTCCATTTGTGCACGGCGGCATCGCGGTTGAAGGCATCCAGCAGATCGGGATCGCTCACCGCCGGATGGTGAGATGCCGCAAGAGTGCTCTGTGCTGGCAATTCCTGGCGGTTGAAGGGTGACGTGAGGCAGACGCTTCGCGCAAGTTGAGGGGTTCTCGGCTGAAGCCGGAAGTTGGGTTGGATGGGCTTCATAGCTCGCCTCCTTCTTCGTCTTTCAGGCGCGGAAACAGCAGCCAGCCCGCCGCTTGCCGAGCTTGCGACGCTGCTCGCCGCGAATGAACTGTTCCGGCATCGTCTGCTCGGCGATGAGCACCAGATCGCTGAGCGCCGAGCGGATTTGCGGCCAAGGGAACACGGAGCATTCCTCCCAGGCTTCGCCCTCGCGCAACACGGCATCGAGCTTGCCTGCCACACCGGCGAGAGTCGTAGCGGGGGTCGTTGAGAACGCTTCCAGCAGATCCTGTGCCCGGTCGCCAGCCTCGCACTCGGCCTTGAGCGCGGCGGTGTAACCAGCCTCCTCGGCAGCTGCATCCCAGCGAGCCTGATGTGCCGCAAAATCAGCTTCGGCCTTCTCGCGGAGAGCTGCCATATCCGGCCCCTCGCCGAGCACTTCATTGAGCGCCTCGATCGAGTGGACCGCCACGTCCTCACCCTCGGGCACGCAGACGGTCGCACAAGGAAAGCCGACGCTCGAGACAAGCCTCGCCTCCAGGCGCTGCTGCTTGCGGCAAAGCCGCTCGGTCAGCTT
This sequence comes from Mesorhizobium sp. M0678, assembly GCF_040320505.1. Taxonomy (NCBI): domain Bacteria; kingdom Pseudomonadati; phylum Pseudomonadota; class Alphaproteobacteria; order Hyphomicrobiales; family Phyllobacteriaceae; genus Mesorhizobium; species Mesorhizobium sp. M0678. The sequence goes on along the minus strand of NZ_JAMYPT010000017.1, from coordinate 79,954 downwards.
GTGGGCGGTCTCCCATTCCCGCCAAAGCGCCAGCGCAGGGTCGGGGAGCATACTCGTTGCCGCTGTGTTGCCGACAAGCGCACTTTTCTCAAGCACCAAAGCGGTGGACGTGATCATCCCTCCCGCAAGCACTCGCCTGCGGGTGACGAAAGCCAGAGTCATGCTATTGTCGGAATCAGCCACGATCCGAGCTCCTATCAGCTTGGGTTGTGGTCAGGCTGCTGAGGGTGGTTGCACACCAACAGCAGCCGCTTTCAAGCGAAAAAATCGTATCAGCGGTACGATATTGAAAAAGCGGCTACAACAAGAATCGTATCACGGTTACGAAATGAATGCAGTTCAGTGCAAAATGGCACGTGTCGCGTTGGGCTGGGGAACTCGAGAGTTAGCCCTAAAGGCAAACGTATCTCCCGATACCATCGCGCGGTTGGAAAGAGGCGAACAGCTAAAGAATTCAACCCTCGCCGAAATTCGTGCAGTCTTCGAAGCGGCCGGGATCGAATTCATTCCAGAGAACGGTGGCGGCGCTGGTGTTCGCTTGTCACAGCGTTCCGCTGGCGAATGACAATCGGCTTTTTTGAGCCGCCGCACATGTGCGGCTAGCGGCCCAAATGGGCGCTTCAGCGCCAACAGGCGAACCAAGACGTACGTCCGCAATGGGCCTGATCCCGGACCTTCGCACCGAACTCTCACATGTCCGCTCGCGTGCTGGGTACCCTAGCAGCGGACGGTCTGCTCGGCCCCATTTCTGCCCCCTCGGACCGCGTGGGTAGTGGGAGAAATACGGCCCGATTCCATTCATCCGCTCCCGGCTGTCGCAAAAGTTATATAGCGCAAACGATGACATAGGGGTTCTCAGTTTCATCCTGTCGGGTGCAGCATTGCACAGTTCGCTTGCCGACAACTATTCCTGCTGGAATTGACAGGGCCAATCTTCAGGCCTCGTCAAGCCAGAAGGCAACTCGGTCCGGGCGTCTCCGCAAGCCATGTTGAGCTGCCACTGGGACAGACCCGCCGAATTGGAAAGATCGACGCCCTCGATACGGGTCAGAAAGAAAAAGGCGCGGTCAAAGTCTATCGGCGCGGTGAACGTCGCTCCTCGGAAGTCCGCCCGTGCGAGATTGGCAAACGAGAAGCGGCTGCCGCTGATATCGGCGTCATGGAACTGCGCACGCCCCAATTCTGCCTTTGTGAAATCAACATTGGTCAGATTGGCGCCCTGGAAATTTGAGCGCTGTATTTCCGCGCTCGCAAACACAGCGCCCTGCGCGTCCATACGGCTGAAGTCGGTCCTGTAGGCCTCGATTCTGTCGAACCGGGCGCCTTTGGCGGTCGAGTCGGCCAGGGAAGCACGCACAAGCGTTGCCTTCTCAAGATTTGCCTCAAGGAGATTGCTGTTCCTGAGGTCGGTCGAAGTGAAATCAACACCGAACAGGTTCGCCCCGCTCAGGTCCTGTCCTTCTAGCATGAGAAGCTTCTTGTCACACTCGTGCCAATTGACGCCAGGCGTCGCGGCTGCCTGGCAATTGTGAGCAGCAGTGGCGTTCTGCCAAGCAAACACCGTGCAAACCGCTAGAACCAAGCCGGATGCGCCGTAAGCTCTGGTTCGCCTCAAAGTCATTGTTGCTCGACCTCTGCTACTCGCCGACACTCAACCTTACCACATCTGCTGACACTCGAGCCACGGTGACCACCGCCGTCACAGTTAGCGCATTTCTCATATTCAAGCTTTGATGTTGATCAACCGATCAACCCGCGCGTAGGGCGCGATTTGCGAGCGCCTCCCCATATCATCGGCGGTCCAGCAGAGATTCATTTGTCACAGGCCAGGCGCTTCATTCCGCAGGTATGCTTGACTAAGCCGAGGAGAGCGGTCGTTAGGATGGCGCGGTCGCGTGCCAAGATTGGCCTCCGCTCTGGACGTTTGTGTCGCTAATGAGGAGCCTGCTCGGGTGCTGATCGCCACCGCCGGCGTCCGCTGCCGACAAGCGTGAATCCGCTTGGTTCCGCACCGATCGGTACTTCCCGACGGCGAGGTTGACCCCGCACGGGGTGCTCGTCGCGTATCCTGATTCCGCTGTCGCATGAACCCCACGACTTCGCTTAGCGAGGCCGAAGTTGATCTCTGCCATCTACCAGGTCGAACCATCAACCCCGTATATTTGTGTCGTAAGCTGACGTGCCGCGAATACCCCGTTTTCGGTAGGCGGGCTTTATGGCGGGCGCCCAACCTATTCTTGTATTTTTATTGATGTAAACAATGACTTATGGCGGTGAGGGAGGATTCGAACTCCGCGCTTGGAAGAGCGTCCTTCTCGTCTTCACCGTGCAGGCCGGTTACTCTGGGCGGCAGAGTGCCCTTCCGCGCTTCGTTTCCGATATCAGCGCCGGCAACTGACCAAGGCATAGCGGGCTCGTAACGATAAGGACGGTTCTCGCTATTTGAGGACCGCAACGGGTTGGCGAGTCTAGTCTGAGCGATCAAGCCCGCGCTCTGGACGAGGTCCCATCCTCACAGAATGTTCGCCCACCGGGCCAAACGTGACGCAACGGAACGGATGGTTCACCCGTAAGGTCTTGGGGAGATTGCGAAAGGAGACCAGCATATGACCTGCGAACGAGACGTCGGCACGTTCGAAGAGCCCGTGACCGTTTTGCTGTCCTCCGGCAAAGTCAGTGTTTCGAGCACCCGCGAAGCCGCCGAAATGCTGCTTTACCACTGGCCCATTGGAGAAACCGGGCGCCGCATCCAGGCTCGCATGGCGTGCATGAAGGTGCTCGGCGGCGGCAGCGCACCGGAGATAGCGCGCGTGGCATTTCTCAACGCCGCCAAGGAAGCGAAAATCCTGACTGCTTGACATCTCGTCAACGCGTGCCCCACCACTGTCCATCGTGCATCACTCTTGCAGCGGCCATTACATTTGTGCAAACATCGTGCGTCGATCATGCGGAGACGCCGAATGCTTGCGCGAGAAGGCTGGAGCCGCGGAGCTGCACTCTACGTCGACCCGCGAGTTGACGCGCTCTGTGGCGAATTCCACGTAGAGATCGTCCCCAAGGGCCGCTATCCGAAAGAAGGCCAGACGCGCGCCGTCGGCTCCATCCGCCGGCTGATCGACAATCATGGCGCTGAGCATGCACGGTTGGTCCTGTGTGTTCTGGCTGAGGGCCGCGGCGAACCACGCGCTCACCGAAGAAAGCAGCCTGACGGTCGTCTCTGACTTGCTGCTGGCCGGTCCGGACCTGGTGGAGCAGGGCATGGCCGCCGTGCTCGAGATTTTCGACGCGATCCCGCTCGGCGCATACATGGCGATCGTCAATGAGCTGCGCGGCCGCGTTCATCAGGGGCATGCGCTAGCTGGGATCCTTACCGGCGCCTCCGGGAGAGCTCGCTAACGCAAAGGAGACTATTCGGTCCCGGATGGCCAAGGCGGACGCCAGCGAGACTGAAAAGGGCCGGCAGGGCTTCACCAAGCGCCAGCGCAGCCGCGAGGAACTGATCGCATTCGGCAAGAGGATGCTCGCGGTCAAGGCGTCAGTGCCTCATGGCGAGTTCGGACCATGGCTGCGCGATCAGCCTATCACGTACGATTTGGCTTTGCAGGCGATGCGGCTGGCCCGCGGCTGCTGACTAGAAGCGATCGGCCGAACCAAAGAAGAGGCGCTCCCTTGTTTCGCGCCGTATCCCCATCTAGCCTGCACTATTGTCAGTTGAGGTGACGGGTATGAAACAGAATCAGGTTGGCATTCAGCGATCATTCGCAAGCAACGCATTGGCCATCGGGCTTTTTGATATCGAGCATATCTCTGGCAGGGTGCACTACAGTCTCAAATAGCGGTGCGGACGGTCGACGCCGCCGTCCGGCACCTATACGGATATTGTCGTTGTGACGGTCACCTTTTGAGATAGGCGCATGGAGCCGGCGCTTGCTGGGGATTGCTCAGGCCCGGCACGATGCTCCGCCCGACCCCCTACTCGTGCCGGGCACACTCCTCCGGCTCGTTAGTCACTGCTCTCAAGCGGCTCCCCTATCTCGAAGACGCTCCCGCGTGCTGAGCAGGCGGTTGATCAATTGACAAGCAGCGTGTGATCGTAAGGTTTCGCCAGCAGTGGTCCTCCATCGCACCAGCCTCCCGCATCGGCTGCGGCGTCCGATACCCTGACGTGAGGATCACCTTCACGCAAGGAGATCGGTGGGCGTATCCGGGCGGGCGCGTTGCGCAAGTCTATCAACTTTCGGAAGGCTCCTGAAGTCCTGGCGCTTACATCGTCGTTCCCGAAGGTCTGCATTCCGGCGTGTAACCAAACGTCGGCAACTGGCGCTCCTTGTCCTGCTGGTGCAAGCGTTTCCCCACCCCCGCACCGTACTGCGGTCGGATTCAGGCATCTTGCCGGAACTCACGATAATCGTCATCCTTGCCAGCCCGACGGCCAGCGTTCCGACCGGTCGTCACGGAGTGCCCGCCCTTGCAAGAAGACGACGCCGGAAACGCATTCCAAGAGGCGATCCTCGCTTCGGTGGTTCGCTCATCGCTCGACTGCGTGATCGTCACGGACGAAGCCGGATTGGTTGTGGAATTCAACCCGGCGGCCGAGGAGACCTTCGGCTATTCGCGCGCTGAAGCGGTCGGCAGACAGATCTCGGAGCTCATCGTCCCGCCGCATCTGCGCAAGGCGCACGCAGATGGGCTTGCGGCCTATCTTGCGGGTGGCGTCCCGCTGTTGCTTGGGCGTCGCACAGAGCAGACTGCCATGCGAGCGAACGGCACCGAGTTTCCGGTGGAACTCACGATCACCGAAGCCCGGAGCGGCAAACGTCGCTTCTTCACGGCGAGCTTGCGCGACCTGTCGCAGCGCCAGGCTGCCGACGCCGCTCTGCGTGCCAGCGAAGCCCGATTGGCGGCGTTTATGAAGCATGCTCCCGTAGGCATGTACCTGAAGGATACCGACGGTCGCTATCTGGTCGCCAATCCGGAAATGGGAAAGGTCTTCGGCCGGCCGGCCGAGAGCGCAATCGGATTAAGCGCGGCCGACATTTTCGGGCCCCAGGAAGCCGCGATGATCGCGGAAAACGATCGCCGCGTCCTGGAATCAGGACAGGCGATTGCAATTGAGGAATTCCTAAGCAACGCGGCCGACTATGCCTGGAGCCTTGTCGTCCGCTTTCCCGTTCTGGGAGCCGATCAGCAGCAGGCGCGCATCGGCGGCTTCGATATCGACATAACCGAGCAGAAGCGCGCAGCCGAGCGCCTGCAGCAAAGCGAGCGGCGCTTCCGAGACCTCACTCACTATCATCCGGTTCCGGTCGTTTTCATAGACTCGCGAACGAGGCAGCTGATTAACGCCAATCCCGCCTTCCGCGAGATCATGGGTATAGGCCCGGATGACGAGGACAGCTTCCGGCAGCACCGCTGGTTCGCCACACGGGAAGACTATCGGCGCCTCAAAACCCTGTCACGTCAGCAGCCGCGCGCCGACGGCGTGGAGGCTCAACTTCGGCGACTGGACGGCTCCGCGTTTCCCGTGTCGCTGAGTTGGCGCCACATCGAGATGGACGAGCGACCGGTGATCGTCGGCAGCATTCTTGATCTCACCGCAACCAAGGCGGCTGAAGCCGAACTGGCGCGGTCGCGTGAGGCATTGGCTCAGAGCGAGCGGCTCAACGCACTTGGTTCGCTGCTTGCCGGCGTTTCGCACGAACTCAACAACCCCTTGGCGGTCGTCGTCGCGCAGGCCCAGTTGCTGGAAGAATTTCTAGGCGGAACCGCCCACGCACAGCGGGCCGGCAAGATCAGACTCGCCGCCGAGCGCTGCGCACGCATCGTGAAGACCTTCCTGGCAATGGCGCGACAACGCCAGCCGGAGCGCCGCAGTACCAACATCAACGATCTGATCCGCGCAGTTCTCGATATCGCCGGCTACGGTTTGCGCACGGCGGGCATCGAGGTGCAATGCCGGCTCGCCGAGGGCCTGCCGCCTCTGGAAGTCGACCCTGACCAGATGCATCAGGTGTTCTACAACCTGATTGTCAACGCGCAACACGCCCTGCAGGAGATACCCGCACCGCGGCGGATCGAGATCGAAACGTCGCTTGAAGGCAATGACCTCCAGATCGTGATCGCCGACAATGGCCCCGGTGTGCCCGCCGAGATCCGGAATCGCATTTTCGATCCGTTTTTTACCACCAAGGCTCAGGGTGCCGGCACCGGGATCGGGCTCGCTTTCTCGCTCAGCGTGGTGCAGTCGCACAATGGACGGCTGGCCCTGCTTGACCGTGCGGACGGCGCGCATCTCCGGTTGCTGTTGCCGGTGGAGGCCTGCACTTCGTCAGATTCAGTCGAAGGTGTTGCGGCGCACTCGGTCGCGGGCATCGGTTGCACCGCCCTTGTGGTCGATGACGAGCGGGAGGTTGGAGAAACGATGGCAGAACTACTAGAGGCTGAAGGTTTTGCCGTCAGGATTGTCGAGGACGGCGCCGGCGCCAAGGCAGCGCTGATGAGTGCTGTTTTCGATGTGATCTTTTGCGATCTGCGGATGCCGAACATCGACGGCCCCGCCTTGTTCGACTGGGCCTGTCAGGCAACCCCGGGCATAGCGGAGCGATTCGTTTTCGTTACCGGCGACACGCTCGGCGGCGCTGCGGCGCGCTTCGTTGAACGGGCCGGTCGACCAGTTGTCGAGAAGCCGTTTTCGCGCGATTCTATCCGCCGGGCACTAAGCTCGTTGGCAGACGTTCCGCGCTAGCCAACGACCCTCTTTGCGCGCTGGCGCCTTCGGACAACACCGCAGCGTCAGCGAACACGCATCGCAGTCCAGCTTGCTCGCGCAATACCGCATAAAACCTTTTTCTTCGACACTGCGTTGGCGCATGGGCTCGGATTATATCGCGATGGAGCGTCCTCCGTCTCAATCGGGTCGACTCAAGCCGTAGCGCGAAGGTCAGGTTTGGAGAAGCGCCGGGAATGGCAGCTCCTGGCGCTACCCGGGCGGCGGGCGATTCAGCTGCTCTGAAGGCCGAGGTGAGCGTCAAAGGGCCGACTCGGGTCAGTGCTTGCCTTAGAAGTTCTCCGAACGAAGGGCAGAGAAGGGTCGGAACGTTGCCATTCGTCTCATCGATGGGAACGAGCAAGTGGCGCCAATTCCCGACCTTGGCAGTCAACGTTGCGAGTGTCGTGATCCGACCCCCAAAGCGGTCGTCACATAGTGCGGCGAGCAGGGTGAATTCTACGGCTATGTCAGGAATGCCCTGGCTGCTAACAAAGTACTGTCAGGAGCAGTGTGCGATAAGGCTTGTCGGGGCCTTCTGGGGGTGAGACGATGACGAGCTAGCCCTACGTTCGTTCCAGCGATGCAGCGAACCAGTTGCTGGCAACACAGCAAACGCATCATAGGAGGGTGATCATGGCGGACTTTCCGGTCAATCCGCTGAAGCTGGCGCTGGTCAACATTGACTTGCAGAACGTGTTCGTCGAGGGGACGCCGGCTGCGGCTCCCGATGGCCCGGAGGTGGTGGCCCGGGTCAACAAGCTCGCGGCCGTCTGTCGCCAGGCAGGCGTGCTGGTCATCCACACCGCCCACGTCATCCGGCCCGACGGTTCGAACGCGGGAGTGATGGGCGAACTTATCCCGCCTACCCACGAGGGGATGCTCGCCGAAGGCTCGTTCCCCGCCGCGTTCCACAAGGACCTGAAGATCGAGCCGAGCGACATCGTGCTGAAGAAGCCTCGCTACGGCGCCTTCCACGGCACCGACCTTGAGGTCACCTTGCGCTCGCGGGGCATCGACAGCGTGATCATCACCGGCATCGCCACCAATGTCTGCGCCGAAACCACCGCCCGCGAAGCCGCCGTGCGCGACTTCCGGGTCTTCTTTCTTAGCGACGGTACCTCCACCGCCGGTATCGATGGCGTCCCCCGGGACGTTCTGGTGCGGACGACCTGCGCAGTACTAGGCCTGGCCTTCGCCCAAGTGCTCACTGTCGATCAGATGATCGACAAGATCAAGCTGGCTTCATCGGCCGTCTCGGAGCGAGTGACGGCTCCCCACCCAACCGCGACGTAGAACGCTTCGTGGCTGTGCAGCAGAGCCGAATCCTTCGGGCGGTTCGGTCGTGTGGGGAACGGAAGCCCAGGGCTGGCACGGGGAACAGCCGCATTGCGGACAGAGCGGACGTCGGCCAGCCGATCCCGAACCTATGCCGTGCGGACCGCAAGATGGTTCTTCGGAACCCAGCCGGTCCGGCCTTCCGCGCGGCATAGAACCCTCCTCGACGCCGTCACGATCTGTCCCCGCTTACATGTGAGTTCCATGGCCGAGTAGTCTTCTCCTGCGACGTGCTTGCCGTTGATCGTTTTCACCAGGCTGTCCGGTATCCACCCTTCCTTGCCAGCCGGGCTTTTTGCCCAAAGCCAAATGTGGCCATCCCAAATATCTGGCGACCGCTCAGTTCAATCGTTTCACCGGCACTAAGAACTACCGGCGCATGATACGTCGCCGTCCAGTCTTCTGTGACCTCATATTGCATCGCCTGAGCGCTCAACCCTTCTCATCAAGGCCATATCCGTGTGGGCAGTGCTACCAAACAGTTGAGGCGGAGCAAAGGCTGCAAAGCGCTCAATCGAGCCGTTCATCATCCCGGACGCCAATGACAGCAACGGGTCAGATCGCGTCATGCGACGTTCCCAACTGGATGACGGCAAAGGGTCGAACTCGGTCGTTCAGAGTGATTTGGGTTTTGGCGGCTAGAGCGACCCGGCATGAGGTGGTCCGGACTGTGAACGAGGGTGTCGGCAGAGCGCGTCTCATAGGGGGCCACAAGCCAGTGCCCCCCCGCCGACAAACCCCGGCGGGCGGGTGCCTCGGGGACACGATGGTAGATTGCCAATGCGTTCGCGCGTGTGGCCTTAAGTCGCAAACTATTGGCTTCAGAAGCAGGACGTCGGGCTTCATTGACGGTGCTACCAACACCATATGGTGATCCATAGCCCTCCAAAACGAGACAAGCTCGCCCCGACGGGTCGCACTGCGGCCGTCAGCCGGCAATTGCTGTGAACTAGGAAACCATCATGCCTGAAAATATCAGATTAACTTCGAGAGATGTCCCCCTCATTCAGCTAGGCCTCTATCAGTGCCGCTTCCCGGTGAGCGAAGACCCGTCAGTACCCGGCGGTTATCGTTTTTGTGCTGGGCCAACTTCGCCGGATCGCGTCTACTGCGATCACCACCACCACATTGTGACCGCCGTGGACCCTCGTCGAGCCCGTTCGGGTCTTCACCTCGCTCAACGACGCGCCGCGTAAGTCTGGCTGGCGGCGGCCTCCCGGCCAGGCGCTATGCGCTCCAAGGCCTTGGCTACGTCCGTCGGCTCGGTCTGGCCCATCCTCCCTTATGCCGTCTTCGCCGATGTATCCCCCGTCGCCCGATTGAGAACGACGACTTCTCGCCGAAGCGATCGCTTCGGAATGCCGTCGTAGTCCGACCAGAAGCTCCGTGTGCTTTTGTAGAGGTCGAGGGTCCAATCCAACGTCTCCGACGGTGATCGTGACCAGGTCGCAACCCCGCAACTTGCTGTCGATCGCGAGATTGAACAGTCAATCTGGTATGCGGTGGGCATGTCGAGGGATGGATGAGTAGCAGTCAACAACGGGCGCCGATTGGCCCGTGCCGAAAAGTCCTGCCAATGCTGCTGCTTCCGCTTCGATGTCGAGCATGCGATATTGTACCTGTCTGAAGCGCGCCGCGAAAGTGGTGTCCGCTTTGGGTCATTCTTTCGCCTCCAGCAGGATTCGGTACTCGGGCGGCGCCTTCAGCAAGGAGTCGATAGCGCCACTTGCCAACCTCAGCACCTCTAAGCGCGAACGTCTGGTGTGATGCCCGATGCGCGAGTTCGTAGGGCATCTCGCTGTTACATCGCGGTGACAAAAGCACCGCCACGGTGGCATCAATCGGTTACGCAGGGCAGGAAATATCTCCGGCCTTCTGGGAGTGGCGTGTCAGCGTCTCTACAGGCTGCGTGGGCGTGTCGTCGCTTGGCTGTTAGCGCGGCGACTGGAACGCTCCACGCCTCGCAAGCGGGATAGCGAAATCTCGTGAAGGCAAGGTCGAGCTGCGTTCTGCGTTCTGAATCGTCGACGGGCGGCGACTGGGAGAGATGGATACCATGCACACGGGGAGTCAGGAAGTTGGCAGGACATGGACGCGGGGCGGCCCGCGTGCAGGCGCTTGGCTGAGTGGTGCAATGGCCACGCAGCGCCACCTCGCAGCGATCCTGGCTTGCGACGTGGTCGGCTATTCGCGCCTGACGGAGCGGGACGAGCGCGGCACGCTCGAGCGGCTGAAGACGTACCGCAAGGACCTCCTCGAACCGCTGGTCTCTGAGCACCGGGGTCGGATCGTCAAGCTCACCGGCGACGGCATGTTGTGTGAGTTCGCGAGCGTCGTCAACGCGGTGGCCTCGGCGATGGCGATCCAGCAGGCCCTGGCAGAACACGAGGCGGAGATGCCCGAGGAAGAGCGGATTCGCTTGCGCATCGGCGTCAATCTCGGCGACGTGGTCTGCGAGGAGGACGGCGACCTCTACGGCGACGGGGTCAACATCGCCGCCCGCCTCGAAAGCATCGCCGATCCCGGCACCGTGGTCGTCTCGGGCACCGCGTACGACCACCTTCAGGGCAAGCTCGACTGCGGCTTCACGCCGCTCGGCAACCTGCGCCTCAAGAACATCGAGCGGCCTGTGCGCGCCTACCGCGTCGAGAGCGACGCCAGCGCCTCGGTGGCTGCACCGCCTCCCTTGCCCGAGAAACCCTCGATCGCGGTTCTGCCTTTCACAAACATGAGCGGCGATCCCGACCAGGAATACTTCGCCGACGGGCTGGTGGAGGACATCATCACGGGATTGAGCCGGGTGAACTCCTTCTTCGTGATCGCCCGCAACTCGTCGTTCACCTACAAGGGCCGGGCGGTTGACCTGCGCCAGGTCGGGCGCGAGCTGGGCGTCCGCTACGTGCTAGAAGGCAGCATCCGCAGAGCAGGATCGCGGGTGCGCATCAGTGGGCAGTTGGTGGACGCGATCAGCGGGCACCATGTCTGGACCAACCGCTTCGAGGGCGACGTGAGCGACATCTTCGACCTGCAGGACAAAGTGACCGAGAGCGTCGTCGGCGCAGTCGAACCGAGCATCCGGCTGCAAGAGATCAAACAGGCGCGCATGAAGCCGACCGAGTACATCAGCGCCTACGACCTCTACCTTCGCGCGCTGCCGCGCTTCTACAGCATGACGCGCGAAGGCTTTGCCGACGTGCGCCGGCTCACCAACGAGGCGCTCAGCATCGACCCTGGCTTCATCCTGGCGAAGGCACTCGGCGCCTATATCCGCAGCCTATCCGTGAGCCAGTGCTGGCACGAGCCGGACGATACCCGAGTCGCCGCGCGCATGGCGCGCGAGGTACTGGCGGAAGCGCGCGACGACCCCACGAGCCTACGCTTCGCCGCGCAGGTGCTCGCCTACAGCGCGAAGGACTACGAGGTGGCGCTGGGCGCGATCGAGCGATCCCTGATGCTCAACCCCAATTCGGCGCAGGGCCATACGGGCAGCGGCTGGGTGAACGCACATTCCAGCCGCCCGCTCGTCGCCATCGAGCACTTTCACAGGGCAATGCGGCTGAGCCCGGTCGACCCCGAAAAGGGCATCGCGCTCTCCGGCATCGGGATGAGCTACCTGATGCTCGAGCGCTACGAGGAAGCGCTGGCATGGGGAGAACGTGCGCTGCACGAGATGCCTAACTACGGCTCCTCGCACCGGGTGGTGATCATGGCGCTGATCAAACTCAACCGGCTGGACGAAGCGCAGGCGGCGGCGCGGCGGCTTATGAAGGCGTTCCCGACCTACACGCTCACCCTGCAGAGACAGATCAACCCGTGGCTGGACGAGGTGTTCGCCGAGCGTTACGTCGAGGCGCTGGGCATCTCCGGCGTGCCGGAGTGATCGTCGCGGTTGCAATGCCCGGCGAGGCGACGTTCCCTTGACCCCTTCGCTTCTGGAAGGACAGTTCTCTGGCCGGCTTGTCTGAGGACTGAGCGCGTAGAGCAGCCGTGAACAGCCGGCAAGCTCTCCGTTGGGTTCGCGTCGAACTTCCGGTTTCCAGCCCACTGCGACATTCCGACAAAGGCGCTCGTCTCTCCCTTTAGGAGAGCATGACTTTTCCCGCCACCGGCGCTAGCTGCTGCCGTGGTCCCTCACGACTTGGCTGAGGTAGAGCACTGGCCAGGCGCAGCTGGTCGGGGTTGCGCAGCCTGGTCGGGTGCGGTTGAGTTCAAGGGCAAATCCGGCAACGACAACCAGCCGTCGTGACCGACGGCGCCGCGCCTGCTTCCACAGGGCGGCGGCCGCCAGCCCAGCCGGGTCAGGGTTAGTAGTGAAAAGAGGGGGGAAAGGGCGGCTCTGCCCCCTCTCCCCTGCAAGGGGAAAATCGGTCTCCCCGTCCTTCCTCCGCGCGGCCAGGGCCGCGCTCTGTGCAGGATCGACGCGGATCCACATACGCGGATCGGCGCCGACCCCCGGCTTCGCCTTCGGGCGGGTGATCCCCGTCCGATTTGTCGTCTTGCCCCCTCTCCGCCGCTGTTCCGCACGAGCTCGGGAGCAGGAGCGGGGCTCCTGCCCCTTCGGGCAGGATTTCGCTTCGCGGGAAAAAGGGAAATCAGGAGAAAGCATCATGACCGAGACCATAACCATTTCATTGAACAAGCTGGACGTAGACCCGAAGAACGTCCGCAAAACCTATAGCGCCGAGGGTATCGCGGCGCTGGCAGCGAGCAACAGGGCCGATGGCTACAGGCTGCTGCAAAACCTTGTCGTCAGGAAGGGCGACAAGAAGGGCCGCTATTTCGTGAGCGCTGGCGGGCGACGCCGCGCAGCACTCAATCTGCTGGCCGAGAAGGGAGAGATCGCGAAGGATTCCCCGTTGAATGCAAGGAGCGAGCGGGAGGGGACGCGAAGGCGACCAGTCTTGCCGAAAACGTCTTGCGCGAGGACATGCACTCGGTCGACCAGTACGAGGCGTTCCGCGATCTGGCGGACGAAGGCAAGTCGGTCCCCGACATTGCCGCACGGTTCGGCGCGGCCGAAACGATTGTGCGCCGCTGCCTTGCCCTTGGTCGCGTGTCGCCGCGCCTCTTGGAAGCCTACCGCAACGAGGACATGACCTTTGAGCAGCTTTCGGCCTTCACGATCAGCGACGATCACGAGGCGCAGGAACGGGTGTGGAATGAACTGCCGGCGTGGAACCGTTACGCGCAAAACATTCGTTCCGCGCTTGCTGGCGGGGCGTTCGGGCAAGCGACAAGAGGGTCAAATTTCCTGGGTGGGCTGGACGCCTACGAGGCGGCAGGCGGGAGCGTCAGGCGCGATCTGTTCGATGACAAGGAAGGCGAGGCGGTTTCGCCGTCGATGTCGTGAAGCTGGACGCCCTTGTCGCAGCCAAGCTTGAAAGCGCTGCCCGTCGCGGCTGTCTGCACCTTCCATTAGGCCGTTTCGAGCCGGCTGAACCGAACCGGGATGAGTTTCCGGGTCCCGAGCTGCCCTGCCGCATCCTTGTCGATGACAGTCAGAAACTGTGCTTCTTCAGATCCCAAAGGCAGAATCAGGCGTCCCCCCGGCTTGAGTTGCTTCAGTAAAGCCGGGGGGGTCTGCTCAGCCGCCGCCGTGACCAGGATCTTGTCGAATGGGGCGTGCTCGGGCCAGCCACGAGACCCGTCTCCGACACGAATGCCGACATTGGCTAAGCCGAGGCCCTGCAGGAGAGCCTTCGCATGGATTGCGAATTCCTCGATGATTTCGACGCTCCAAACTTGCCCGGCGAGTTCCGCAAGAATTGCGGTTTGATAGCCCAGGCCGGTGCCGATCTCGAGCACCGCCTCGTGCGGTTGCGGCGCAAGGAGATCGGTCATGAGAGCGACGATGAACGGCTGCGAGACGGTTTTATCGAAGCCGATCGGCAGGGGCATGTCCTGGTAGGCATAAGCTGCAACCGAGGCTGGAACGAAGAGATGCCGCGGCACTCGCCGCATCGCTGCCATCACCCGCTCATCGAGCGCCGCCTTGCCGAGTTCTTCGCTTGCAAGGTCGGTATGGATTGCAATCATCTCGACCATGTGCCTGCGTAGGATCGCCAGATGCTCTTCGTTCATTGGCTTCATGACAGTCGGGCTTTTCCTCAACCAGGCTTGATGCCACAGTAGTCTTATATCCCGTTCAGTCACAGAAACGCCCGCCATCGTTTCCAGTTGCGGGTGCCCAACGGCAAGTGGAGGTGATTTGGGCGTTGCGTTTTGGTCGTTATCGACCACGGCGCGTTCGCAGAAACGAACTCAGACGAACGCACGACTGTTGAGGTGAGGGAAGATGCCGAGTGCAGCCCTCATCGGCAAGCGTTTCGATGAATTCGCCATCCGTTCCAGGCGGAACGCGGGCAACGACGTTTGAGGTGCGCCTCACAATATTGGAAAGCACCCTTCGCGCCTTGCCTGGGCCGATGTTGCGCTGCATGTGCTGATAGACGGCCAGCAGCAGGACGATATCGTATTTCGGCAGAAGGATATTGCCGAGGCGCCGGCTGCCAAGATTTAGGCGATCGAACCGGGCATGTACCGGGGAGCCCCTCAATAACATTTTTGCCGTTTCGATATGAGGTTTGGCAATGTCGATCCCATGGATCGAACTGGGTCTTAGCTTGGATATCTCATAGGCGACGACACCCATGTTGCAGCCAATATCGAGAATTTCCTTGTCGGCACAAAGTGGCAAGCGAGCCGAACAGCCAGTCGCTAATGCCCTTGAGGTCGTGGTTCCCGCCAAGGTTGTACCGGGCCGAACCTCGTTGCGGACAGAAAGACTCTCGGCGAGCACGCCGTCGAACGTCATCGCCGAGAGCTGGTTTTGCCAACGTCGAAGACGGCGATATTCGCGCCGTCCGCCTCCTGCCCGTCATGCATTGGGTCAGATCAGACCGTATTGGCGAGCCTTGTTGCGCAGGAAAGGCAAGCCATTGCCCATCACTTCGGCCTCGTCCTTCGCGACCGGCCGCCAGACGGAGAGGCCATAGGAGACTTCCGGCGGCATGTTGATGAAGCTTTCCATGGCAAGTCCGCCCTTGAAGCCGATCGCCGCGAGCGTTGCGTAGATCTCGTCCCAGGGGCAGTTGCCGGTGCCCGGGGTGCCGCGATCGCTCTCTGACAAGTGAATGTATTTCAGGTGCTCACGAGCGGCCAGAATACCATTGGCGGCCCCCTTCTCCTCGATGTTCATGTGATAGGTGTCGAGATGGACAAAGATGTTGTCGGCGCCGACTTTCTCGAGCATCCAGACGGCCTGCGCCCCGGTATTTATCAGGTGGTTCTCGTAGCGGTTCACCGCCTCGATTCCGAGCTCTATGCCGCGCGTCTTGGCGTGCTTGGCGGCGACGGTCAGCACATGCGCGATGTTGTCGTATTCCTTGTCGGTGGGTGGCACGCCGGTGCGTTCACCGATACCACCGAAAATCACACCGGAAAGCGCCAGAGCGCCCATCTCTGCAGTCTTGTCGATGGCCACTTTGAGATGTTCGATGGCGGCATCCGGCCGCACCGAGGCCCAGGCCCGCTCCGGCAAGCCAAGCGAGCAAACAGCTGGAAGATTGTGCTTTTCGAGCAAGGCGCGCGTATGCGCGGCATCGACCGCCGGCGCGTTCAGAAGCGCGATCTCGATAAAGTCCATGCCGTATTTGACGGAAGCGGCGATCGCCTTCTCTGCGCCCGCCCGGTCCCAGTTCATCGTCCACATCGAGGTGTGGACCCCAAAACCATGCATCTAACTCACCCTTTGTTTGTGTTTAGGAACTTTAGGCGCCCAGCAAGCCAGCGCAGGATCATCACGGTGATCATCAAAATGCCCCAGACCGCCGTCGCCAGATGCTGGTTGGCGCCCATCAGATTGAGTCCCGAGGACAGAAGCTGGAGCACCACGAGCGCGACGAAGACAGGGATCACGCGACCGAAGCCGCCGAACGGATTGACCCCGCCAAGAAAGCAGGCAAGCACAGTGATCAGCAGGTAGGACTCGCCGTGGCCGACACGCACCGAATTGAAGCGCGCCAGCATGATGATACCGGCGACCGCGCACATCGCACCGGACAGTGTGTAGACCAGAACCTGCACCTTGCGTGTATTAATGCCGGAGTAGCGCGTGGCCTCGATGTTGGAGCCGATCATATAGGTGTTGAAGCCTAGCTTCATGCGTGTCAGCAGGAGCTGCCAGATCAGCACACAGGTGATGAAAATGAGCAACGGAACCGGGATACCAAGAATCGAACCGTAGCCGATCGGCGCCAGGAAGCTGGGAAAGCCGGACACGTCGCCGCCATGCGTCAGGAACTCACCGAGACCGCGCAGGAAAATCATCATCGACAGCGAGACCAGGATCGGGTGAGCCTTGGTGTTGGCGATGACGAGCCCCATGATCAGTCCACTAAGTGCTCCGACCGCAAGGGCAAGGATCGCGCCAAGGACAAAGGCACCGATGCCCGCGTCGACGCCGCCCTGGCTTTGAAGGATCCAAGCGAGCGTCAGCCCGGCGATGTTGGCGGTGAAGGTGATGGCCAGGTTCAGGCCGCCGGTCAGGATCGGGAGCAGCATGGCGAGTGTGAGCAGGCCGAGCTCCGGCAGCTGGTAGGCGACGGAGCCAAAAGTGGCCCGGGAAAGGAAGTTCGGTGCGGCAATGCCGAACACGATCATGACTACCACGAACGCAGCAAGCGGACCTGCCAGTTCGGGGCCAAGCAAGTTGCGGACGCGTTCAATCACAGCCGTCATGAAGGCACCCGCCGGCTTTTCAGGAACGGCAGCAGGCGTTCGATGCTGGTGTTCGACAGGGTAATGGCGGCTAGGATGATGGTGCCGACGATCATCTTGAACGCGAAAGGCGACACGCCCATCAAATTAAGTCCGTTCTGGGTGATCGAGACCAACAGAACGCCAAGAATGCAGCCGAGCACGCTGCCTTTGCCGCCGCCAAGCCGTGCACCGCCAAGGACCACGGCTGCCAGGACGTCGAGTTCGCGCCCATATAGGGCGTTAGGCACGACTTCCTGCGCGTAATGCGCTTGGACGAGACCGGCGATGCCTGCCATCAGGCCAAGCCAGCCGAAGGCGATAAATTGCATGGCCCCAACATTGATGCCGAAGCGGCGCGCGCCTTCCGGATTGTCGCCAAAAGCGTAGAGTTGGCGACCAGTGGTCGTGCGCGTGATCAGCCCCCAGGTAGCGAATACGCACATGGCCATAATGAGCACGGGTAGGGTGATCTCCGCCCAGGTGCCGTCAGCCATCTCGCGCTCGAACAGCACCACGCGGGTGGTGAGCCAGTCCGGCAGATTGTAGATCGAAACGCCGCCTGTGAAGAACATCAGCAAGCCGAAAAAAATGTTGAAGGTCGAAATCGTGGCGACGATCGAGATGATCCTGAACCTGTGGATCAGGAAAGCATTGATGCAGCCCAACGTGACGCCCAATGCGCCAGCGATGGTGAGGCCGACAATCCAATTCCCGCCGCCGATCCAGCCAAGGACTATTGCCGTCAGATATTGCACCACGGAGGCGGCAACCGCGAAGGAGATGTCAATGCCGCCGGCAATCAGCACGACGAGCAGACCGACGGCGAAGATGATGTTGACCGAACTTGTGTTCAGGAGGTCAAACGCATTGCCGAGGGTGAAGAACCGGTCTGTCGCAAACGACAGAAAGGCGCAGATGACCGCGATCACGGCGAGCAAAGCCAGCTCTGTTGCATGAGAGCGGACAAACCTACGCATAGACCGCCTCTTCGATCGCCTGGAGGGACGTGGCGCCGGGAATATATTCGCTGACAACGCGCCCCTGAGCCATGTGCAGCACACGGTCCGCGTTGAAATAGACTTCCGGTACCTCGTCCGAGATCAGGATAATCGACAGGCCGCTGTCGGCCAGCTTGGAAACGATATTGAATATGCCGGCACGCGCGCCAACATCAACACCGACCGTCGGTCCGTCGAGGATCAGCAGTTTCGGTTGAGTGGCCAGCCATTTTGCAATGGCGACACGTTGCTGATTTCCCCCCGACAGGGTCGAAACCGCGTCTTCCTGCATTCCGATCCTAACGCCGAGATCCCTTATCCAGCTACTGACCAGGGACCTTTTGCGATCGCTCGAAATGAAACCGCCCGAAAGAACCTTGTCCAGCGAGGCAATGACAATGTTGTCGGCAATTGATTGGGGCTGAATGAGGCCGAGCGACAGCCGGTCTTCCGAAAGATAGGCGACGCCGGCGGCGATCGCGTCACGGTTGGAACCGAAGCGAACGGGCCTGCCATCCAGCACAACAGAGCCGGACCTCGGCTTGCGCATGCCGAACAAGGTCAACGCCAGCTCGGTGCGCCCTGCCCCAAGCAGGCCGGTGACGCCGAGCGTCTCGCCGCGCCGGACCGTCAATGACACATCCTCGAATTCACCGGGCCGCGACAGCCCTTTAACCTCAAGCATGACCGGGCTCGTGCTCAAATCGCGATGCAGGACGGAATAGTCGAAGGTCTTACCGGTCATCAGCTCGGTGATGCGCGATTGGGTCAGACCTTTGGTCGGATACACGCCAACCAAGGCGCCGTCGCGCAGCACCGTCACACGGCTGGAGATTTCGAGAACCTCCGCCAGGCGATGACTGACGAACACAACGGCAACGCCCGACGCCGACAGATTGCGCACAATGTCCAGCAGATAGTCGGTTTCAGATTGGGTGAGCGAGGCCGTCGGCTCGTCCATGAAGACAAGCTTCGCTTCGCCGACGAGCGCGCGCGCTATAGCTACGATCTGCCGCTGTGCGATTGGAAAATTGTGGAGTGCGAGATCGACATCGAGGGTAACACCAAGACGTTGCAAGGCGTTGGTCGCGACACGCCGCATTTCGGCATAGTTCACCAGTCGCGGCCAGCGGCCGATGACAGTCTGGAACGCGATGTTCTCGGCGACGGTCATCTCGGGGAACAGGGCGAGGTCCTGCCAGATGACCTGAATTCCGCCGGCCTGCGCCGTCACCGGTGACATATGGGCGTAGCTCTGGCCGTCATAGTCGATCTCGGCGCCGGCCTCGGGCCTGTACACGCCAGTGATGACCTTGATCAGCGTGCTCTTGCCTGAACCGTTCTCGCCGGCGAGGCAATGCACCTCGCCCGGCAGAACCTCGAAGCTGACATTCTTCAGCGCCTTGACGCCGCCAAACGTCATGTTGACATTTCGGAGCGATAGCAGCGGCCGTGACGCGGAGCCATCGGGTGCCTGATCAGCCATCGAGTTGAACCTGGATCTAATCGCGTTGACACATCCTCAGCCGGGCCGGCTCGAGGCCAGCCCGGCTGCCACAGCCTTGCGAGGCTTTACAGGCCCATCGCCGCAAGGCCGTCGACAGTGTCCTTGTTGATCGGGACCAGCTGATCGACGATGATGTTATGGTTTTCGAAGTCGGGCTTGACTGTCCCTAGCCCTTCGATCGTATCGCCATCCTTGACTTCTTTGCCCTTCATGAGCTGGTCGGCCAGCGTGACGAAAACCTCACCCGCCTGCTTCGGATTCCACATGAAGCCGCCGGAGATCGCGTCGCTCTTGATGAGCTTCTGTCCCTGCCCCGGCGAGAATGGGCCGAGCACGAATATCTGGCCCACCTTCCGGCGCTCTTCGATTGCGCGGCCAGCGCCGATCGGGCCTTGGCTGCCGAAGGCAAGGAAGCCTTTCAAGCCGGGATTGGCGGAAATCAGGTCAAGTGCAGTGCTGCGGCTCTTGTCCACATCCTCGGCGACGCCATAACGATCGCCGACAAGCTTCATGTCCGGATGGTTCTTCTTCAGATACGCGATTGCCGCATCGGCCCAGGCATTGTGCAGCGGCACCGTCAGCGAACCAACGAAGACTGCATATTCACCTTTGCCGCCCATCTTGTCCGCCAAGAGCTTGGCATGAGCCTCGCCGAAGCCGGTCGCGGACGCGAGTTCGAAATCCCAGTCGGCGCCCTTCTGGCCGGGCGATTCATGCGTGATCACGATGATGCCGGCGTCCTTCGCCTTCTGCAGGACAGGTTCAAGCACCTTCGCGTCATTCGGCACGACACCTATGACCTTGACGCCCTGTGCGATCAGATCCTCGATGGCGCGAACTTGCAGTGCCGGATCGGCACTAGTCGGGCCAACCATGAATGCGTCGACGCCGAGCTTCTGGCCGCGCTCCTTGATCCCCGCCTCCATTGCGTTGAACCAGGGAATGCCGCCGATCTTGACGACGACGCCGACTTTGCCGGCCTGCTGAGCCATGGCAGCGATTGATCCGCCAACCATAAGGGTCGCGGCGAGCGCCGCGATCATGATTTTTTTCATCTGTACTCCTCCCATAGCGTTCCCAAAGGGAACATACGTCCGCCACCGATTTGCGCTTGCACAATCGATGGTGCAAAAACTATCTTGCATCAAGATGCGCTCGTCAAGGGAGATATTGCTCCAGCGGGATATTGCTCTAAAGAGACCCTCCGGAGGGCCACATGGATCAGCAGGTCAAGAAGAAGGCGACGATCTATGATCTGTCCGTGCTATCGGGCAGTTCGCCGTCGACCGTGAGCGCGGTGCTGAATGGCACTTGGCGCAAGCGCCGCATCAAAGAAAGCACGGCGGAAACAATTCTCAGCCTCGCCGAACGCCACCAGTACACCACCAATCTGCAGGCGCGAGGCTTGCGACGGTCGCGATCGGGCCTGGTCGGCCTGATGCTGCCCATCCACGACAATCGCTACTTCTCCTCCATGGCGCAGACATTTGAGGGACATGTGCGCAGCCGCGGTCAATGCCCGGTCGTGGTCAGTGCCAGCCGCGACCCGGAAGAGGAACGGCGGACCGCGGAGACGCTGATTTCCTACTCAATCGACCAGCTCTTCATCGTCGGCGCCACCGATCCGGACGGCGTGCACGAGGTCTGCGAGGCGGCGGGACTGAGGCATGTCAACATCGACCTACCGGGAGCAAAGGCGCATTCGGTGATCAGCGACAACTATGAGGGCGCGCGGATGCTGACGGAGGCAATCATCCGCCAATTCGGCAATGATGACCCCCTGCGGCCGGACGAGCTGTTTCTGTTTGGCGGCCGCAACGACCACGCAAGCCGCGAACGCATCGCCGCTTTCCATGCGACCAAAAAGGCACTGTTGGGCGCCGACCCTGATGACGGAGTACAGTCCTCCGGCTATTCGCCCGACATAACGTTGCGTGCCTTCGAGGCATTTTGCCAACGCCGTGGCAAGCTGCCGCGCGCATTGTTCATCAATTCGTCGATCAATATGGAGGGTCTGCTGCGTTTCATGGCGGGCCGGCCGGCGGAGATGTTTAGCGAGCTTGTCGTCGGTTGCTACGACTATGACCCATTCGCCTCTTTCCTGCCCTTCCCCGTAATCATGGTGCGGCAGAATTTTGAGGCGATGATTGCGAAAGCGTTCGAACTGATCAATGAACCGCCGACGGCCCCGCAGATTTTCCTGATTGCGCCGGAGTTGATCCAACCGAGGTCCGCTTTGAAAGGGCCGCTCGACACGCTGAAGGATATAGCGTGAGCGCCCCGAGAACGGGTCTTTGCACAGCTCCCCGCACGCAGGTATCAAGACCCGAGACGTGTAGCGTCGTTATGGAAACCAGCGGCGGTTCGTACCTCACAGGGGTGCGCGGCTTTGCCTGTTCATGACGTGTGCACGGCTCTGATCTGAACCGGTCGGATGCAGCCGGCGTCGATCCCGTCGGGCAGGGCTCCGGGAACTGTCCTGTCCCTTGACAGTGGAAACCTGATTTCGGGCCAGTCCAACTGGCGGTTACTAGACGTATGGCCAACTCATGCGCCTAAGTTTGTCTACGGCTCGCGCGCACCTGGCAAGCCCGCCCACCCAAGTCCCCGCTTGGTGCAACAGCGCCCGTCCGGCCCCGCCGCACCCAACCGTGCGGCGGGCTTTTTTCCGCGGTGGAACACCGGCGCGCAGGGAAGTTCGGCAAAGGCAGCAAACCCTTCGCCTCACAGTATTGCTGCGGGATCGCTTGTCCTGTCGCCCACGTGTCGATCGACGAGGTCATATCGACCGACAACGCTCGCTAGGGCTTCCCGATGATGGGAGTCATGCTTGGTCCTTTCTCGGCAGAGAGCCGGCCACAAGCCGAAGGCGTTCATAAAGAACAGCCTCGTCGAACTCGCCGTCCGAGAAGAGTGCCATTGCGGTCATGCTCAGGCGCTCCGCTTGCTGGCTACTAACCGAGATACCGGCCTCGGCGCAGACACGATGAAAGACCACTGTTTCAACAAGGCCAAATCGCCAGGATAATATGCCACTCATTGAGACAGGCCCATGGCAGCTGCTTCGACGATCGCCTCGGTTGCTCTTCGTCGGATGCGACCAAACAAGGCGCAGCCTGCCTAATTTGCTTCAGTGCCGTTTTCATCGAAACTGTGTCGCCATACTCGGCCCTATTTAGAAATGCAGCGATGCTCCTAGAACTGGAGTCCCCTTTGCGCATTGCTCATCCAATCCATCCCCAAAGACACGCCCCGTTGGGACTATTCCCGATTGGCTTCAATTGGATGTAACAAACGTACGGTTGCTCCACCGTTGCTTAGCCGCTCAGTCCGGAATATTGGCGAAAATTTATTCGGCCTGCGTCTTAATGCGATGGCTGTATTTGGAGTGCGGGTGCATGCTACGGAGCTCTGGCCTTGGCCGGCTGTCCTTTATCGAATTCCAAATGCCCACATTGGTCGAGAAGCCACCCAGGACCTTGCAGGCCTTCAACCTCCCACACCTACGGCAAGGGTGGTCCTGTTCTAAGCGCTCGTTCGACGAACCTCGGCAGATCATCGTCGGTAGCGGGCCTACCTCTTCCGAGGCGGCGCCACGTCCTCGAGTCCAACATTTGCGAGTAGAGCGTCAGAGCCTCATAGCGAAGCCAGATGCCACGTCCGTCCAGCTCAGCGTCGTGAACAACAATGTCTCGCTATATGGGGACTATGACTTTGACGTCGCTATTGGCCTGGTCGAGACGGACGCGAACGGCGCCATCAGGTATGAAGATGGCGGCAGGCACCGTGCACGAGTTCGCTATACTATCCGGCATATGTGAGCGTAGGTGCGCGAAAATATCCCATGGAGATGCCTCTGCACCGGTCCAGTATGCTGCCGTGGTCTTCGGCGGCCTGATGGCGGGGCTGGCAGCGCGTTTCTTTCTGTCGGCCAAGCGGCGCGTTTCGTGCCGGACATGACCAACCGACGCGGCTGGCTGGCGATCATCATCGTCATCGCCGGCCTGTGGCGGCCCTACCCGATTTTGGTAGCGGCACTAGTGTTTTCCTTCCTCGATGCGCTGCAATTGCAAATCCAAGGCATCGGCATAGCCATTCCCTACCAATCTATGTTGATGATGCCCTATGTTGCGGCGATCATCGCGCTGATGATCCGTCGCTCGCGGGCCAGCGCCCCGGCCATGCTCGCGTGCCGTACGCACGGGAATAGGGCAGCGCTGTCCGAAGTCGCTGCTCGCTTTCAGTATTCCCGACCAGCACGGCTGCCGACATCGAGCGCGTCCAAGCTTGTCTGGAGGCGATGAAAGCGAAGCTTGCCGGCTTGATATTTGCGGGGAATAGGGTTTGTTGCGGAATAATGAATTATTTGCCTGCTTGGCAATAAACAGTTCATCCATTTCAACGTGCGCCATTAGACAAGAGGAAAACTCGATGACCGTTTCTCCAGACCAAAACGACCAGGCTGATCTCGTACGAATTACCGCCGACATCGTTTCCGCCTATGTTTCGAACAATCCTCTGCCGGTCGGCGAGTTGTCGAAGCTGATCGGGGACACCCATGCCGCTTTGCAAGGGGTCGGCAAGCCCGTGGCTCCGGCCGCAGTCAAACTGGAGCCCGCGGTGTCGATTAAGATATCGGTGACACCTGATTTCATCATCTGCCTGGAAGACGGGAAAAAGTTCAAATCTTTGAAGCGGCATATCAGAACGCATTACAATCTGAGCCCTGACCAATACCGTCAGAAATGGAACCTGCCCTCGGATTATCCGATGGTGGCGCCGAACTACGCGGCTACCCGCTCGGCCCTGGCGAAATCGATAGGCCTGGGGCGCAAGGCAGCAGTGCCAGCAATAGCTGCGGCAGAAAAACCAAAACGAGCTGTTCGCACCGCGGCAGCGACAACCGCAATCAAGTCGCCGGTGAGGAAGGCGCGCAAGGCACCCGTTAAAGCTTAGAGTGCTGCACCCGACGTATGTGCTAGTCAGCAGCGGACCTGAACATGGCGAAGCCCCGCCTTTTGCGGCGGTGCTCCGTTTGGGCGGATGACTCTGCGGTGGGGCGGGACCAGATGAGGGAGAACTCGCCCTCGGTCCCGGTTTCGACCAGGCTCGCATAGATCGGAGCGGGGAAGCTCGGATCATCGAGCTTGACCGAGTGATAGTCGCGGCCCGCGCGCGAGGTCTTCTTCCATGCGGCGCCGAACTCGGTAGCGCCGGCGAAGATGCGGAAGCATTTCTCATTCGACTTCGACCGGGGTGAACCTCACCGTCCTTCACGCCGAGGTGGCGGCGATCCGAAGTGACGCTGGCGCCTCGCGCCAGTTGTTGGTGGCGGCTTTGGGGCGCCGGCTGACGCTCATCGCTCCGTGCCGTTGGTGATCGGTACCAAGCGGTCAAGACAAGGCCCGAGCGCCTTGAGGCTCCCAACCTGTCCGCCGAGGATGTGAACGCGTGCTAGATAAGCGCGGGGTTCTGTCGGCAATTTGTCAGTAGGCGCGTAGAAGCCTGCTTCGATCTGGTCACGCGGCGCATCTGCGACCTCCGAAACGAACGACCTGCGGGACGTTCGATGTTCGACCTGCTGCATGGGTCCTCCAACTTTTGCGGGCCATGACGTCGCATACTCCCGGCGCAAGATAAAATCGAAGTCATCATACGAAAATTCAGCTTCCGAGGGCGAGATTGCTAAAGTCATCATGTGCCCTCTGCTATGCACCGCATCTCGCTCGCCGGTCGGCTGCGCGCTTTTCCAGCAGGCAGAACTGCGGGCGATGGCGGCGATGATTGTCCTCGGATAGCGAGCTGAGCGCGTGCAAGCCGCAGGTATCAATTAGCGGACATCAGCTCAATGCAGTAATCGGCCGAAAGGGGCCCGCCATAATTCGCCTGGCCTATTCGAAGGAATAGGTAAACCCTTGGCCTGAGGCGCCAACCGTGACCTTCGTCATCTTTTCGCCCGTGAGCGACCGGTTCAGCACGCCGCGGCTCAGTTCCGGAAGAAGCGTGTTGGTTAGGATGGCGTCAATCATTCTGCCGCCGGATTCGATCTCCGTGCAGCGGGTCTTGACCAGATCCATTACACCGTCGCCGATCACCAATTCCGCATCGTTGGTCGCGCGCAGCCGGCGAGCAATCTTGGCGAACTGATGACGGGTGATCGCTTCGATCATCGAATCCGAAAGCGGAAAGTAGGGGATGGTCACCACCCGGCCGAGAAAGGCCGCAGGGAAGACTTTCAGCAATGGGCTGCGTAATGCGGTGTCCAGTTCGTCGAGCCCTGCCCGGACCGTGCCATTCCTTGTCCGGTCCATAATCACTTCGGAGCCGACATTCGACGTAAGAAGGATCAGCGTGTTCTTGAAATCGATGCGTCTACCTTCACTGTCGTCCATCATCCCTTTGTCAAAGACCTGGAAGAAGATTTCGTGCACGTCTGGATGCGCCTTCTCGACCTCGTCGAGCAGGATCACCGAATAGGGTTTGCGTCGCACCGCCTCGGTGAGAATTCCTCCCTTGCCGTAGCCGACATAGCCGGGCGGCGCGCCCTTCAAGGTAGAGACCGTATGCGCCTCCTGGAATTCAGACATGTTGATCGAGATCAGGTTCTGCTCTCCGCCGTATAGCGTTTCGGCCAGTGCCAAGGCGGTTTCGGTCTTGCCGACGCCCGAGGGGCCGCAAAGCAGGAATACACCCACCGGCTTTTCCGGAGCGCCGAGACCGGCGCGGCTGGTCTGCACGCGCTTGGCGATCATCTCCATGGCGTGATCCTGTCCGACAACGCGCTCGGACAGAGTGGCCGCGAGCCGCAGCGCCTTCTCGGTCTGACTCGACAGCATCCGCCCCGTCGGGATGCCCGTCCAGTCCTGGACCACGGCCGCCACGGCGTTGCGGTCGACCGATGGCAGGATCAGCGGTGTTTCGCCTTGCGCCTCGGCCAGTTCGCTCATCAGTTCGCGCAGCCGAGCGAGATCGGCAGCCGGATCGGGAGGAGAAGTACCGCCTCCCGCCGCAACCTTCGTCCCGGCGTTGGACCGTTCGGTCTCCGGCAGGTCCACGCTCTCTGTCTCAGTGGCGGCCTCCTGCCCTTCCACGGCATCGAGAGGCACGCCGTCACCGCGTAGCCTGGCGCGCAGTTCGAGTATCTCGGCCACCAGCGCCTTTTCGCGCTCCCAGCGCTGTTGCGCGGCTGCTAGCGTGCGTTCGGTCTCAGCAAGCCCAGCCTCGACCCGTGCCTGCCGCTCAGCCACTTCGATGCCGATTGCAGCCTCGCGGCCGATAATGCCGCGCTCGACCTCCAGCGCCTGACGACGGCGCATGATGTCCTCGACCTCGGCCGGCGTGGCGTGCTGCGATACGGCGACACGCGCGCAGGCGGTGTCGAGAAGGCTGACCGCCTTGTCCGGCAACTGCCGCGCCGGGATGTAGCGATGCGACAGGGCGACCGCCGCGTCGATCGCCTCGTCCAATATCTGCACTTCGTGGTGCTGTTCGAGAACGCCGGCTACGCCGCGCAACATGAGGATGGCAACCGATTCCGAAGGCTCGTCGATCTTTATCACCTGGAAGCGGCGGGTCAGTGCCGGGTCTTTCTCGATGTGCTGCTTGTATTCCGACCAGGTCGTTGCCGCTATCGTGCGAAGTTCGCCGCGCGCCAGCGCCGGCTTGAGCAGATTGGCAGCGTCGCCGGTTCCGGCAGCACCACCGGCACCGATCAGGGTATGAGCTTCGTCGATGAAGAGGATGACCGGCGCTTCAGAGGATTGAACTTCGTCGATTACGGCCTTCAGCCGCTTTTCGAATTCACCCTTTACGCTAGCGCCTGCCTGCATCAATCCAACGTCGAGCATGCGCACGCTCACTCCCTGCAGTGGGGGCGGCACATCGCCTTTGGCGATGCGCAGAGCAAAACCCTCCACGACTGCGGTCTTGCCGACACCCGCCTCCCCGGTCAGGATCGGGTTGTTCTGGCGGCGCCGCATCAGTATGTCGACAATCTGCCTGATCTCCGGATCGCGGCCGACGACCGGATCAATCTTTCCGTCGCGGGCGCGCTGAGTCAGGTCGGTGGCATATTTGGCCAGTGCCGAATCCCCGCCCGGAACCCGCCGCGGCGCCTCTGCCGCGGCGACCGTAGGCGAAGCGCCGGCTTCGAGTGAGCCCTCCGTGATATCGGCGAAGCGCGCCACTACGGCGTCGGCGTCAATTTTGTCGAACTCGCCGCTGATCTTCGACAGCAGGCCTTCCAGTACCGGTGTCTTCAGGCAAGCAAGCAGAACATGTGCGCTGCGAACCTCCTCCACGCCGAATTCCAGTGTTGCCAGATTCCATGCCTCCTGGATGGCGTGGAAGATATGGTCCGAAAACTCTTCGATCGAGGTTGCGCCATAAGGCAGTTTGTCCACCGCGCGCGTCATATCGGCCGTAAGTCGGCTCGCATCCAGTCCCGCATCGGCGATCATCATTTGCACATCCGAGCGGTCGGAGAGCACGAGCTGCTCAATGAAGTGGACGAGTTCGACGTAAGGATTGCCGCGCAGCTTGGCGCTGTCGGCCGCTGCCTTGAAGGCGCGCAACCCTAGAGGATTGAGCTTGCCGACCAGTTCCTTGCGCTTGAAACTCTGCGATGACCGGCGCTGTTCCATCGAACGTGCTCCTGCACTCTGCAAGTGGATAACCTGCCACATAAGCAGCCGCTTGACAAAGTGCGGGATGAACAAAGGTTTCGATCCCCGATTATGCGGGCTCCCATCATTGGTGGAAGATCCTGCATCGCCGGCTGCAAACAACCACGAGCCTGAGATCCCAGGCACGACATTTCCGGTCCAGGGCTCGGCAATCACGCCTTTCGGATTCCACAATCAAGACAAGGCTGCATTAGCTTTTGTTAATTTTTCCGCACTCGCTGAATTGTGGAAAAGCGCAACCGTGTGATAACGTAGGGGCAGGTCGGCCTCAGGGCCGGCGACTGGGGGATCGGTGTGATCGACGTCGCACTCTGGCTTGCTCCGCTCGACGGTGAAAATCCGTCGGGAGAGGATTTGCGTAACGATCCGGCGTTTCACGAACTGGAGCGCCTGACGGAGCCCCAGGTCAAGGTTGTCCATGACGGCAACAACAGGCCGGTCTCGCAAAGCACCATTCCCGTTGACTGGCCAGCAGTGCTCACCAAGGCTGAGGAATTGCGCGCGCGTGGCCGCGACTTGCGCCTGATTGTAATTGTCACACGCGCACTGGCCAACGAGCAGGGACTGGCCGGGTTGGCGCAGGGTCTGACGCTTATTGGGCGGACGTTCGACCTGCATTGGGAAACCATGCACCCGGCGCTGCGCCCCAACACGTCGCCTCGCGAGGCCGCCTTGCGCCGCATCAACGCGCTGCTCGACCTTCAAAATGGTCAGGACGGGCTGCTGGCCAACCTGCGGCAAATGACTTTCTTTGCGCCACGCTCGATCGGGCCGATCAGCGGACGCGACCTGGAACACGCTGCGCTCGACGACCGCGTCATGCTGCAAGAAGCAGCGTCAGGATTGAATGCGGCCGAAAAGGCAGCGCTTGTCAGTGCGCACGGACAACTGTTGAATCGGGTCCGTGCCGGGTGCGCGGCACAGGCGGATCAAGCCAATGAGGAAATGCAGTCGCTCATCGCCAATGCGCGCGCGGCGGTCGCGGCACTGGAAGCCATCGAGACAGCCCTCAACGCTCGCCTTGAAGGCAGCGGCGGGACCACCGTTCCGGAATTAAAACGGTTCCTGCAGCGTTTGTTGACAACCCTCGAGCGCAACTCGGCTGCCGGCGCGATGGCGAATGGCTCGGCAAAGCCGTCCCCTTCGCTTGCAGAACCGGTAATGCCTGCCCGAAACGGTCATGGAGCCGATGCAATGGCAAGTGTGGCTGGCTGCGCGGACTCGAGCACCGGACTCCCTGACAGGATTTCATCGCGCGACGACGTGGTGAAATGCCTGGACCTCGTAGTCGCCTTTTATGACCGCACCGAACCGTCGAGCCCGATTCCCCACCTCGCCCGCCGTGTGCGCCGGATGGTGCATATGGATTTTGTAGAACTGATGGAAGATCTCGCCCCGTCGGGATTGAAGGAGTTCCGGCTTCTTGCCGGCGTTCCCGATGCCAAGAAGACGGCTCAGAAGGATGAAAGGTAGCAAGCAATGCCAGCCGAAAGCAAAGCCAAGGTCATCGAACGAAATCGCGCGCCGCGGGTGCAGATCGCCTATGACGTGGAAACCTATGGCAGTCCAACGACAATCGAGCTGCCGTTCGTCATGGCCGTCATGGCGGACCTTTCAGGCGCTTCGCAGACCAAGGAAGCGTCGAAGTCGATACTGGACCGCTCCCTTGTCGAGACCGATGCGAACCGTTTCCCGCGTTTCATGGAGGCACTTGGACCACGCGTGAAAGCCCGCGTGAAGAATACGCTGCCCCAGGCCGAAGGCGCCGAGCGGGACGAGGAGCTGGCGCTCGACCTCACCTTCACCAAGATGGGCGATTTTGCGCCGGACAAGATTGCCGAGCAGGTGCCCCAATTGGCCGAAATCCTCAAGATGCGCCGCCAACTCGAGGAACTTCTCGGCTTCATGGACGGGCGCGTCGACGCCGAAAAGCGTATTGCGCAACTGCTGAACAATGAACCGCTTCTTGGCCAGATCGCCAGCCAGGCACTGGCGGACGACAAGGCAGGGGAATGACCATGGCCGAACAGCAAAAAACCGCCGCCGTCGCCGAGGCGGAAACCATTGATCTTGGAGAATTCAGCGGACTCCTCGAGAAGGATTTCAAGGTCAAGAAGGACGACAGCGAAAAGCTGCAGCAATTGGTGCGCAATCTCGCACTTGCAGCGCAGACACGTTCCGATACCACGACCATCTCGTCGAATGCGATCAAGTCGATCAAGTCGCTGATTGCCGGAATCGACAAGATGCTTTCCGAACAGGTCAACGAGATCCTGCACGCGCCGGAAGTGCGCGAAATGGAGGGCACATGGCGTGGCCTGTGGTATCTCGTAAACAATACCGAGACGGATCAGAAGCTGAAGATCCGGGTGATGAACATCTCCAAGGAGCAGCTGGCCGACACGCTTGAGGATTATGAGGGCCAGATGTGGGATCAGAGCCCGATCTTCAAGAAAGTCTACACGGACGAGTATTCGATGCTTGGCGGCGAGCCGATCGGCTGTGTGATCGGTGCGTACGAATTCTCCAACCACCCGCGCGACGTCGGTCTGCTGCGCAACATCTCCGGCATCTGCGCCTCAGCGCACACGCCTTTTATCGCAGCTGCCTCGCCTCGCCTGTTCCGCATGGATAGCTGGCAGGAATTGCCGAATCCGCAGGACCTGCAGCAGATCGTCTCCAACCCCGCCTATGCCTCCTGGCAGTCGCTGCGCGAGAGCGAGGATGCACGCTACATCGGCCTGACCATGCCTCGCGTTCTGGCGCGGCTGCCGTATGGCACCGATACCGTTCCGGTGAAGGGCTTCACCTTCGAGGAGGAGGTGCATGGCGACCACAATAAATATGTCTGGATGAACGCTGCCTTCCCGATGGGCGTGAACATAAACCGCAGCCACAAGCTCTATGGCTGGGGTACGCAGATCCGCGGCGTCGAAAATGGCGGCACGGTCCTCAACCTGCCAGTGCACAGCTTCCCGACCGATGATGGCTCGATAGCGATGAAATGTCCGACGGAGGTCGCCATCGACGACCGGCGCGAGGCGGAGCTGGCCAAGCTCGGCCTGATGCCCATCCTGCATCGAAAAAACACCGATCTCGCCGCCTTCATTGGCGCCCATTCGCTGCAGGACGACGAGACAAGGGCGGGACGGCTGGTCGACCCCGATGCGCAGGCCAACGAGCGGCTGAGCGCCAACCTGCCCTACCTTTTCCCGGTCTCGCGCTTTGCCCACTACCTCAAGGCGATCGCGCGCGACAAGGTCGGTTCGTTCAAGGAGCGCTCCGACATGCAGATCTGGCTGACCGAATGGATCAACCGGTATGTGCTGGCCAACCCGGCGTTTGCCGATGACAAGGCGCGCGCCAAGCGCCCGCTCGCCGCCGCCGAGGTTCAGGTGGACAGCGTGGAGGGACGCCCAGGCTACTACAATGCCCGCTTCTATCTGCGCCCGCATTATCAGCTGGAGGGTATCAATGCCTCGCTCCGGCTGGTTTCGGAACTTCCGTCCGTAAAGACTTGATTTGCAGCAACAACATCTTGGTTTTTGAAAGCGGTGGAGAAAGACAATGCCCACAAATACGAAGATTGATGGCTTTCTAAAGGTTCCGGATATCAAAGGTCCAAGCACTCGTGATGGCCATGAGGACGAAATCGAAATCCATGGCGTCGATTACAAGATGATCGCACCCTATGATCCAAACTCGCTCTCGCGCCGCGGTCGTGTATCCTTGGGTATGATCAAGTTCACCAAGCATTATGACAAGTCCTCGCCCTACCTGAAAAAGGCGCTGTTCGAAAACAAGGCCCTGGACGAAGTCGTGTTTTCGGCACGGCGGACCATTGATGGCGAGACCAAGGATTACCTGGTCGTCACACTCACCGACGCCTCGATCATGGAATACGACATGTCGCAGGCCGAGGATGAGGAGGACCTGATCGAGGAAGAGGTCAGCTTTGCCTACAAGAAAATAAAGTTCGTCTACGACGACAACGACGAAATCGAAATGGATGTCTATGTCGGCAAGTGAGGCCCGGCGGCCCGGCGCGGACAAGTCGCTGGGTAGCGGCAGCTCGCGAGCAAAGCGCGAAGCCGTCCAGCCCTCTCTATGGGACCGCCTCGTAAACGATCTGCCGGGTATGACCTCCGAGATAGACGGGCTGCGCCAGGCACTGCAGGACGAGCTTGGCGCGGAGCGGCTGGACAATCTTGTTGCGGCCAGCGCGCGGCTCATCGACGCCGACGCGGAGTTGGCGGCCGACCAGAAGCGGCGTCTGCATCGCCTGGCCTTTCAGAGCCAGCACCGCGCTGAAATCGAAAGCCGCGGCGTGGTGGTGTCGGCGCGTGTGCTCAAGGAAGCCGTGCGGCGCGATGTCGAGGCTTTGTTCAATACCGAGCGCTTCGAGGCCGTTCCGCTGCTTTCCGACCTTGAAAGCGAACAGGCCACGGACAACCCACCGTCGCTCGCCGATTTTCCGGAGGTGCGTCGCAGCGTCGTCAATTACGGAGTGCCTTCCTTCTCGGGCCGTTCTTCCCGCGACTTTGATCGCGAGGCCCTTGCGCGCGAGATCCGCTCGGTGCTTGCCACCTTCGAGCCGCGTCTCAAGGACAGTGCAACAAAGGTTGCCGTAACCCTTGGCGACAAAACCGTGGGCCTGAGGATCGAGATAGATGCGGTGTTGATCATGACGCCCACGCCCGAACGTATGCGCCTGCGCACCACGATCAATCTCGATAACGGCTTGGCTCGGACCGAATTTAGGGAAGCCTGAGATGGACCGGGTCTTCGTAGAATATTACGAGGAGGAACTGACCCATATCCGCGCGCTCGCGGCAGAATTTGCCGACATGCATCCCGCGGTGGCGCGCAACCTTTCACTCGATACGGTCCCCTGTCCGGACCCTTACGTCGAGCGGCTGCTTGACGGCGTTGCTTTTTTGGCCGCGCGGACCCGACTCAAGGTCGATGCGGAACGCTCGCGTTTCTCGCGCGCCGTCCTTGATGTTCTCTATCCCGATCTTGTCACGCCGGCGCCGGCAACGGCCGTGGTGGTGTTCAAACCCGGCCAGCAGGTCCAGACAATGATTGGGGGCCATGTCGTCAAACGCAATACGCGTCTGGTTTCCAGCCTCCAGCCAGGCCTGTCGACGCGTTGCACGTTCACCACCGCCCAGGACATCACGCTGTGGCCGATTGCCATCACCTCGGTCGGCTATTTTCAGGATCGCAGCGCCTTGGCTGCAGCCGGCATCGCGCGGATCGGCGGTGTGGATGGCGAGGCGGCGCTTCGCATCACGCTGGCTCGTACCGGAAAAGGCAAGCTCGACGAACTGTCGCTCGACCGGCTTGATCTCTACTTTTCCGCGCGCACCAAGGCACCACTGCTTTTCGACGCGATTTTCGGCGCCTGCGCGGCCGTTGGTGCACGGCCGGAAGGCAAGGCCAACCCGATATCGCCGTTGCCGGTACCTGAAATGGTCGGCATCAACGATGACGAGGCGCTGATGCCTCGTACACGTCCGACCTTCGAAGGGTACCGTCTTCTGCGCGAATATTTCATGATGCCGGAGCGCTTTCATTATGCTCGGGTTTCGGGATTGCAGCCCATCGTGCGCACATGCACAGCCGAACTCGAGATAATCTTCATCTTCAGGCGTCCGGTGCCTGAAGTTGCCGATGTGACGGCGGCCGATTTTGAACTTTTCGCAACGCCGATCATCAATCTGTTCGAACGTGAGTGCAACGTCGTCGAGCTCGATCCACGCAAGACGCGGCAGGTGCTGCATGCCGACCGCACGCGAGCGCGGGACTTCGAAATCTATCGGGTTATCCGCGTCGAGGACGCCGACAGCGAGGGGAGCGACGCCGCAATCCCGGAGCTCTTCAGCCTGGGACAGAACCGCGGCAGCGGTTGGGTTTATTCCACCGAACGGCGCCCACGCCGCCCGACGGAGGAGGAACGGCGCGACGGCCTCACCCGTACTTCATACACGGGCGACGACGTTTTCCTGGCGATTTCGCGTCCCGCGGAAAGTCCTCCGAACCGGCCGCTGAAGCGCGTCGACGTCGTGGCGCTCTGCACCAACCGCGATCTGCCGATTCTTGACGACAACCCTACCTTGACTCTGGAAGCCGGCGATCCGGTCGAGACGATCCGGCTTCTCGGCGCATTGCGCCCGCCTCGCCCAGCCATCCCCGCAGCGCTGCCGGCGGGCGCGGCGGGTGAATCGCGAGCCGACAATCTCGCCTGGCGGCTTGTAGCGCAGCTCGCGCTCAACTTTCTAAGCCTTGCAAAAGAAGGTCGCGGCGTCGATCCGCTGCATGCGCTGCTTGAGCTTTACGCCGACAGGGGAGACCCGAGCCTCGCCCGCAATGTGCACTCGATCGTGCGCATCGACTCCCGGTCGGTCATCGAACGGCTGCAGATCGATGGGCCGATGTGCTTCGGACGAGGCACGGAGGTGACATTGCATGTCGATCAATCGGTTCTGGCGGGGCAGAGCACCTTGCTGCTTTCGGCCTTGCTGGCACGGCTGTTTGCCCGTCATGCCGGAATAAACGGCTTTGTGCGAACCCGCACATGGCTGCTGCAGAAGCAGGAGGATGTGCCATGGCCCATGACGCCCGGCAATCGCTACCTGATCTAGACAAGCCTGGCCGGTCCGAAGAGCTGTCGGATGCATTCGACTTCTTCGAGTTGTTGCGGCGACTCGAACGAAGAGGCGGGCTGTTCGGCTATTCCGGCCCGCCGGAGCGCGAGCCGTCGCGGCTCGGGCAGCATGTCCGTCTCAGCTTTTTCGCCAAGGACTTGGCAGAATTCCGCGAAGCGACTGACAAAGCGCCCGCTCGGGTTACGGTCGCAAACATTGGTCTGATGGGGCCTGAAGGTCCGATGCCCCTGCATTTGACGCGCTGGGTACTCGATCGCCTGTCGCAACGCTGGTTCACCGGCGCCGATGCGCAGCAGACCAGCGACACGACGTTCATGGACTTCGTCAACATTCTTCAGAACCGCATGATTGCGCTGTATTACAGGGCGTGGGCGGATGCGCATCCGGCGGTTCAGGTCGAGCGCCCGGTAGGTGGGCGCGTTCGCGCCATGCTTGAAGCCATGGCGGGAATAGGGCTTCCCGGCACCTACAACCCCGAACTGGACGCAGTGAAGCTGCGCCAGGCCGCTTCGCTTGCCAATCAGGTCGACGGCCCCGAGCGGCTGACATTGTTCCTGGCTGAGGCGTTCAAGGTGCCGGTCCAGATCAGGGAGTTCATCGCTGCCTGGATGACCATACCAGCCGCGCTCCAGACCCGCGTTGGCAAAGCCTACGCAGGGCTCGGTCGGGAAGCGACGATCGGTCCGCGCGTCTTCAACCGTCAAAGCAGGATCGAGCTCCGCGTCGGCCCGCTGGGCTATGAGGAGTTCAAGGCGTTCCTGCCGGGCGGTCAACGCCTCAAATTGTTCAAGCAAGCCGTTAGGGACATGGTCGGCGCATCGCTCGACGTCGATCTGCGCATCGTGCTGGCGCGCGATGCCGTTCCGCCGCCGCGTATTGGAACCGTGCAACTCGCCCGGACCGCGTGGCTTGCGCGGCCCGCTGAAAGGGGCGATGCTGACGACATGCGGCTGCGGACACTAGTCGGCTGGCGGCAGGAAGGGGCGGAGGTCGCGGCATGAGTCTGCTGCTGACGCTGGAGCAAGGGCCACGCACCCAGGCGGTACGGGAGACCCGGCTTGACGAGGGGGAACTGGTGATCGGCCGCAGCGCGGACGCCGGCTGGCAGATCGACGATCCCGACATGTTCGTTTCGCGCGCCCATTGCAGGATCAGCGGTGGGCGCGACGGATATTTCGTCACCGATACGTCGAGCAGCGGATTGTTCATAGACGACTCCGACAGCCCGCTCGGCGCCGGCAAGTCGACGCGTCTTCGCAATGGCATGCGGCTGAGACTGGGCGATTACATCGTGCATGTCGATCTGCAGACGTCTAGTGCCCAAGCTACAGCAGCAGCCGCAGCGCCGGTTCCGGAGCGCTCACCGCTGGCGTCTCGGGCGCCGGTCAGCATCGGCCGTGACGATTTCTTTTCAGCCGCCGTGGAAGAGGAGCCGCAGCGGCCACGTCCAGCCGAGCTGCCGAACCCGTTCGAGCAGCCGATCCCGGGTGCGTTCGAACGCGCCAATTCCAGACAGCGCAGCTCGCCTGCTTTCGACGACCCGTTCAGCCTCGATCCGATCGCAACACCAGTATCCAAAGGCACCGCAAACTATCCAGAACCAGCCAGCGCACCCAAGCAGACAGACCCATTTGGCCTCGAGTCGGTGTCGTTCCCCAACGGCGCTACGGAGCCTGCGACGGCAAAGCTGCCGGAATTCAGCGACGACTTCGGTTTTGGTCCAGCCACAGCGCCCAACCCGGGAAGCGGCGCCAGCTCAACCGGGCAGCGCGAGGGCGACGCCCAGCCACAGCAAGCGGCCAATCCCTGGGACGTGCCCGTGCGAGGGGCAGATGCCCCTCCCCCAATACGGGCAGGCGCAGCCGCCAGCCCAGCCCGCCAGCCGCCTGCGAGGCAGCACGCCGACATGGCGCTTCGCACCGCATTCCTGCGCGGTATGGGTGTCGCGGAAGCCGATTTTCCCGGGCGCGACGCCGTCGCCGAGATGGAAAAGTTCGGCCGCGAATACCGGCTTATGATGGAAGGATTGATGCAGCTGCTGCGCAAGCGTGCCGAAGAAAAGGGAAATGCCCGCGTTGCCCAGACAATGGTCGGAGCCTCCGAGGTCAATCCACTCAAGTTTCTGCCCACGGTCGACGACTCAATCGTGATGCTTATCGCCGAACGCAGCCCCGGATTTCTCGCCGGCGAAGCGGCTATCGCGGATGCGGTTCGCGATCTGGCACAGCATCACGTGCGCGCCTGGCGCGGCGTGCAGGCTGCCTTGCGGCGGATGGTCGACCGTTTTGAGCCGGCAGCCATCGAAGAAGAGCTGAAATCGAGTTCCGCGATCGGCACGCTGTTGTCGGGCGGGCGCGGCGCCAGGCTGTGGGAGCTCTACCAGAAACGCCATCGTGAAATCGCCGAGAGCGCGGAAAAGAGCTTTCTCGGCGAAATCGGCGCCGATTTTCGGGATGCATAT
Organism: Mesorhizobium sp. M0678; assembly: GCF_040320505.1. Taxonomy (NCBI): domain Bacteria; kingdom Pseudomonadati; phylum Pseudomonadota; class Alphaproteobacteria; order Hyphomicrobiales; family Phyllobacteriaceae; genus Mesorhizobium; species Mesorhizobium sp. M0678. The sequence continues at coordinate 42,769 of NZ_JAMYPT010000017.1, read as the reverse complement.
GAGGAGGAGTAAGACATGATCGATCGACGAGAATTTATCGTTGCCTTGGGTGCGACCGGGCTGCTTACGGCCTGTCAAAGCGCCGGGCCGCCAAAACCGTCGGTCATCACGGTCAAGCTGACAGGAGCGGCCGGCATGAACCCTGGACCAGGCGGCGGCGACCGGCCTGTGACGATGCTGGTCATGCGGCTGCGCAGCACCGGTAAGTTCAACTCTGCCGACTACTTTGCCTTGCAGGGGGATGCCGGCTCGGCACTGGCAGGTGATCTCATCGGATCCGACCAGATTGCCGTCGCGCCTGGAAAAACTGCGACCAAGACCATTACGGTCGAACCGGATGCGACGGCCCTGGGCTTCGTTGCACTTATCCGTGAGCCTGGCGGGCGAAACTGGCGGACGACCAAATCGGTTTCGTCCGGATCAAACTTTACGATCAATGTCACACTCGGCAGCGGCGGCATTTCCGCCTGACGGCCAAGGCAAGGGGAGCTCGATGCAGAGAGTAGCCGGATGAGCGATGCAAACAGGGTGCTGTGGTCCGAGGGCCTTTTTCTGCGGACCCAGCATTTCCAGCAGCAGGATCGTTTCTTCGAGGCGACTGTGCGCGGCGCGTTGCAGGCCGGCCAGTTGCATACGTTCGGCTTTCAGCAATTGACCCTGGATAAGGCATTGCTCGATGCCGGCCAGATCTCGATCCTGTCTGCACGAGGCATTTTCCCGGACGGAACCCCCTTCTCCATTCCGGATCTGATGGACGCGCCGCGTCCGCTGCCGGTCACCCCGGATACAGGCGCCGGCCCAGTGCTGGTCGCCCTGCCCCTCGAGCCGGCCGGCGGCGTTGGCTTCGATCCGGCGCATGCGTCACCCAGCGGTGCGCGCTATCATGGACGGATCGTTTCGGTGCGCGATGCCGTCCAGGGCGGTTCAGATCCCGAAGAAATCGAAATCGCCCGACCGCAATCGCTGTTGCTTGCACCCGGCAAATCGGTCGGCGGCTATACCGCCCTGCCGATAGCCGGCATCAAGGGGGTTCGTGCCGATGGCGGCGTTTCGCTAGACGAGACGTTCCTGCCACCGGCCCTGGTTACTGGTGCAGTGGCCTGGTACCGGCAATTGCTTCTGGAAGTCGTCACAGGCCTTGACCAGATCGCCGAGGCGCATGGCAAGATGGTCATGGGCGGGCCAGGGCGCAGCGTCGAAGACCTGTTGATGCTCAACCTCGCCAACGCGGCGCGTCCGCGACTGGCCCATATGCTGGCGCAGGATGTCTTCCATCCGGCCGAACTTTACTTGGAACTGGCCGGGCTTGCCGGCTCGATGGCGACCTACGGCTCGAGCGCGCGGCGACTGGGCGAGCTGCCGGCTTACGATCACATGGCGCCCGGCCCACCGTTTTCGGCGCTGGCGGATGCATTGCGCTCACTGATCCTGAGCCTGCGCTACATCGAGCCGAAATCGCGCGCGCTGCCCGTCATGCGCCATTCGACCAATGTTTGGAAAATCCGCATCGACAATCCGAAGCTGCTGGTGGCCAGCCGGATCGTCATCCGGGTCGGTTCGGAACTGTCGGAGGACGCGCTACGCAAGATATTCGTCAACCAGGCGACCGTGGGCTCGGCGGATGAGTTCGAGGGCCTGTGGAAGTCCCGCCTGCCCGGCATCCCGCTGAAACCGCTTCATTCGCAACCGCGCGAGATTCCTTACGACGGCGATCGGCTGTGCCTTGAGCTCGACCAGAAAAGCGAGCACTGGGCATCGCTGCTCGGTGCCCCAGGCTTCGTCATTGGCGTTTCGGGTGTACTGCCGAGCGAACCGCAGGTGGACTGCTATTCGGTGAACAGGTGAAACCATGAGCCGGGATGATCCTTTCGGACTGTCGGAGGATCGCGAACGCACTCGCATCAGGCTGACCGGCACGCCGATGCCGCGACCGATGGCGGCATCCTTGCCGGGCGGGCCGGTAAAACGCTCGCGCACCCACCCGAACGGCCTTGTCAACGCCTTCGCGCCCCTGCTCGAGTTTGCGCCGGAGCTTGAGAGCGCGCTGCCACCGGAGAATCCGGAAGTGTTACGCACTCGGCTGCTCGAAGAACTGGTTCGGGCACGCGACACGGCAATGGCGGCGGGGTCGTCGATGGAACGGGCCGATCAGGCAGCATGGGTAGTGGCTGCCTTGCTCGACGATCTGGCCCTGAACACGCCCTGGGGCGGGGCCAGCGTATGGCCGCGTCAGCCGCTTGTGGTCATGTTGCGCGGCGACGTCGACGCCGGCACGCAGTTCTTCACACGGCTCGACGAACTGGAACGCCATCCGAACCGCGATCGCGAATTGCTGGAACTTCAATATGACTGCCTGGCACTCGGTTTTCGCGGCAAGTATCGCGTGCCCGGCCGGTCGGGCGATCGCTCGCTCAATGCCGTTCGTGTGGCGGCGGCACGTTTCCTGCGCGATGCCGACGCCGAGAATGCCCCGCTGTCGCCAAACTGGAAAGGCGTCATCACATCCGATGAGCCGCAGCGCTTCATCGTTCCGATCTGGGTGATGGCCCTGGCCGCAGCGGTTATCGCCACCGCGACTTATGTCGGGCTCTCGGTGGGACTAAGCAGCCAGGCGGTTGAGCTTTCAGCGCTGGTCCGCGCCTTGCCGCCGCCGACACGGGGCGACATCAGGCGCGTGTCGCCAACGGTCGATGTCCCGCCGCCGGAGACCGTGGATTTCGCACTGCTGCCCGAATTTGAGGCCGGCGCGCCGGGCAATCTCAGATCGGCTCTGAGCGGCACGGAGAGCGTTTCGCTGGCCAAGCTGGTCATCCAGGCCTCCAATCCCGAACTGTTCCAGTCGTCGCGGCCAACGCTGACGGAAGGATTCGAGCCGCTGATCGGCTCGATCGCCAAGGTGATCCTGGCCAATCAGGACCTGATCGGCAACATCACTGTGCTCGGACATACGGACGGCGTCCCTCTGCAAAGAACCAATCCGCTGTCGACCAACCAGCGACTGTCAGAGGCTCGCGCCCAGACCATTGCCGACATGCTGGTACAAAACGGAGTGCCGCAGGAACGCGTCCATTCCGAGGGCCGGGCAGCCACGGATCCAGTGGCCGACGACGGCACGCGCGACGGCCGGGCCCTGAACCGGCGCGTTGAGGTGCTGGTCGAAAAGAGGCTGTGAGATGTTCATCCTGCGCTTCCTCTGGGCGGTCCTGACATCGCGCTGGCTGTGGACACTGATTGGGATCACGCTGCTTTCGTTGGTGATCTGGGTATTCGGGCCGATCGTCAGGGTCGGGCCCTACGACCCTTTCGCCTCGGACAATGTGCGCATCGTCATCATCGCGCTGCTGGTCATCTTCTGGCTGATCTGGCTGATCGTTGCCCAGCGTCGGGCGATCCGTGCCAACCGGATGTTCGTCGCCGAAATCGCCGCGCCGGCGGTAGAGAAGCCACTCAGTCCCGGCGAAGAGAATGTCGCTGCCGTCGGTGCCAAGTTCGCCGAGGTCATGGCCGAGTTGAAGCGCCGCAAACTGGGCGGTCGCAAGTTCCTGCGCGAGATGCCTTGGTACGTTATCGTCGGGCCGCCGGCCACCGGCAAGACCACGGCCTTGCGCCAGTCGGGGTTGAATTTTCCGATCGACCTGACCGACGACCTGCAAGGGGTCGGCGGCACGCGCAATTGCGACTGGTTCTTTTCGGAGAGTGCGGTTCTGATCGACACTGCAGGCCGCTATGTCCAACAGGAGAGCCAACCCGACGTCGACGCAGTGGAGTGGCTGGGCTTTCTCGACCTTTTGAAGAAGCACCGGGGCCGTCGCGCGCTCAACGGTGTGATCGTCGCGCTTTCGATCGATGTGCTTTCGGAGGGCGACGACACCATCAAGGCGCATGGCCGCAAGATCCGCCGTCGGCTGGCCGAGCTCAACGATCGCCTCGAAATCCGCCTTCCGGTCTATCTGATGCTGACCAAAGCCGACCTGATCAAGGGGTTCGAGGCTTTCTTCGGCGGTTTGTCGACGGCTGCGCGCGAGCAGGTCTGGGGGACTACGTTCGCACTCGACGCGCATGTCGATGCAAGGACCATCGAGCGGGAAATCGCGACGTTAGCAACCGAGCTCGAGCGGCGGCTGGTGCCCCGGCTGGAGGACGAAGACAAGCTTGCTGCCCGCGCCGAAATCTTCAGGTTTCCCGCCCAACTCGCCAGCCTGTCCGAGCCGATCCAGGTACTGATCGAGGCGATGTTCGGCGAAAGCCGGTATGAGGAGGCCGCTTGGCTGCGTGGCCTTTATCTGACGTCGGCGACCCAGGAAGGGGCGCCCATCGATCGGCTGACCGCAGCGCTGTCTGCCTCCTTCGGCCTTCCGCCGCGCCGGGCGTTGGCCGCGCCGCGTGTCGAAAAACGCAGCTTCTTCCTAAAGAACCTGCTCACAGAAGTCATCTTCAAGGAAGCCGGCCTCGGCACCTTCGATCCGCTGGCGCAACGCCGCCGCGCCTGGATCTGGCGTGGCGCGGCCGCCGCATGTGCCGCAGCCGCCCTGCTGGTCAGCGGCCTATTCACCTGGTCCTACTACGACAACCGCAACGCGATCACGGCCCAGGCAAGCCAGTTCGAGGCGCTGCAAACGCCACTGACCTCGGCCGCGGCAAACCCGGCATCCGTAGAACAGCCTGCCATCGATGTCGCCCTCAGTGCCCTGGATGAGGTCGCAAATGCCCGCACCCCGCCGCCTGGCGCAGCACAGGATTTGCTGGGGCCATCATCCTCGGCGGAACTGGTGCGGGCACAGACCGACACTTACGACCATGCTTTGCGTAACGTTCTCGAGCCGCACATGGTGGCGCTGCTCGAAGCGACGATGTGGCGGCAGATCCGCGATCCGGATTTCATGCTTGGCGCGCTGAAGACCTATCGCATGATGACCGGCCTTTCTCAGATGGATCCAGACTTCGCCCAGAGCTGGTGGGTCAACAGTCTGCCTGAATTCGCCGCGGCTGCCCCCTTTCCGACAGCTGACGCCGAAGAGCACCAGCTTGCCGCGATCCGTCGCATGGCGGTTGACGCCAGTTATATCGCCCCGGACCAGGCACTGGTTGCAGAGGCACTGAAAACCGTCTGCACGATTTCCTTGCCGGCGCGTGCCTACAAGCAGCTGCTGGCCGACCCGGCGGTGGCTGCGCTCAAGGAATGGATTCCTGCCAACTTCGCCGGCCCCAACGGCGCCAAGGTCTTTGCGCGGCGTTCCGACAAGACGCTTCGGGTCGGCATTTCGGGAGCATTCACCTATGCCGGCTTCCATGACGCCATTCTCGACCGGGTCGAGGATGTCGCCGCCCAGGCAGCACTCGACCGGGCGGTGTTCGCCGGCGGTTGCTCGGAAAATTCCGAAACCTCGGTGTCGGCGCTGTCAGAGGATATTCTGAAGCTTTATTACGACGACTATATCGCGCAATGGGACAGCTTCCTGCGCGACATGAGGCTCGCGCCATTGACCGACCTCAATGTCGCCAGTGAGAACCTCAAGGATCTTTCAAGCGCCGACTCCGCGCTGAAGCGCCTGGTTACCGCGGTGGTCCAGGAGACCGAGCTTACGCGATCCGATGAAGCGCCGACAAACGACAAGGCCGCGGCGGCAGGTGGCTCGAAACTGCTCGGCAAGCTGGGCAAGCTTGGCAAGATCGTAAAAACCGGAGCAAAGCTTTTGCCGCGTGCGGGCTCCGCCGACGAAGTGGATCTTACCGGCAGTCTGGTAGCCGAGCATTTCAAGCCGCTCAAGGGTGCCATCGCCGAGGTCGACGGCCAGCCGCCGGCGCTCGACGCCGCCATTGTCGCGCTCACCGCACTGTCCAACGTGCTGCAGACGGTGACGGCCAATCCCGATCCCCAGGACGCCATCAAGAAACAGGGCGGCCTCGCCGAACTGACTGGAGCGGTTGCCAGGCAGGCGCAGATCCTGCCCGACCCGGTCGACGACTGGTTGGGCGGCATTGCTGGCGATACCAGCGGGCTGACGCAGAAGGCGGTCACCTCGGAGCTCAACGCCATCTGGCGCGCCGACATCCTGCCGTTCTGCCAGGCAGCACTCAACAACCGCTATCCTTTCAGCCCGGACAGCGCCGTCGACGTCAATGTCCGCGACTTCGCCCGCCTGTTCGGACCAGCAGGACTGATCGACACCTTCATCAACGACCACCTGATCAGCTATGTCGACACGTCGGCGCAGCCATGGAAATGGCGCGCTGATTTCGGCCTCGACCCCTCGGCACTGGCCGCGTTTGAACAGGCAAGGCGGATCCGCGATGATCTCTTTCCCGGCGGTACTGGCCCGCTTATGAGCTTCACGCTCGAACCGAAGGATCTGTCGCCCAATGTCGCGCGCGTGACGCTCAATCTCGATGGCCAGAACCTCGTCTATTATAACAACGCAACGAGGCCGCAGCCGATGACGTGGCCTGGCAAGGACGGCACGGGCGTCATCTCGCTTGCCTTCCAGCCGATCGATGGCTCGCCCGAAATCTTGCTCAACGAGACCGGCAGCTGGGCGTGGCTGAGAATGTTGCGCAGCGGTCGCTTCACAGGCACCTCGCTGTCGGACGTCTACAGCCTGCGCCTTGGCACAAAAGGCATGTACGCCGATTTCCAACTCAAGGCCGCCAGCGTCGAAAACCCGTACAACCTGCAAATGTTCAAGAAATTTTCATGTCCGCCGCAGATATGATCCTGCCCGGCTTTTACGGCAAGATGCCTGCCACCGGCGATTTCGTCACGCGGCGGCTGCCGGGGGATTTTGTGCGCGTCTGGGACCGCTGGCTGGCGCAGCACATTGTGCCGCTGATGGGCTCGGAAACCTGGCCGCGCGGCACGGCGCTACGGTTCCTAACGGGTCCGGGCTTTGTCGACGCGTCGGCGGGCATTATCTTGCAGAGCGTCGATAGGGTTGGCAGGCAGTTTCCGTTGAGCGTCGTCGCGCAGCTTTCTGAGGCTTCCGTTCAGCTGGCTCGCGCCGATGCGTGGTTTTCCGGGATCGAAGAAGCGGCCGTCGCCGCCCAGCAGGGCGAGCTGACGCCTGGCGAATTGGATACCGCTTTAAGCGCGCTGCCAGTACCGCCTGTCGAGCCGGGCGAAGAGGTCATCAGCGATATGGTGATGTGGACAGCGCGTTCGGACATTTTCGACGTCGATCCGCTGTCGCCGCAAGCTACGCTGGAGCAGATCTTTGCCGCCAACTGGGAGACCAGTTGATGCAGATCTGGAACCAGATGGGGTATCCGCACGAATTCACCATGGGCATGGACAAGGCCGGCCATGAGTGGATCGTCGTGGTGGTCAAAGGCACGTTCGACTTTCCCGCCACGCCCGGCGGACCGGTACAAAAATCGGTGGAACAGATTCCGCTGGTCATGGCCGACACGCACACCGGCGTGCCTGGTTATTCGGCCACGTTATGGGAAACCGATTTCGCCTTCCGCAAGCCGCGTTGTGACGTGATTGCCAATGCCTTTGCCTATGCGCCGGGAGGACGTCCGGCCGAACGCGTGCCGGTCGGCATCAAGGTGGGCAATTGGTCGAAGCTCTTCGAGGTCGTGGGCCACCGCGAGTGGCGCTCCGTCGGGCCAGTGTTTACTGCCACGTCGCCACAGCCCTTCTTGCGCATGGCAATTTCCTACGATGTCGCCTGGGGTGGCACCGACCGGCTCGATCCAGAGGACAAACTGCCAGCGAGTCACAAATACAACCCGGTCGGCACCGGCTGGTCGCGAACCAAGAACCAGCGCCTCATTCCCGGCCTGCGGCTACCGAATACGCAAGCTGTCGGTGAAGAAATCCGCTCGCCATTCGGCGACTATAAGCCGATGAGTTTCGGTCCGATGGGCCGCGGCTGGCCGGGACGCATCGAATTTGGCGGCACCTATGACCAGAACTGGATCGACAATGTCTTCCCCTTCCTGCCCCAGGATTTCGACGAGCGCTACTTCCAGATGGCACCGCCGGACCAGCAGATCGACCTGCCAAGAGGTGGCGAAGAAGTGCAACTGGTGAATCTGACACCTGACGGGCGGGTGAGTTTTCGGCTGCCATCGACAGCATTGCCGTTGACGCTGTTCGAGGGTAGGCAGAAGGCCCCCGAGCGCGTCACCTTTCCAGACACTGTCCTCTTCGACCCGGAGAACAGACGCTTCTCGTTGGTCTGGCGCGTATCGCAGCGCATTCACCGTACTATTCTCGATTTCAGCGAATGCTGGATCGGCCCGCCGACCGAGGCAATGGTGCGGATACGAGCTGCGGCTCGTGCTTATTCTCTCTTCGATGAAACGACTGCGGCGCAGAAGGCGGAGAACACGTGAGGCCGGCACTCGACATTCTTTCGGTCGGCATGGTTACGGCGGTTGGCCTTGACGCACCATCGGCTTGCGCAGCGATCCGGGCTGGGATTGATGGCTTTCAGGAAACGCGTTTCAAGGATGAAAATGACGAGTGGCTGATCGGCGCGCCGGTACCTCTGCCACGCAATTGGATCGGCGAGAAACGAATGGCGCATCTCGCCGCAGGCGCAATTGTCGAGGCATTCGAAGAAGTTCCGGAAGCGCGTGGGCAAGCCGCGCTGATCCTTTGCTTGGCAGAGGAAGACCGCCCAGGGCGGCCGGTAAGAAGCACGCTGCGTCTGCTCGACCGTATCGCCGAGATCACCGAAGTCGAAAAGCATTCGCGGTCACGGGTGGTTGCCCATGGGCGACCGTCCGGACACGTGGCGCTTGATCATGCGCGTCGGATGATTGTATCGGGCGAAATACCATACGTGATGGTTGCCGGCGTTGATAGCTATTTGACGACCTTGGCCACGACGTATTACCTTAAGGAGCGTCGACTCCTAACGTCCGACAATCCAAACGGGTTTATTCCTGGGGAAGCGGCGGCGGCAGTTTTGTGCGGGCCACCGAGGCGGGGGGGATTTCGGCTAGCGGGACTAGGCCTTTCGCGCGAGGCGGCCTCTATTTACAACAAGCAAGACTTGCCGCTCAGGGCGGACGGTATGACGTCCGCTTATCGCCATGCGTTGGGTGAGACTGGAATAGAGATGAACCGCCTCGGCTATCGAATTTCAGATCTCATCGGCGAACAGTATTGGTTTAAGCAGACGGCGCTGGCATCGATACGGCTGGTGCGCAATCCGTGTCCGTCCCAGGATCTGTGGTCGCCTGCGGAAACCCTTGGCAATGTTGGTGCGGCGGTCACGCCTCTGATGCTCGGAATGGCACTAATGGCGGCAAGAAAGAACTACGCGACGGGGAACCCGGTGCTTGTCGAGGCTTCCAACGATGCAGGCGCTTGTGGAGCTGCCGTGCTGGCTGCGAGGGCCGCCTGGTGACTGTCTTCGCCAACGGACTGGAGGTGGCCGCAAAGGCCCAGGGCAACAAGGTCATCGCGGCCTTTCCAGATGTCTGTTTCACTCCGCCCGAAAATCCAGCGACACCGCCAGGGGTACCGATCCCGTATCCGTCATTTGGAATGGACTCGGATACTGAGAAGGGCACCGGTACCGTCAAAATCGGCGGAGAGAACATCACCCAAAAGGACAAATCGGACTACAGCAAGACCACTGGCACGGAAGCCGGCAGCGCAGCCAAGAAAGGAGTCATCTCGTCCACTAACACCAGTAAGGAATACGCGCGAGCGTGGTCAAGCAATGTAAAGGCGGACAGCCTCCCTGTCAGCCGGTTCTCAGATATCTCGACAAACAATCATACAAGCGATCAGGTTGGAAACACACCTCCGCAGGCTAAGGTGGGGAGACCGGGACCTGGTGGCGGGTCGGCGCCAAAGACCAAGTGCCCGTGCTGCGGGACAGAACCCGCCCACGCCAATCAGGTGAAAGCCAACGGCGAGATGTGTGATACTGTCCCCGAGGCCGAATACTACAAGGAGCGCATGCAGCGGGCGAACGCTAAGATCGTCAATATTGAGGAAACAGCCAAAGCCGGTACGTTAGGCTTGGTGCCTCGCATGAAAGCGTGGGATCAGTACGAAAAACGCAAGGAGGCGTCTAAGACCGTAGCAAATGCACGAGCAACGGGAGAAAAATGCCCAAACCTGCATGAGGAGGATAAAGATTGCGGTGTCCACTTCAAGGGAACGCGTAGCTATTCCGAAATTCTTGAGCAAGCAGACCCGGAAAAGAAGAGAGAATTAGAAACCAAGCACGCTGGAAGAAAGAACGAAAAAGACCTTATTCACGTCGACATACTGCATCATGTCCGTACAAAAATACTTGGAATTACCGATTCTGTGAAAAAAGCGATAATAAAACGGGACGGCAAAGGCACCGGAACAAACACGGGCAAAGTGCACCACATGACCCCCATAGATGCCGGTGGATGTCCCGATTCCCCCAAGAACTTGATAGGCCAAGGCGCCCTTTCCGGCGAATGCGACAAAATCAATGAGGCGCAAGGCACGCTTCAAGGAATAAACCCTTATCCATGACATTCTCGGCGCGCGGCAAACTTTTCCACTTCGGGACGAACGAGTTTCGCAGCCGTTCGACGCCAGCCGGAGCGCGGCTGCTGCAGATATTTGAAGAGTGCAAGAAGGGAAACTTCGCATCATCTGCAATGTTTCCAACAGTCTTCGAAGCCTCCCCCTCGGTGGAAGTAGTTATCGACGCGTTTGCGCTGTTGCCGTACGTCACACCAAGGACCTTGCTCCTGGATGTGGCGGACCCAATTCGCCAATCGCTGCAGCAAGATAGCCAATCCATTGAATGGCTCTGCATCGCTCTCTCAAGGAGCGGCATTTTGGATGCGACGCAGAAGGCGGTCTGGTTCTACAGAGATGAAGTCACCGTCGACAGCGATACCGACCTTCCATACCATTTGTCGATCACCTTGGAGGCTTCGGTCGGAGATATCTTCGATGGACCGCAAGTTGTGCCGGATTCGATCGATGAGTATGAACCTGGGCGTCGCCAATATGACGTAGTTGAATACGCGAAAGCCGTTGAGCTAAAAATCAATGAGATCCGTGCAAATTTTCCTAATTCTTCGCGCCAGTCCTTTCTCTACGGCAAGCCCGTAAACATTGAGGATCTGGCGCTCAATTTGTTGAATACCCTTGGGGAGACCTATGACAACGAAGACGTCGTTACCGCCAGAAACCTAATAGAGGCATTCACCGGATTCGACCTTTCGCAATTTTACAAGAATATTCAGCTGAACCGAAAACCTGCGGCCGCTGCCCTTGAGCAACTCTTCGACGAAGTCGACCTGTTCGAATTCAGACCGGGAGTTCGCTATTTCTTTGGGAGGGAAATACCAGACTGACCAGGAGCACGTACGCTAGCCGCAACCGATGTGCCCGCATTGGTGAGATATTTTCGAACCTTCTCAAGATTGAGATCGACGATGCGAACAGTCGATCTGGTCGTCAGCATTCGAAGGACGAAAAGCTCTCCAGCCTCAGGAAACTCGTCGTAGCGCTCCTTGACGATTTCCTTTCCCGCATCTCCGGCCAACCGCAGCCCATCCAGATGTGCTTCTAGTCTCTCGACCAATCTAGCCATCCGCTCATCGTCCATCTCGGGATTTTCGCCGGGATGCAGCAGATTGTAGTCGTAGACAGTCCATAGAAACGCCGCCATTTCGGCGTGCTGGCGGACGATTTCGCGTAGGATGGGCGCCGGCATCAGTTCAGATTCACGGAACCGCCCCGGATACGATTCGCGGCACTGGCATGACTCGTCACATAGGTGCCGCGAATGGTGATGCGGCCATCCTTTTCCATGATGATCACGGCCTTGCCACAGCGCAGTTCGATGCGTTCCTCGCCTGTGATTCTCACCCGTTCGCCGTCGCGGACGACATGAGGAGCTACCGATTTTCCCTTTGGTTCAACGATACGCCCGACAATTAGTGGCCGGCCTAGGTCGCCGTCCTCAAACAACAATGCGACCTCGGAGCCAATCATATCGGAATTCAGCTCAGCGAGACTACGAGCCGGAAGGGCCGTATCCTTCGGATTGCCCGGAAACACAACGAGCGGGCCACCTTCGCCGAAACCGAGAAAAATCCCGATTACGACGCCTTCGATTCGTTCGATGATCTTTGCCACCTGACGGTTTCCTCAGTTTTGTTTGATTTCCGAACCCTTCATGACAATGTCACCGGACGCTTTGGCGAATATCTTGCCGCTGCCGGTTATTGTTATGTCCTTTCCTTTGATGCCGATCGTTCCATCCTTCTTCATTATAATGGAGGCGTCGCCGCATTTGATCGTGATCTCGTCTCCGGCGTCTATGACCAGCTTCTTCCCGACACCAATCGAGCCGTCCTCGGCAATGGTAATCCCGCTGCCCTTTGCTATCTTGAGCGCGTGGGCTCCGCCGATATCGGTGATATCATCCGCGGCTACCTTGGCTGTCCGAGCCTTGCCGATCTCTGTTGATTGCCCACCGCCGATGTTGACGCTCTGGTTGCCAGTTATGTCGATGCCCTGGTTGGCTCCGATCTTCCAACTGTCGGAAGCGCCGATGTCGTGACTTTGGCCGAGACCCACGCTGACCGACCGTGTCGCCCCGATAGTGTTCATCTGCACCGCCCCGACGGTTCGGGTCTCGGCGGCGCCGACCGAATCGATACGAGCCGCGCCAACAGTGATTGTTTGAACTAATCCTACGGTCTGCGAATGGTTGGCATCGATATTCTCGGTCGAATTCGCCACAACGTGAATCGTCTCGTTCGATCCGACCGTCAGCGACCTGTTCACCCCCACCGTCTCGGTATCGTTGTTGCCGATATCCGTGGTCTGGTCGACGCCCACCTTGACCGTCTTGTTGTTGCCGACGTCCTCGTCGAGGTTGTGGCCGACGGAGTGCTTGGCGTCGTGGTCGATGCGGTCGGACTGGTCGTGCTGCACAAGCTTGGTGCGGTCGTTCTTGATCAGAAGGTTGTGGTCCTTCTGCGCCTGGAAATTGACCAGTTCGGAGCCGGCCTTGTCCTCGAACATCAGCTCGTTGTAGCCGCCGCCGCCTTTCGACGAGTCGGATTTCCAGCCGGATTGCGTGGCGCTGCCCGGCAGTCCGTAGGGCGGCATCTGCGAGGCGTTGTAGACCCGGCCGGTGATGATCGGCAGATCCGGGTCGCCTTCGATGAAGTCGACGATCACCTCCTGGCCGATGCGCGGGATCTGGATGAAACCCCAGCCGCTGCCGGCCCAGGTCTGCGAGACCCGCACGAAGCAGGAGCTGTTCTGGTCCTTCTTGCCGAGACGGTCCCAGTGGAACTGCACCTTCACCCGTGCATATTTGTCGGTGAATATTTCCTCGCCGGACGGGCCGACCACCGTCGCCGTCTGCGGGCCGCGCATGATCGGCCGTGTCGTGACCCGCGGCGGGCGATAGGCCAAGGCGGTCGGCGCCACGCCGAGGATCACCTTGAAGTTTTCGCTTTCGACATCGGCAAGGGCTCTGTAGCCCGGATCGAACAGCCTGTATTCGGCGCTGACCACCAGATACTCCTGGTTCTGGTCTTCGCGCGGAAAACCGTCCAGCTTGAACGTGCAGCCGGAATACAGGCCGCGCACGGTGCCGACTGCAGCAATGCGCTGGTGCACCGCCTGGATTTCCTCGCGCCGGATTGCCGCCAGGCTGTCGCCGCGGCCTACTTCGAGATGCGCGCCGGGCTGACGGTAATTTTCACCCGTAGCCAGCTTATGACTGAACGGCTGGGCCGATTTGGCCATCAGGTCGGCGCCCGGCTTCTTGAAGTCATAGTCGGTATGGACATAGGCGCCCGGCCGCACGGAGCTGCCCGGAATCCATTCGGTGATGTATTCGACATCGCGCCGGGAGCCCTGCCCTTCAAAGTGATAGGGCACCTTCTCGTACCCCGGCGCCGGCTTGAGCTTGTTCATGGCATCGGCGAGCACAAGCGTGTGCTTGCCCTCGCCATGCTCGAAGAAATACAGGATGCCCTCATGCTCGAGCAGCCGCTGCACGAAGTCGAGATCGGTCTCATCATATTGCACGCAATATTCGCGCGGCGGATAGGAACCTTGCAGGCGTTTCTCGAATTTTGCCGTGCTGTATTTCGAGAAAACCTCTTCGACGATTTCGATGACGCTCATGTTCTGGAAAATACGGCAGTCGGTCGTATTGCCGAGAAACCAGAGCCATGGCCTGACGACTGCTTCGTAATAGGCCAGTCGATCCTCGATCCGGGTGAGGCGAAACTCCGACACGATGCCGCTGAACCAGCGCTGGGGGTCGGCTTCACCTTCGATCGAGACGGGGCCACCCAGCATCTCCAGCGGATCGATATCGTGGCTGGGGCTCACGAACCCGACCGTATAGGCCAGACAACGACTGATCTCATCGCGCCCGACGAGATGTGTAAAGGTCAACAGTTCAGCGCCAACTGGCGTTTGCACAACCGTGGCACGTTGTTCACTTGGCATGGGTCGTGCCCCTCCTCGGCCTGGCGGCCAGCCCAGTGGATTTGAAGATCCTAATCAGGAACTCGAAATCACATCAAACCCTGATGGTTGCCAGTCCATTTCGAGCGTACCACATGTTTGTTGTGCAGGCCAAAGCTGACCACGAATAGGACCGACTGGGATGCGAATATTGGGATTAGCCACGCTAAAAACATGGAGTATCCTGTCGGCAAGGCCGCCAGCGATCACACAGGCGATTTCGCATGTTAATCAGTCTGCAGATCAGCAACGTCGATGCCCTGCCCGCTGGCGTGTCGCCCGGTTACAGATCGCGTAATCGCAGCTTCAAAATCGGGCGCGAACATTGCGACTGGATCTTGCCCGACCCTGACAAGTTCATCTCCGGCCGGCATTGCCAGATCCGATACGAGGCAGGCGCGTTTTGGCTGCACGACATTTCGCGCAATGGCACTTTCATCAATGGATCGAGCCAACGCATCACCGGTCCGCGCCGGCTAGACCACGGCGACAGGCTCCTGGTCGGCCGCTATGTCATCCTTGTATCGATTGACGACGAGCACGCAACGCCAGGTCATCCGGAGGCTGACCGAGGTTCGACGCAACGACACATGCCGGTCGCGGCCGATCGGCTGCCCGATTCCGGAGGCGAGCCTTTTTTCAGTTCGGCAGAGCGATGGCTCGGGCAAGCGCCGCCATCGACATCGTCGCTGCCTGCAACCTTGCCTTCGACGACAGACGAGGTGCTGCGGGAAATTGCAATCGCCGCAGGCATTTCGCCGGAATTGTTCCAGTTGCGTGATCCGCATGAAGTCGCTGCCGAAATCGGCGCGGTGCTGCGCACGGTGGTCGAGCAACTGGCCATGCTGCTGAAGGCACGTGCGGCTGCAAAGACATTAGCCAAGAGCCCACACCGGACGATGATAAGCTCCGCTGAAAACAATCCTCTCAAATTTGTCCCAGGCACCGACGACATACTCGAAATCATGTTCGCGCGGCGCAGGGCCGGCTATCTCGATGCCAGGCACAGCGTCGAGGACGCATTCCGCGATCTCAAGGCGCACGAATTTGCCACCTATGCCGCCATGCAAGCAGCGCTCTCGCGACTGCTTGATGACCTTTCGCCGGAGGCGATCGGTAAAAAGCTCCCGCCGACATCGTTTACCTCGAAGAAGGCCCAAGCATGGGACGCGTTTGTCGGGACGTGGAGGAGCATGGAGGAACCACACGAAAACGGCATGCTTGATATATTCTTGGCCTATTTTGGCGAAGCCTATGCAAAAGCTGACAAGCAAAAATAGACCGGCCCAACAGACTGCGGCGCTTTAGCAGACGAAGAAAGACGCATCGGCGCGCCGCATCATGTTCCAATCGACAACATCTGGGATTACGATCACATACGACAGTTCGCCAAGCGGGTAAGCCTGATTGACCTGGGGGTCTGCGGCAAATGTCACATTGCGGCGCCATAGTTTCTTGTAGCTCCGGACCGCCTTGCCGGAAGGACCATTGCCTGCCCTATCCAGCCAGGAAAGATCTGGCGCCTCTCGCACGCGAGCGCGGACACTGCACGGCAGCGGCATATCGGCGATGAGCTCGAAGGACGATCCTTTCGGCCCGGTCCGCAAGACCGTCATCCGCACCAATCCACGACGCGGGCAGAATGCGAAACCAGCCGCAAACGAACCGATTGCGAAGACCGTCGCGCCCCCGCATGTCAAGGAATCGACAGTTTTCGATCCTGACATAGGTCGGCATATGCCGCCGGACTGGAGATCCGGAACCATTCTTTATCAGGGAGCATCGTCCGGTACAGCGGCCAGAGCCGAGGCGGCCGGGTCAAGGCCGAGCATTCAGCAGGAGGTGCTGCTCGGCGCCACAGACACGGTAAAATATTCGACGGCAAATCCGATCCTCGCTGGGTCAGCACCGTTGCTCGTCCTGTTCGGGCATCTCAGGCTCGTGCCGGTCGAAAGACAGGCGGCGCCATTGGCCGAACATATCGCCGATGCGATCGAGAGGTTCGACTGGACGCTGGAGAAGTCAGGGGTTCCCGAAGAGGATACGCGGATCGCGAAGTTTGCCCTTTGCGAAACGGCCGACGATCTTGTCGGCAACCTGCCTTGGGCCGGCGAGGACACCTGGGCACAGCACAGTATGCTGTCGCGGTTCTTTCACATCGAGCCCACCGGCGCCGGCTTTTACGAAGCACTGAACAAGGTGCTGGCCAATCCTGAGCCACACTTAGACCTGCTCGAGCTGATGCATGTCTGCCTATCCCTGGGATTTGAGGGCCAGTATCGTGGCCTGGCGCGCGACGATACCAGTCTCGAACCTGTGCGGCGCGACGTCTACGAGACGCTTCGCTACTTCAGAGCCCGCGCCGGAGAGGACATCTCCCCCCGCTGGCAAGGCATGGCCGCTATGATGGTGCCGTCTTCGACCCGCCTGCCGCTCTGGGGAGTTGCTGCAGCGGCGTCAGCCCTGGTGACGGCCGCGTTCTTCACGTTGCGGGCGTTCATGACCGATGAAGGCGATGCTGCAGCCAGACAATTGCTGGCGCTCAATCCCTCGACGCCTGTGACGATCGAGCGCGCCAGTGTGGTACCCCCACTCGCCAAACCGGTGACAGCCGCCTCGCCTGCCGTGACCGGCCAGATCGACCGCATCCGCTCAGCACTGCCCACGCAAGTTGAGCGCGGCGGGATGACCATCGGCACAAAAGGCGACTTCATCGTAGTGGAGATCAACAATCAATTGTTGTTTCAGCCAGGCAAGACCGAAGTGAAGCCCGAGTTTCTGCCACTGGCCACACAGATTGCCGCAGCCCTTGAGCACGAGCCAGGGCCAATCACGATCGTTGGCCACACGGATAATGTGAAACCACGGAAATCAAGCACGTTCAAATCGAATTTTGACCTTTCGGTCGCCCGCGCGAAGGCTGTTGAGACAATGATCGCCGCGAAGCTTAGCGATCCCTCGCGAGTAACCGCCGAGGGCAAGGGCGAAGATGAGCCAATTGCCGACAATGCGACGTCCGAGGGCCGCGCCAAGAACCGCCGTGTCGACGTGATGATCCTCAAGGAGGAAACGCTGTGAACACCGCCGGTGGGAAACGCCAATGATGCGTTGGCTGCCGCGGATATTCAGCACGGCCGCGTTGGCCGGTTTTGCGGCGGCGATCTGGTTTGCTGGACCTTTGATCCGCTTCGCCGATATCCGGCCGCTGGGACCTGTCTGGTTGCGTGCGACAATCATCGGCACGATCATGGCGACCGCGGCCCTCGTTTACGGAGTGCGCGCTTGGCATGTGAGAAAGGCGCAAAAAGCGATCGAGACGGTCATTGCCCGCAACGACGGGCGCAATGACGATTCACCGGTGCTCGAGGCGCGCATGAGTGAGGCCATCGCAACACTCAAGCGGTCGAGCGGCAAGCGCAATTTCCTTTACGACATTCCCTGGTACATCGTCATTGGCCCGCCGGGCGCCGGCAAGACGACGGCACTGGTCAATTCGGGTTTGAATTTTCCGCTTGCCGGTTCAGGACACGCCCAGCCGGTGGCCGGTGTTGGCGGCACCCGCTCCTGCGACTGGTGGTTTACCGAAAAGGCTGTGCTGATCGACACGGCGGGACGCTACACCACGCAGGATTCCAATGCTGGAAGCGACAGCAAGAGCTGGCTTGCGTTTTTGTCACTGCTCAAAAAACACCGCACCAGACAACCGATCAACGGGGTTATCCTGGCCATCAGCCTTGCCGATCTCATCAGCCTCGATGACCAGCAGCTTGACGCCCATGTCGTTGAAATGCGCAGTCGCCTGAGGGAGATCCACGAGACGCTGAAAATCCAGTTTCCGGTGTACCTGCTGTTCACCAAGGCCGATCTTGTTGCCGGCTTCATGGATTATTTCGGCAGTTTCGAGGAGCCGCGCAGGCGCAAGGTCTGGGGCGCGACATTCCAGACCACGGACCGCAACAAGAACATGGCCGGTGAGGCTTCGGCCGAATTCGATGCACTGGCGATCCGCTTGGCGGACGAGATGCCTGATCGCCTGCAGGAAGAGCCTGACCCGGTCTCGCGCATATCGATCTTTGGCTTTCCGGCCCAGTTTTACGCGCTCAAGGGCCGAATTGCCAATTTCGTGACCAGCCTGTTCGATCCGGTCCGTAGCCAAGTGAACGTCAGCTTGCGTGGGCTCTACTTCTCGTCGGGGACCCAAGAGGGAACGCCGATCGATCAAGTGTTGGGCGCAATCGGCCGCAGTTTCGGCAACAATTCCCGCCCCCACCTGTCCGGGACCGGCAAGAGCTTCTTTTTGCACGATCTCCTGACTGATGTCATTTTCGCCGAATCCGGATGGGTTTCCTATAACCGAGCGAGCGAGAGGCGGGCAGCGGCCCTCAGATATGGCGGCTTTGGCATCATAGCCTTGATCACTGCAGCGGCCCTTGGCGCGCTCGGGATGAGCTTCATGGCCAACCGCTCGCTGATTGCCTCCACGACGCAGGCCACGAGCCAATATCGCGAGACAGCCGACGCTCTGCTCAAAAGCACGACGGTCACCGATGTCGACCTTGAAAACGTCATCGGGCCGCTCGACCAGTTGCGCAACATGCCGGCCGGTTTTGAAACCAGTGACTTACCGACCCCGATCGAGGAAACGATCGGCCTTAGCCAGCGGGAAAGGCTTCTTTCGGCATCGACAACGGCCTACCGGCAAGCACTGGAACGAATGTTGCGGTCGCGTCTGCTTGTGCAGGCGGAGCGGACCGTCCAGGCGACGACGGCTGAGCCCGCCGCGCTCTACGAACCGCTCAAGATCTACCTGATGCTCGGCGGCAAGGCACCCAAGGTCGATGACGCATTGATCATCTCCTGGATGAAGCAGGATTGGGAACAGAACCGGTATCCAGGCGAGAGCAACCGCGAAGGACGTGCGCAGCTCGAAAAGCACCTGCGCGCCATGCTTGCGTTGGACGATGCCTATGATCCGGTTTTCGAACTCAACCAGCCGCTTGTGGAAGCCGCCCAACGTTCACTCGGGCGCATGAGCCTTACCGATCGTGCGTCCGCATTGATCAAGTCGGCGGTGTACGCGGCTGCGCTGGACGATTTTTCTGTTTCGCAAAAAGGCGGGCCGGAAGCGCAGCTTGTGTTCGAGCGCGTCGATGGCGGCGATCTGTCGAAGCTTCGTATTCCCGGTCTCTACACCCATGCCGGATTCAACAGCTTTTATCTCGGACAGCTTTCGCGCATTGCGCAGACGCTCGTCGACGACCAGTGGGTCCTGGGCGGTGGCGGCGAGCAAGGCGGCATCGATCAGGAGTTGCTCCAGCTCGGCCCCGAACTTCTCGATCGCTACGGCAAGGAGTTCGCAGCCGCGTGGAACAGCGTTCTCGATGGTTTGAAATTCAAAGCCATGCTGAACGACAAGCCGCACTATGTCGCGCTTTCCGCCGTTGCCGCACCAAGCTCGCCGATCGAACAGCTTTTTACCGCGATTGCCGAGGAAACAGCCCTGGCGCGCGACCCTGTCTCCGGCGAAGACTCGGGCACTGGGGTGATAGCCGGCACCCTCATGCGCCAGTATCAGGATGTCGCGGACATGGCCAAGGGCCTGGCTCGCATCGGCATTCAAATTAGCTCCGCAAAGTCGCAAAGCCGTGCCGGTACGGGGTCCGCGAAATTTCAAAGCCAGAGCCCTGGGGCAAACATCGAAGCGCAGTTCAGGTCCTTCCAGGCTCTGGTAAGCGGGCCTTTTGGACACCGACCCATCGATGCGCTGACCCAGAATTTTCGCGACATCCACCAGAGTCTGCAACTGGCAACCGAGGTCCCCTTGCAGACGGAACGTGTCAACGCCAACCTGCAGCTGCAGATAGCCACCCTTCGCGCCAATGCATCGCGTCTGCCCAAGCAACTCGGCAGAATGGTCAACGCAACTGCAAACGAATTTGAGGGCAACGCGGCTGAAATTTCCTTGACGAATTTGAACGAGATGCTCGGCCAGGCCGTCACGCAGCCCTGCGAGGAGGCGGTCAACGGCCGCTACCCCTTCGCCGGCGATGGTACCCAGGATGTTGCGATGGCGGACTTCGCCAAGTTGTTCTCTCCAGGCGGCCTGATGGACCGGTTCTTCGCACAAAACCTTGCTTCCTTGATCGACATGAGCGGCCAGGACTGGAGCTGGAAACGGGATGCGCGCTTTGGGCGCGACCTGTCGAAGTCGACGCTGAAAAACTTTCAGCTGGCTGCTGAGATCCGCGGCGCATTTTTCCCGTCGGGTGGGTCAATGCCGTCGGTCAACCTGACCTTTACCCCGTTCTCGCTGAACGGTGATGCAGATACTGCGGTGCTCGACGTCGATGGCCAGATCGTCCAGAGCAATCAGGCGGGTAACACGCCAAGCACTGTGTCCTGGCCGAGCGGTGCGGCCTCGGCATCCGCCAGTCTGAGACTGATGCCGGAAATGCCGGGCCGCGAATCCGCTATCAGCTTCGAAGGGCCGTGGTCGCTCAAGAGGTTGCTGGACAAGGCGACGATCACCAGCAAAGACGGCACTGTTGAGGCGCGCTTCGTAATCGGCGGACGCGACGTCAGCTACACGATCCAGACCGGTTCCGGACCCAGTCCCTTCTTACTTCCCGCACTTTCCGCATTCAGCTGCCCGAAGGCGTTTTGAGAGGATTTGAGCCTCACCTGGTGCAACTAGGGCGCCAAAGCTGGCTGCGATCCCGCGTCACGGGCTCAAAGCTAAATTTCGATACTTTAATATTCCAGCCTGTGGCAAAGTGGCAGCAGCGAGCGCCTGAAGATGCGCCGCAGAGGACGCTTTGAGAAGCGCTTGGTGGCAAGGTGAGCGATGTCGCCCTTTCCTTTGAAAGCTTCGGCGTGAGCCACAATGGCTGTGTCCGTGAGCACAATGAAGACAACTATCTAGTCGAGCCACGAACCGGCCTGTGGGTGGTGGCCGACGGAATGGGTGGACATGAAGCCGGAGAGGTCGCTTCAGCCAGCATTGTCGATCATCTGGCCACGATCGGCATTGCTAGTTCCGCGCCGGATCTTCGTGCGCGCTTCGAAGACAGGCTGAGCCGCGCCAACGCCGACATCCGCAGGATCTCCGAATCTCGCGGCATAACCATCGGCTCCACCGTTGCCGCCCTGTTGGCGATGGATGGGCGATTTGCCTGCCTGTGGGCGGGCGACAGCCGGGTTTATCTGGTCCGTAATGCCTCGATCTCGCAGATCTCGAGGGACCACACCGAAGTTCAGGAACTTCTCGATCGCGGCATGATCAGCGCAGCCGAGGCGCTCACCTGGCCGCGCCGCAATGTCATCACGCATGCGGTCGGCGTCAGCGACGAAATCGTCATCGATTTCCAGCAAGGCGAAATTATGCCGGGAGACATCTTCGTGTTGTGCACAGATGGGCTGACGGCGCATTTGACCGACGCCGAAATCGGGGCCGTGGTGGTGTCTGCGACCCCTCAGGCGGCTTGCGAAAATCTGCTGCAAATGGTGCTGGCGCGGGGCGGAACAGACAATGTCACCATTGTGCTGGTGAAGTTCGCAAACGGGCACAACGGACACCCCCCCTACCCTGATCTGTCCAGAGCGGAGGGTTGAGGCTGATGAGCGCCGACGACAAGACGCGAATATCGCCGCAACTGGCCAATACCGCGGTCGGCACGCAACTCAGCGGCATCTACGAACTTGACGAGCGGATCGCATTCGGTGGCATGGGCGAGGTCTACCGTGGCCACAACATCCAGACTGGCGACCACGTCGCGATCAAGATCGTCCTGCCCGAATTTGCCCGCGACCCGACGATCTTGTCCTTGTTCCGCAAGGAAGCGTCAATCCTCAATCACCTGTCGCATGATGCGGTCGTGCGATATCACGTCTTCACCATCGATCCAGGCATCGGCCGTCCCTACCTTGCCATGGAATTTGTCGACGGCGAGTCGCTGTACGACATCATGCGACGTGGCCCGATGCCGACTGAAGAGGTACGCAAGCTCTGCCATCGCCTCACGTCGGGTCTGAGCGCCGTGCATCAAGCGGGAGCAATTCACCGCGACCTCTCGCCCGATAACATCATCTTGCCAGGGGGTAGAGTCGACCACGCCAAGATCATCGATTTCGGTATTGCGCGATCGGCGACCGTCGGCGGGGAGACCCTGATCGGCGGAAAATTCGCGGGAAAGTACAACTACGTTTCGCCCGAACAGCTGGGGCTGTACAGCGGCGACGTCAGCGAGCAATCCGACATCTACAGCCTGGGGCTGGTGCTGGTTGCCGCTCTGCGCGGGAAGCCGATCGACATGAGCGGGTCGCAATTCGAGATCATCGAAAAGCGCCGGACCGTGCCCGACCTGTCCGACATCGAGGACGATTTTCGTGGCATTGTTGAAGCCATGCTGCAGCCGGATCCGCGAGACCGCCCAGTGAGCATGGCGGAAATCGCCAGAATGACGCGTGACGAGGACGAAGGGACAACGCCACCAACGTTCGTCCCGACCCGCGATCGGCCGGGTTTGCCACGAGCGGGGCAAACCCTTGCGCCTGAGCCCAAGGCCCAGCCTTCCTATGATTTGGGGCGCAACGCGCCTGTGACGGCAGCTTCCGGTGGGCAGCGCTTCGTCCCGCATGTCCGGCCTGCGCTGCTGTCCGAACCGCGGGCTTCAGCAGTCGCCAGCCCGCCCCCCGCGGGGGGGCGTGGCGGGCCTGGAAAATCCACAGAGACCCGAACCATCGCGATTTCTGCCTTCGCGACGCTGGCTCTCGGCGCGGTTGCTGGCCTCTATGTCAGCGGTTTTATGACGCCTACCACGCCGAGCGCAGGCACGACATCGTTGTCCGCCCCAGAACCATCAGAGCCCGCACCAGAGGCATCAAAGCCGGTCGCGACGGACAATGTGCCGCCAGAGGTAGCTCCACCCGCGCAGCCGCAAACGCAGACCACCGCTTCGCCAACTGAAAATCAGGCAGAGGCGGCTGTGCCTCAAAAGCAGTCGGCAGCGTCGCCCAAGATGCTCCCACAAACCGGGGAAGCCCCGAAGCCATCAGCTAGCGCAGCGCTGCCGCCGGCCGAAAACGTATCGCCGGCAATTCAGCCCGATACCGCGGCCAACGCCAGCCCGACAACGCTTCCGCCGCCTGACAAGCTCGTTCCAGCCCCAACACCGGCCGAAAAAACGTCATCGCCGCCAGCGCCGCGCACCGACGTCGCGGAGAGCCAAAAGCCGCAGCCGGAAGAGCCCACCAAGATCCCTCTGCAAGCCAGGGAAACACCGAAATCGTCAGCAAGCGCGACACAGCCGCCGGCCGAAAAAATGTCGCCGGCAGTTCAGCCCGACATCGCGGCCGGCGGCAGCCCGAAGACGCCTCCCCCGCTTAGCAAGATCGCTCCAATCGCTCCACCAGCCGAAAAAGCTTTAACGCCGCCAGCCCCTCAGCCCGATGTCGCGGTGAGCCAAAAGCCTGAACGACAGGCAAGCCAGCCGGCGGAGGCGAAATCGGCCGCGCCCTTTCCCGAGCCGGCTGCAGGCCAGGCGGATGCGATGAGCGCAAAGGGGCAGCAGGCCGACCAGCAAGCCGCCAGACAGCCAGACCAGGCCACGGTCGCCTTGAACGTGCCCAAGCCGGAAGTTCCTCCGGTCATCGACGACGTAGCGCAACGGGTCTCGTGGGTTCGCGACTTCAGCGGCGGCGACTGTTTCTATGCGGCCGTCACGTCGATAACCGACAAGACGGCGGCCATCGAAGGATTTGGAACGGCGGTTCATCCATTCGAACAAATGTTGACTGATTTCCAGGCAAAGTTCCACGTTGAACCGGACATAAGCGTGCGCCTCATCGAGCCGCCCCAGTGCGAAGTCACCAACTTCCTGCGCTTTCTGGGCCAGACTGCAGTCGTCAAGCCGCAGCTGGTTCTCGATCGAACATCGGTGCCGAACGGCACGCCGATCAGCGGCACGCTGGTGACGCATGGCGGGCTCATTTCCAGCGTGCTGTTGATCGACCACAAAGGCATGATGTTCAACCTCGACGATCGCATGGTCGTACAGTCGGACAAGGCCACCTTCAGCATCCCGATCGGCCTCGGCGCCGCCGACAGGGCTGCAGGCAAGGCCGTACCGCAGATCATTATGGTGATCACCGGCCCCCAGGACATTCAGGCGGCTGCGTTCTCTACGCCAATGCCGGCCTCGCAACTGTTGCCCAAAATTCTCGAAGAAATCGAGACCAACGGGTCTCAGTTCTCGGCCAGTGCCAAATATTTCCGGCTCGGCGGTTAACATGGCCGCCCGATGGAACGCCACCGCTCGCCTTTGCCCCGCTCGTCTGACGGCCTGCCCGTAAAGCAGCGCGATCGGTTTCGAGCGTTGCTTGTCTTGACAGGCCGCATGAGGCTTGCGGTCGTTTCGGGCGCGGCACTCCTGGCCGTGCTCTCATGCAATGAAGCGCGCGCCGAATTCACGGTCTGCAATCAGACACTCGACGTCGTCAACCTCGCTATCGGCCAGACAATCGACAATGCCGACCAGACCGATGGCTGGTGGACCATCGGCGCAAATCAGTGCGTGAACGTCATTCGCGAGGAACTGACGAACCGCTACATCTACATCTACGCCACGGACGTTTTTGGCCACGCGATCCTGACCGGGTCGACCGAAATGTGCATCGAGCGTCGACGGTTCTCGATACGCGGCATCGACGAGTGCTGGCAGCGCGGCCATATCGCGGCGCGATTTGTTGAAGTCGACACACTTGAACAGGTGCGGTGGACGTTTTTCCTGACCGGAAGCACTCCGTGACGCACGCGATCGACACCAGCTTCAAGGCGAAAAAGCAGGCGCGCGCCGCCCTTCGCCGGCGCACGCTTTGGCGCAGGCTTTTTGCCGGCTTCGCCTTGATTTTCCTGTGTTCGATCGCCGTCGGCTTCTACCTCACCGCGGACTATTGGTCATTTGGCGACGAAGACGAGGAGTTGCGCGCGGTAGAAGGAGCCGACGATGTGCCGGCCGATGCATCTGTCTACGTGCCTGCGATTATCGGCCTGGCGGGGGACCCTATGTGGATCACGCTCGCACCCGATAACGGCGCATCAACGAAAGGCCGCGTGATTCCGCGTCCGGCAGAACTCGACCCGGCAGGGGTTTCGCCACAGATCGAGATTTTGTCCGACGTCATGCTTAGCGCCAGCGTGAAATTCATGACCACCATACCGTCGACGCAGGAGGATTTTGCATTCTTCCAGGCGCAACGAAAGACGGCTCCAGCAGCCTCCAGCGATCTGCAGAACAATCTTCAGCCATTTCCTGCCCCGGATGAACCCGCGCCTGCTGCCGATCAACTGGCCGAAGCCGACGACCCGGAGGCCGGCTGGGGTGAGACAATCGATGCAGGCGATGCAGCTCTTCCGGCGTTCCACAAGACCCAGATCGAAAACAACACCAGCGTCGCAACTGTCACGAATGAATATCAGCGGTTCGAGGCCACCGAAGACACTTTCGTGAAGATCCTCAACAGTCGCAGTCTGGACAGCGTTGCGCTCGATGCGCATTTCTCCGCCGAGGACGCCAGGCTGGCAGGCGAGGCCCTGAAGGCGCTCTTTAGCCGGGACGGCCTGGAACCGGGTTATGTCGTCGCCCTGCGTGGATACCGACCCAACCGCGAGACGACAACAATGTCCCTCATGCAGGTGTCGATCTACGCCAAGAACGTTTTTGTCGGGACGCTGACGCGCGATGGCGCAGGCGTGTTCGTCTCGGGGGCTGATCCCTGGGTACGCGAAGATTTGTTCAACTACTCGGGTGCGCCGGAAGAAGGCGCACACAAAAGGCAGTATCGTCTGCTCGACGCGATTTACTCGACAGCGGCACGCAACAGCGTTCCGACCGGCGTGATCGGCGAAGCGATCATGTATCTGTCGAGAGGACAGGATCTGGACGCTTTCGCAAGCGAGGACCAGCGTCTTGTGCTGATCTATTCGCAGACGCCGCGCGGCAAGGACGAAGGCGCCGGGCGGGTGCTATATGTGGGTGTCCAGGGCACGACAAAAAGTCTCGACTGTTTCGTCTTTCAGCAGGGCGATGGCCAGTTTGCATGCGTGACAGGCGACGATCAGGTCCGCTCGCTGACGGTCACCAACGGCATGGTCACACCGGTCAACGGGGTCTTGACCTCGACCTTCGGGCCGCGCAAGCATCCAATTCTAGGCACCGTTCGCATCCACAAGGGCGTCGATTGGGCGGCGCCGGTCGGCACGCCGATCGCAGCCGCCTTTGATGGCGAAATTACCTTCCAGGGCGATGGGGGCGGCTACGGCAATCTGGTCAAGATTTCGCACGGAAACGGGCGCGAGACGCGCTACGCTCATATGCAGAAATTCGCAATCGAGGGCGGCGTCGGCACCAAGGTGAAGGCTGGCGACATCATTGGCTATATCGGCACGACCGGCCTTTCGACCGGACCGCATTTGCATTTCGAACTCTATCAGAATGGCGCGGCGATCGACCCACTGGGCACGGTTACCGCGGTCGCTTCGGATCTTTCCGCCGTGGAAACGCTCACCGACCGTATCGTTCATGTCGAAAGTGGCGGCAGCGCCCGTGCCAAGAACCCAAATTCTTCAGCGACCGGCGCCGGCCAATTCATCACAAAGACCTGGATCCGGATGATGAACACTTACCGCCCCGAACTTGCACGCACACTCTCGACTGCCGACCTGCTCGCCCTACGATACGACGCCACGATCTCGCGCGAGATGGTTCGCAATCTGGCGCGAGAAGGCGAAGCCTATCTTCGGGCGCGCGGCCACCAGATCACAGCCGGCCGGCTCTATCTCTGCCACTTTCTCGGCATGGAGGGCGCGCATCAGGTGCTGTCGGCATCGGGTTCGGCGCAATTGAGCGCCGTGCTCGGGTCAGCCGTCATTCAGGCCAATCCCTTTCTGACGGGCAAGACCGCCAGCTATGTCGCGGACTGGGCCGAAAGAAAGATGGGTCGCAAGCTGAGCCCAGCCACAACCACCGCGGGCCAGCAGACGACGACCACCACGGAGGTCCGGCAGACATCGCCCGAGTTCGCAAAGTACAAACAGGTGATCACGGCGATGCTGAGCTCTGTTCAGAATGCGCTTTGAGCCTGTGCATGGCCCCGGCAAATCGTAACCGCATGGGTGCACGCAGACGACCGGTTTTCGGTCCAACGAGTGCTGTACTTCGACCTTGTTAGCAGATGTTTTTCTGGTCTGCGCACTATCGAACCGTGGCCAAGACGCCACGGCGGTTGTATTCGTCACGTTCTGCAAGAATGGCCGGCTATTTTCGAGTAGAAGCGTCCGGCAGCGAGAGAATTCAAGGCGATCGCTGATGCGGCCGATGGCGGTGCTGAGCCGAGCCTGCCCGGTTTCGACAATTTCAAGGTGAAGCAAACACCTGAACGCGAGGGCCGCAACCCGTCGACGGGCGCGACCATCAAGATCTCCGCCTCGAAGAAGCTGTCCTTCACCCCGGCTAAGGCCACCAACGGCTGATCCTTTGCCGGTATGTACCCTGACAGAAAGAGCCCCGCGGTCTACCTTGTGGGGATCAGGTGCAGTGTAGTCTTCCCGGCCTTCACCGCCGCCGCTGACAGCTTGCGGTCAAAGCTGGCAAGTTGGCCGCCGCGCGCCTTGGCGAGCGCGAGAAGGTACGTATCCGTGACCTGTGCCGAGGTCAGGATTTTCGCCGCATCGATATCGCCGGAGCCAACCAGGCTCACATCGTCGGGCCAGAAGCTGTGCCCGTGCAGAGCCCGCAACTTGGTAACGATTTGCGCAACGATGGCGGGCGAACCGGGAGAATTAGGATATCTTTGGTTGCCGACGATGCGCAGGACGCCGTTTTCGGTAATGGGACACGTAGCCCATGCCGCGTTACCGGTCTCTTCGAACCAGCCATGCGCGTCGTCATGGGCGACGTGGCCAGGATCTATCAGTGCGATCAGCACATTGACGTCGAGCAGGAACGTCAAGGCAGTTCGTCTCGCAAGGCATTGACCGTCTCAAGCGTGACAGGAGGTGCATCCGGCCGAGGCGACAGCAGAGGAATCCCGTTACGCTCGCCGCCGGCTTGCGGGCGGCGCAGCGAGCGCCGGGCGAGATCGGTGATGATCTCGCCCACGCTTCGGTCCTGCTGCCGGGCCATGGCCTTGGCCGCGATCAGGACGTCGTCATCGATCGCCAGTGTCGTTCTCATATCGCGCTCCTCGGTGCGCATCAATCATCACGCATCATATAGAGTAGCGACGACGGATACTCAAGCGGTACAATCGCGCACGAAATGGAGGCTCGATCCCGCCGCCGATAAGCGGGCTTCCGACCGGCGCCGCATCCCTTGCGAGACCGGCTACATACGAAACATAGCCCGGCACCAGCGGCAGCATGCAGGGCGAAAGAAACGACACGATGCCCGTCGCGAAGGCGGCCAGCCCGCCGATATTCGAATTTCGGGCATTGGTCAGCACCACCCCATCGTTGGGTTCATGCTCATTATCGATCAGTTTCCGAACGGTCGCTTCGCCGCTGTGCGCGGCTGAGCATCGATAAGTTGAACACGCCCAAAGCCCAAAACTAACAGGTCGCGGCGCGCGATGAGGACCAGGCGAATGCCAGCTCGGATTTTGCGGTGCGCACATCGGTCGGCGTTTCGGACCAGGTAAGCAAACAGCGGGCACCGAATTGACAGAAAGTGCGATCGGTCTTGACCGCGAAAGCCGCATCGACCTGCAACTGCGCATCGAGGGATTGGGCAACGAACTTGGCCGCATCGACGGAAACATAGGTCCGCAGACCCGCCGGGCGATCGGCATCTGGCAAGCCAAGAATGGTCTTCCGCCGACCACCTATCTGCCGCGCGAGCAACTTGCATTCCTCGTGGTTCGGACAAATCCGACGATGGAAGCCGTGCGTGCCGGATATACTGCCGATCAAGCCCGTACGACGCAGCCGAAAAAGCAGGTTGCGCAGAAGGTCCGCACCCAGCGGCCGGTGGCGCAGAACCCCGCAAACAACAGCAGGTCGTTCAGAAACGGCGCTTCCGCAAGACCGTGGTGCGGCGGGACGATCCTCCGCCGCCCCAGGATAACGACTTCCTGACCAAGGCGTTGCTCTTCGGCTCCGGTGTGGTGGTGGGCGGCGTGCTCAAGAACTGCCCGGGATCGTTCCAAGCCTATTCGCCTGACTGCCGCTGCGCTTGCCACTCAGTTCCTGACGCACTGCTGCACAGTTTCAGGCGGCATCCGTACGCTACTCGGCCTTTATACGCATTTCCACGCGGCGGTTGACGGCGTCGTATGGATTGGGGCTACGCGGATGCGCTTCGCCCAACCCGATCGCGTTGATGCGGTCAGCCTCGATGCCACTGGACGTGAGGAAGGACGTCACCGATTGCGCTCGTCGCTGCGACAGCCGCTCATTGTAGTGCGCCGGACCGGAAGCGTCGGTGTAGCCTTCGACGACGAAGTGGAAAGTACTGATCCGGCTGTCCTTCAGGGCCTTGGCATACTCCTCGAGTTCAGCGCGTGCGGTCGCGTCGAGTTCGGCCGAATCCAGCCCGAAATTGATCAGCATGTCGAGACTGGATTTGTCGGCCGGCCCCTCTTTTGCCTTGGTCTTGCTCTTGCACTGCTCCTCCGTGCCGACACAAATCCCCCGAGACTTGCCGAGGTCGGCCGCGCCAGCAAAAAACTTGACGATGTCTTCTGATTTCTGGACAGGGTCGGCGGAAACATGGGTCGAGAAAGCCACGACCGCCAACACCAAGGGTGAACTGGCCCACCGCATAGCGGTTACTCCTGTTGAGCATCCGATATTACCAAGCGTGAATATACCAAATTCCCACGCATTTGTCTGTCAATAAACGCCGAGCCTGGCTGCGTCGGCCGATCTCCCGTCCCCACGAGTTGAGACTTGACCGGCGCCACGCCGGGGGCTTGAGTACGACTGGTCCTCGATGAAGGCGTGGCGTCATGGCCAATGGGCTCCGATTCAAAACGGCACGGGATCTTTTTGTGGCTTGTCCCGCTGTCGCCAGAGACATGAGAGCCCTTCCAACCGAGCAGCGTTCGATCGAGTTTTGCCGCGATCTCCTCGCCGGGCCCATTCCCGAAGAGGCGATCACGTTTTGTGCCTACCTGCTTCCTGATCGGGCTGCGGTCTGGTGGGCCCATGAATGCTTGGGGCATCTGAGCGAGCTGCTCGATAAGACAGATCAAGAGCTGCTCGCGCTTGTTCGCGACTGGGTCAGCGAACCGGACAGTCCCCGCCACCGCGCCGCAGTAAGCGAGGCTGCGGCAACCCCGCCGGCAACGCCGGGCGCCTGGATTGCCTTGGCTGCCGAATGGCGTGACAATGGTTTTGGCGTTGCCGGATCTGTCGTCGGCGCAGCCGCGCCAACGGCCTTGCAGCGACATCCTGCCGCCCATGCAGTCAATGCCGGTGTTCTAGCAGGGCTGGCGCGCGTCGCACTGGCGGACCGCTTTGCCGTTCTCTCCGCCTTTGTTGAAATGGGCCTGCAGTTGGCCGAGATCGAGGCGCAGCGCCAATCGGCTGATGCGTATTAGACCCGAACCATTCCAATAGAGGCAGCTCCATGGTCTTGATTGACCAGGGGTTTTCGAAGCGAAGGGCGCAGATCTCACTTGCAGCCGCCTTGCGCCCATTTGGCCAGCGCCACCTTGAAGCGTGTCCCAAGCGGATGTTGCAGGCGTAGAACGGAGACATCGTTGGCGGCGAAATTTTTCGCCTGTTCGCATAGCCGATCCTCACTCCACTCATGACAGCCGTTGCAGTGCTTGCCCTCCCACACCGCCTTGTCGAGCCCTTCCACGGGAGTGAAGAGTGGTTTGCCTGTGATCAGCTCGGCGATACTCTTGCCGTCGATTGCTGGATCTCCGAAATCGACAGGTTGGTCGAAAAAGATCGGCTCGTCCGAAGCCAGTCTCGGGATTTTCTGACGCAGCACATTGAGCGCAAGCTGGGCATCGTCAGCGCCAGACGGATTTGCGGCGGCGTTGCGCCCATCCGAGCCGTCTTCCGCTTGTTGCGGAGCCGTCGCGTCGCCGACGATCAGCGGCGCGTTGAGATCGACTGTGTGCAAAACGACCTCGGTGGTCAGCGAGACATTGATCCACGGGCGCTGCTTGCCGGCGGTTGCTTTGAAAACATCGGCGGTGACCATGTTCATCGCGTCGGTGATGGAGATGTTCGAAGCCCCGATATGGGCAAGCAACGCGGACGTGAACGGCGAATGTTCGCTCGATCCGTCATAGGCGACCTGATTGGGACTGGTGGAAAAGGCGACCAGCGTACCCGCACCGCCATTCTCGATCGGGATTTCGGCAAGCCCGCTTCTCGCTCCCTTGACGCCGGCGGCCTTTGCCAACACTTCGGCCAGGGGATTGTCGCGACAGGCATCGAGGAAAATCAGTCTTATACTGGTCTCGCGCGACATTTGCCGCAAAACGAACTCGACAGGCACCGCCTCGAAATCAAGCGAGGTCTCGTCTTCCAATGCGGCATCGACCGGAAGCAGGTAGTTGCTGCCTGAAACCTGCAAACCGTGGCCGGCGTAAAAGAAAAGGGCAATGTCGGCGCCGCGAACCTGCTTTGCGAACTGCGCAATCGTCGTCTGGGTCTGCAATTTGGTCAGATCGAAACCGGAGACGACTTCAAAGTCCAACTTCGCAAGGCGATCGGCAACACCCTGCGCGTCGCGGACCGGGTTGGTCAGCGCCGGCGCATGCTGGTACTGGGAGTTGCCAAGGACTAGAGCAACACGGCGTTCCGCATTGGCCGCCGTCAATGTCCATAATAGCGAGAGTGTCACCAGCCCGATCGCGCGCAGGGCACTGCCAAAACAGGCAATCAGATCGAAGCCCCACCGGAACAAGAGGTCCTTCCTCAGTTGACGAGCTTGGTGGCGGAAAACTCGATCCGCCGGTTGAGCGCCTTGTTCTTCGGCGTATCGTTGGTCGCAACGGGCCGCTCCTCGCCATACCCGGTTGCCGTGATCTGCGTTCGTGCAATACCCGCGGCAACAATGGCATCGGCAACGGCCTGGGCCCTGCGCTCCGACAGCAGCTTGTTGGTTACAGGCGAACCATCGGAATCGGTGTGGCCGGAAACCTCTACCTTCAGGCGGGGGCACTTGCCGACCACGCCAACCACCTCTGCCAGCAGCGGACGGCTTTGGTTGTCGAGCCGCGCGCTCGCCGACCGAAAGTAGATGGCCCCAGTGCGGGAGAGCACCGCGAACCGGTTGAGGCACTCCTCATCACTGAAATTCGCTTTCGCGGCATCGGTGGCGACGGGCCCGACGTCGGCAGTACTTGCAGCGATCGTCTGCACGGCCGCGGGCTTGCTGCCGCCGGCGTTGAAAACGAAATCGAAAGACACGGAAGCGGTCGGGACAATGTTGGTCACATTGGCGGCCTGCTGTAGCTTGTCGACATTCGGCAGCAGTCCGAAATCCTCGACATGTACGGCAACAGGCGTCTCCGAAGCGACGGAGACCATGCTGTCGCTGATCATGGTCACGACGATATTGGCCTCGAAATCCTTGTCGACCCCGTGCAGGTTGAGGCGGAATGGCAGCACTGCCTTGACCCTTCGCTTGGTCGCCAGGTCGGCAAATGCCCCAGGGTCAACTTTTGCGGTCAGTTCGGCGGACGGATACTTGAATGTTTCAAAGAAAAGGAACCGCATGCGGACATTGCGAAGGTCGACACCCGTGTCGACAGAGTTGAGGTCGAAGGTGATCTTGGCCTCACCCGTCGACGAAAGAGTGCCGGCTATGTTCCTGATCTTGTTGGTTTCGACGATCGTGTTCTTCTTGACCGACTGGTAGGTGAGCACGGAGGCCGTCGGGTCGAGTGTCCAATTCGTCTGTGCATTCGCGCTTTCCAGCCCAGGCAATAACAGCACCGATAGCGCGACGAACAAGCCAAGGGTGTTTAGGGCTAACCAGCTTCTCGAGCCCGTTTTCCGCCAGTCTCCGACGACTTCGAACATTGAACCCCCACCAGGACAACAGCCTTCCGTGTCGCAATCACCACCATGCCGTGCCAAGGAGAGCATAGAACAATTGTCAAGGCTTGGCGAGCATCGGCCAATCGACCGCAATGGTGTAAATTCCGCTCAGGTCCCGGGCTGCGGAACTCCGGCAAAATGGTGTTGCGGGAACAAGCAGTCTTGTTGGCGAACAATGGAGCTGAGTGGAGAATATTCGCTGCGCTACCTGCCGCTGTCTTGAAGCCGGTCACGCTGGACCAGCCAAGCGAGGGAAACGCCCGGCTTACTCCATCCTGCTTCTCCCGCGGAATGCAGCTGGCGGCTCTTCGATTGAAGATTTCGACCATACGAAGCAGGCCGCGAAGCGCGTCCGGGCCTATTTGCAGGCACCTGCTCAAAGCCGCGACATGAGCCAGCCGCTAGCCCTTTATGTTCGACAGCAGTCTTTCAGCTGCTGCCGCCGACCGTTTGAAAACGATGGTCACCTTCGTCCCTTTGTTGGGGCTGGACTCGACAGCTAACTGCGCCTTGGCGTTCTCGGTCAGCGATCGCGCGATCAGCGCTCCGAGCTTGCCTGGCTTGGGCCACACCTCGCCTTCCGGCAGGCCGATTCCGTCGTCCGCCACTATAACCCGGCAGCCGTCGCCATCGACGATGCTGTGCAGCGTTATCGTGCCGCCGTCGCGCCCCCGGAAGGCATGCTTTAGTGAATTGGTCAGCAATTCGTTGACGACCAGCCCCGCCGGCATGGCGACGTTTATTGACACCGGATATGTATCCACCTTCATATCCAGCCGGATCCCCTCGACTGCATGCGAGCTCATCACCGCGGACGCAATCTGGCTGAGATACACACCAAGATCGACCTCCTCTTTCGGCTCGTCGGCCGTTAGCGTCTGGTAGAGGATCGCCAAAGCGTCGACGCGACCGGCAAGCCGCTCAAACCGTCTCCGGTCGGCCTCGGTCGCGTTGCGGCTTTCCAGCCGGATCAGTGCGGTGATCATCTGTAGGTTGTTCTTCACCCGGTGCTGCAGTTCGCGCAGCAGTGTGTCTTTCTCGCTGACAAGCTCCTCCACCGAGCGCTCATCTCCCGCCTCGCCATGGGCCGATACGTCGACCAGCGCCACCAGCCGGAAGCACATCTTGCCGTTGTCGTCCTCGATCACGTTGGAATAAACGTCCACGATCGTCGGCTTATCTTCGTTGCGTTCCAGCCTGTAGGTGCCGACAAAATCGGTTTCCTCGACCACGGCCTCGGCAAGTGGCCGGTCCTTCTGCTCGTGGAGGCCTTTGCCCAAAAGGGCTGCCCAGTTTCCTCGTGTGAGCATAGCGGCCGTCAGGCCTGACAGTTTCTCGAATTCCGGGTTGGCGTAGACTACGCGCTCCTCAGCGGCCAGGTTCGCAACGGCAATGGCGATCGGCACCTGGTCAAGGAATTTTTTGAACTGTTCGCTTTCCAGTGCCGTTGCAAGCTCAGGTGTATCAAGCAACTGCTCGACCGCCTCGGCCTTTTCTGAATCCGGTGTCATTTGCGCGCCTGTTCCGTGCGGAGAATATCAACAATGCAGCGCGCCCGCCATCGCCAAAGCTGCATTTGACGCACCGCGTCATGCACCTGACAACAAGCTTGCGTCGTGCGCAACGGCCATACGTCTAAGATTGCGACCGGCCGAAGGAGAGCGGCAGGCGCCGGGTGCCACGCCTTGTGCCCTTGAAGGGGTGAGGCGGCCCCCGCGGCAAGTGGCTCCGCTGAATATTAAGCTTTTGGTAACCCTCCAAACTCGAAGGCTAAATGGTAATGGCTCCTTTTGCTCTCAATAGGTGTTAGGCCCGATATCGAGGCGAGCAAGAGGAGAAAGGACCAAAATGGCCAACGTACTGAACGCCAAGGGTGTTCCACTCCCCTACAGCGGATCCTCCGTAAAGTGGTATTCGGCGACGAATTCCGGCCCGACACTTTATGGCAGCATCTACAACGACTCAATGTACGCCGACGGTAGCGTCACCGTGACGATGTACGGCGGCAAGGGCGATGACATCTATTATCTGTATTCCTCCAAAAACAAAGCGGTCGAGCTGCCCAACGAGGGTGTCGACACCATATCGACCTGGATGAGCTACAAGCTCCCAGCGAATTTCGAAAACCTGACGGTCACCGGCGACAAACACTATGCTTTCGGAAACGAGCTAAACAACATCGTTGCCGGCGGCTCCGGCCAACAGACGCTCGACGGCTTGCAGGGCGATGACGTTCTCAAGGGCGGATCCGGGGCGGACATTTTCGTCGTGACCCCCGGCAATGGCAGTGACCTGATCCTCGATTTTGGCGTCGATGATACCGTGCGTGTCGGGAGTTACGGCTTCACCTCCTTCGAGCACGTGCACGCCAACATGGTTCAGTCGGGAGCGAACGTCCGACTTAATCTGTCCAATGACGAATTTCTCGTTTTCGCCAACAAGACCGTCGACCAGTTCACCCCAGGCCAGTTCGATCTGGCCCTGGACAGGTCGCATCTGGAACTCACCTTCTCGGACGAGTTCAACACGCTCAACCTGTGGAATGGCTCGAGCGGCACCTGGGACTCGAACTTCTGGTGGGGTGCCGCGAACGGCAGCTCGCTCACGAGCAACAAGGAGCTTCAATGGTATATCGACACCAACTACGCCCCGACGCGTTCGGTCAACCCGTTCAGTGTTCAGGACGGTGTTCTCACGATTACCGCCGCCCAGGCTCCCGCGGCAATCCAGCCCTACATAAACGATTACAAATACACGTCAGGTTTGCTGACGACCTATGAGTCCTTCGCACAAACCTACGGCTATTTCGAAATTCGGGCTGACATGCCCGAAAAGCAAGGTGTATGGCCGGCCTTCTGGCTTCTCCCGGCTGACGGCTCCTGGCCACCGGAACTGGACGTCGTGGAAATGCTCGGTCAGGATCCAAACAAGCTCATTCTGACAAGCCACTCCAACGAGACGGGAACTCATACGACAGTGTCCTCGACGGCCTATGCCGCCGATACCGAAGGGTTCCACAATTACGGAGTGCTTTGGACAGAAGACGAACTCGTCTGGTATTTCGACGACGTCGAAGTTGCTCGTGCCGCAACGCCTTCCGATATGCACGACCCCATGTATATGCTGGTCGATCTCGCGGTTGGTGGCCTGGCGGGAGCGCCCGCCGACGGGCTTGCGACACCTGCGGAAATGCAGATCGACTACATCCACGCGTACGCGCTGAACGATTGGCATATCTAGGCGCAACACCTGACGGTGGCTGCGGTATGGAGACACCGAGCCTGATTGCGGGCACGATCCTTGCGCCGGCGACCGAACTGGAACCGATGTGAAGGCGATGTCGCATTCCCATTCGTCCGAGCCGCCACGAACAACCCTCGCTGCGGTTTTGGCTTCTTTCCGCCGCGCGTTCGCTGGAATTGCCCTGATGAGCGGCGTCGTCAATGTTCTGGCGCTGACCGGCTCGTTCTTCATGCTGCAGGTCTATGATCGGGTCGTACCCGGCCGCAGTGTGCCGACGCTTGTCGGGCTTGCCATATTTGCCGGCATGCTGTTCATTTTCCAAGGCGTTCTTGAGCTTATCCGGTCGCGGTTGCTTGTGCGCATCGGGATGGCTTTGGATGCGCGATTGAGCGGGCAAGTCTATACCGCCCTTATGCGTTTGCCCTTGCGCACCAAGCTCCCAGGCGACGGCCTTCAGTCGTTGCGGGATCTTGACCAGGTGCGTTCGTTTCTGTCGAGCACTGGTCCGACTGCGCTTTTCGACCTGCCCTGGATGCCGCTGTATCTGGCAATATGCTTCCTGTTCCATCTCTGGATCGGCATGACGGCGCTGGCAGGCGCCGTCATTCTCTCTAGCCTGACTGTGCTTGCCGAAGTTCGCACCAGGGAGCCTGCGAAGAGGGCAAACAGCCAGGCGGCCGCGCGCAATACGCTTGCGGAGGCGACGCGTCGCAATGCAGAGGCTCTGCAGGCGATGGGCTTTGGCGCGCGCATGGCCGAGCGCTGGTCAAGCGTCAACGCCGACTTTCTCAACACGAACGCAAGAGCCAGCGATCTGGCTGGGACGCTCGGCACGATCTCGAAGATCCTGCGCATGATGCTGCAGTCGGGTATACTGGCGATCGGCGCCTATCTGGTCATTCATCAAGAAGCGACAGCCGGTATTATGATCGCCAGTTCGATTATGATGAGCCGGGCGCTCGCACCGGTCGAACTGGCTATCGCCCACTGGAAGGGTTTCGTCAGTGCTCGCCAGGCATGGACCCGGCTGAGCCAGCTTTTGGCCCTGCTTCCTGAAACTGCCACGAGTGTCTCGCTGTCTGCACCTGTATCTTCTCTTGCGGTAGAAAGCATCTGCGTCACGCCACCCGGCGAGCGTCGTGTGGTTGTGCAGGATGTCGGGTTCGCGCTAGAAACGGGTGCCGGCCTTGGCATCGTCGGACCGAGCGCGTCTGGAAAATCATCGCTTGTCCGAGCAATAGCCGGGATATGGCTTCCAGCCCGCGGGACCGTCAGGCTGGACGGAGCAACGCTCGACCAGTGGTCGCCGCAAGAGCTGGGCAACCATGTCGGCTATCTGCCGCAGGATGTGCAACTGTTCGATGGCACCATTGCCGAGAACATCGCACGCTTCGAACCTCAAGCCTCTTCGGACAAGATACTGGCGGCTGCGCGCGCGGCCGGCGTTCATGACCTTGTCGTCCATCTGCCGGAAGGCTACGAAACGCGGATCGGCGAGGCCGGATCGGCGCTTTCGGCGGGCCAGCGACAGCGGGTTGCGCTCGCACGGGCCCTTTATGGCGATCCGTTCCTGGTTATCTTGGACGAGCCCAATTCCAACCTCGATCCCGAAGGGGAGGCCGCGCTGGCGGCTGCAATTGAGGGCGTGCGGGCGCGAGGCGGCATTGCTGTCGTCGTCGCCCATCGGCCGAGCGCCCTAGGAAGCCTGGATCAGGTACTCGTGATGGCCAACGGCCGTGTCCAGGCGTTTGGCCCCAAGAATGAGGTCTTGAGCAAGGTAACCCGTTCGGGCGGCGTTCCCCTGAAGGTCGTCTCCGGCCCTGAGGAGGCGACACACTGATGACCCAACACGCGGCATCCGCGATCGACCGGACCATCCGACGCTATCTGTTCGGCGGTGTCGCGGTCTGCATGCTCCTGGTTGGTGGGGCAGGAAGCCTGGCCGCGGTCACGGAGCTTTCCGGAGCCGTCATTGCTTCGGGAAGGCTGGTTGTCGATTCCAGCGTTAAAAAGGTGCAGCATCCAACGGGTGGCGTGGTCGGTCAGATCCTCGTGCGAGAAGGCGATGCCGTGAAGGCGGGCCAGGTTTTGATCCGTCTCGATGGAACCGTGACCCGCGCCGATTTAGCCATCGTCACCAAGGGCCTGGATGAATTCGAGGCTCGTCTGGCCCGCCTCGAAGCCGAGCGCGATGGCACCGACACCATCGCCTTCCCATCTTCGCTGACGTCGCGGCAGGACGATCCTGAGATCCGGCGTGCGATGGCCGGCGAGCTATCCTTGTTCGAATTTCGTCGCCAGGCACGCGCTGGCCAGAAGGCTCAGTTGAGAGAGCGCATTGCTCAGCTCACCGAAGAAGTCGCCGGCTTGACCGAGCAAAGGGATGCTAAAAGCCAGGAAATTAAATTGATCGGGCTTGAGCTCGACGGAATGCGCAAACTCTGGGATCGCAAGCTGGTTTCAATCGATCGCATAACGACGCTTGAGCGTGATGCAGTCCGGCTTGAAGGCGAGCATGGGAAGCTGACTGCGTCCATGGCGCAATCGAAGGGTCATGCATCCGAAATCCGCTTGCAGATCATTCAGATCGACCAGGATTTGCGCAGCGAGGTGGCAACCGAGCTTCGTGACGTCCAGGCAAAGCTCTCGGAGTTGGTCGAGCAAAAGGTCTCGGCCGAGGATCAGCTCAAGCGTATCGATATACGCAGCCCACAGACTGGCGTCGTCCATCAGCTCGGCGTTCACACGGTCGGTGGCGTCATATCTGCGGGAGAGCTCATCATGCAGATTGTCCCTGTGACAGACGATCTGACCGTCGAAGCACGTGTGGCTCCGCAGGACATCGATCAGCTGATGCCAAGACAGAGCGCAACCTTGCGACTTTCGGCCTTCAACCAGCGGACAACGCCAGAGCTAAATGGTGTAGTCAGTGAAATCTCCCCCGATCTCAGCATCGATGAGCGAAGCGGCACCAGCTTCTATACTGTGCGTGTCAGCCTGCCACGTGCAGAGCTGACGAGGCTGAAGGGCCTGACCTTGTCGCCCGGTATGCCTGTCGAGGTGTTCTTCTCGACCGGCAGCCGCACAATGCTGTCTTACCTCGTAAAACCTTTGGACGATCAAATCCGTCGGGCATTCAGGGAGGATTGAGTTCGCGTGACGGACTCGGCCATCACCCACGGTGAAATAGTTGGCGCATTCCTTTGATCTGAGAGCATCGTGCATTTCGCCAATGGCGCTGCAGACGGCGTCGATGGTGCATCTGGCGGCCTTTCTCAACAGGTGCTTGAGCTTGGCAAAGACCATCTCGATCGGATTCAGGTCTGGCGAGCATTTCCGGCAGGAAGAAGAGCTTGGCGCCGGCTTTGCCGAGGGCGTGCCGGACGGCCTTGCCCCTCATGTCCTCGTGTGAAGAATTGTCGTTGACGACGATGTCGCCCGGCTTGAGGGTGGGCAAGAGCACCTTCTCGACATACAGCCGGAAACCATTGATCGGCCCGTCGAAGAGCATGGGGCGGCGACCCGGTCCACTGCGCCCGCCGACGCGCCACGTCGGGCCGATCTTGCGCGCGCCCGCCGGATGATGACGAACGCTATCGACATCTTCTCGCCGGCGGCGCTCCGAATTGAGCTGGGTGGCTTACCATAGCTGCAGTCATAAGAAACGCGACGGCCTCTCCGCTCGTTGATTGCTTTTCGATCGAGCCGCCGTCATGCCCTCCACCTCGATAGGCAAAACAGAATACGATCCCGACAGTAAAATCCTCTCGGTCTGATTCGTAGCCAGCGGCAAACTGCACGAGTTTGAGGCCGTACCGCCGAAAACCTTTGCCGAATTCAAAGCCGCTTTCGCCAAGGGGCGCTACTTTAACGACCATATCCGAAACCATCCGG
The DNA here is from genome assembly GCF_040320505.1 of Mesorhizobium sp. M0678. NCBI lineage: Bacteria > Pseudomonadati > Pseudomonadota > Alphaproteobacteria > Hyphomicrobiales > Phyllobacteriaceae > Mesorhizobium > Mesorhizobium sp. M0678. Next base: position 2,111 of record NZ_JAMYPT010000017.1, on the reverse strand, counting down.
TACCGTCTGGTGGCGAGCGATAGCACCCAGGATGACCCGACCTGCCGGTGACCGAATTTGTCCTTGTCGCTCCAACCGTCGGTTGGTGGACGCATTGCCGGTGATACGCCTAAGGTTCCCGAACGGTCCGCGCGCACCGGGCAAGCCCAACCCGCATCCCCCCGCCTGGTGCAAAGGCGCTCGATCGGTCCCGCCGTCCTGGCATGTGCGGCGGGACTTTTTGTGATCGACCTTGGAACACCGCCTCGCGGTGAAGGTCCAACTTCCCCTCACACGATTGCTGCCAGGTCGGTTCCCGAAGCCGGCGTCCCCTGGGGGATACGGGCTTTCATTTTCAGCCTGCTTTGTCGCAGTGGCGCTAAGTACGAGCTGCTCCTGGTACCTCGTCCAAGAGATCTGGACCGTTGCCCGCGGGCATCTGGCCGTCGGGCGTAAGCTTGTCCACCGCGTCGGGCAATTCTCTTGTGAGCCGGTCGAGAAGTTCCTCATGGGACAATCCGGTTTGCTCAGCCAGATCGCTCAATGTTTGCGGGTCGATTGCTTTCTCAACCTGATCGCGCTGAACGGGCCGGTTTGATCCTTTACTTACCCACGAATCGACCTGATCGCCCGCACCCGCATTTCTGAGACGGTCCAGGATGTCGCCGAGGCCGCCAGTGGAGCCAGCGCTAGCGTTGGGATTTGTCGATTTCCTACCAGCGATCAACTCGCCGATCTTGTCCCTATTCTTGTAGGCAAGCAGGCCCAGCAACGCTATGGCGACCTTTCCTATATCAAGGCTCATTTCGCATCTCCTTCTATGAGGAAGGGAGAAGGCATGCGGCTTTGAAAGGTTCCACGGTTGTGCTGCTGGGCCGATATTCGGCTCGGTTTTAGCCGGGCGATTGCGGCTTCTCGGCTCGCTTCTGGCTAGACTTCAGCATCCGTGCCTCCGCAGAGTCAGATCGCAGCTCGCGTCCTCGCTCCGGAGGCGCGGGCTTTCCATATTCCGTCACCGATTGTGGGCGACACCCTTATCAAAATCTTGCATTAGAAACTTGGAACATAAGTGAAGCAGAAAACACTGTTGGCGCCATGGACAAGAACGATGGCGACACAATCGTCCTGGTTGGCTTCCGAGCCGCCTGCCTGGGGACTCGTGATCCGAGCAGATAGGCGACAAGGATTTCGAGAGAGACCGACGGCAAAATGGGCTGGACGATAATGGTCACGAAAGCCAGGTGAGATCACAATCTTGGCGAGGAACAGGAGGACGCCGCCCTCGACAGCCAACCATCCGTGGTTCCGTTGCTCCTGGTCTATGTGCTCTCGATGTTGGGACTGATCGGTACGCGCTCGCTCCTTCGTAATTTCTACGACGCCCGCTCACTTCCGGCTCGCGCGGCTCTTCAGCATTCAGGCCTCGCGCAGCAATGATGCATGGTCGGTGCCGATCATCGATCTGCTCGCGCGCCTGCGCCTGCGTAATGCCGGTTTCATCGGCTAAGACTTGGGCCTGCCCTCCTTCAGTCGCTCGCGGGCGGACATGTCTTTTCCCAGTTGAAAGCCTGCCAAGTTTATGTTCGGCCCTTTGGAACCCAATGATGGCAAAGCGGCTTGTTCCTTGAGCTGCCAGCGCGCAAAGGCTAACTCGGCTCATCGGGCTCGGAATTGTTCAACAAACGTGCACTGCTGCTGAATATGAAAAAGCCGCTGGTCCTTGTCGCTGAGGATGAGCCAATGATCGCGCTCGATCTGGAAGTGAACCTTCGCAAGGCCGGTCTTACAGCCGCTCTGGCACCAACCTGTGAGAGGCTCAAAGGTGGTTGGCAGAGGAACGTCCGGGGTGGCGGGCCGCGGCGTCCGACTAGAGTGGGGCTTATGTTCCAATCAACGGAACCGTGACGGTTGTCGCATAATTAATCGGATACCGGTCGAAATACGGGAACTCGATTACGAACGCATATTGGGCGGTCAGATGTGCCATGCGAAAGCCGCCGCTGGCGACGTCGATTGCTATTGTTACGTTGACGTCTTTCAATCCCAAATCCAGTAATTTTTCCGTGGCAATGGCTTGGATCTGGGCCTGCGTCAGCGAGTTCTTCATTTGCAGCGCACGTGACGACGTTTCC
>NZ_JAMYPT010000016.1:0-113973 GCF_040320505.1 Mesorhizobium sp. M0678 | reverse complement strand
CCTCATCAAGCCGGTCGCCGCTGATCACTATGATAGGAACATCCGATTTTGTCGCCAGATTGCGGACGATCGCAAGTCCATCCTCCCGGCCTAGGTTAAGGTCGACAACCACGAGATCGACTGGCTCACGTGAAAGAACATAGTCAAACTGCTTGCTATCGTGGACTGCGGTTACCTTCAGGGCATGCATCGTGAGATACTCGGCGATGAGGCGCCGCATTGCGGCATCATCGTCAATGACAAGAACATGTTTCAACGGCGCACCTTCAATCTTGAATCCCCTTGTCTAAACCTGTTGCCGAGCAACCCTGGGGCACCGACCCAGAACAGCTGCTCCTTGATACCACTCGCCGTTGCGTGCGGCCAATGTGAGGCCGTGCTCGTCCTGTTCTTTTCATCCCCAGCGAATTGACCGCACCAAGGCAGCCCGTGGCCACCAGACAGGTCCAAGCGCCGACATGACCCTGCCGTGTGGTCCTTCGCTTTTTCGCTTCGAGCTCCCCCGTTGGTGCAGGCCTGCCAATATCACTCAAGTTCGACCTCATGGATGCCAAGTTTCCTGCTATGCCGTTGCATCCTGGTCATCCTGGAGTTTGCGGACCTGGATCATCTCGATATCCTCCGGCTCGTGGATCCAGCTCGGACATGGTTGAGCAGCGCGGCGTTTGGCTTGATCGGAGAGGCGGTCGGCGGAAGAAGACCGTGATTCGCTGCAGCGGCCTTGTGCAAAATAGTGTGTCTCCTGCCAAGCCGGCTTCGTCCAAGGTGGCCGGCGGCCTCAAATGCTGTTCGGCGACCGGCAGGTCGCCGGTTGCGGTGAACGTCCGGGCTAACATTTCTCAGTTACTGCAACTCCTCCATCTTGAGCGTGTCACTATGCTTGTCCATTGCGCCGTCGGACTCCGTCAAGGACGTGCGGTTATCTGCCGATGGGACTGTGCATGATCCACCCTTTGGCGGCGGCGGCCGAACAGCTGAACGAGGCTCGCACCAGGATGGGCTGCGCCGCCACGTCTTCCCAGTTGACCCTCGCCGCCGCGGATTTGCGCCTTCGAGCCAGCTTCACGGACGAGCTCGCGTCTCAAGCAATGATCTGAGTGTGCAGGGCCGCGCATGGCTGCTCTTTAAGGACCGGCAGCATACCGGCAAAGTTGGGCCGCTTTATCGCCTTAGTCGATTCCCCACGGTGATCCCGAGCCTGAACAAGCCCGCCAAGCTCCCCATTTTGTCCTTGGCTTGGCGCTGACAGAAGTACCATCCATGACGCCAAAGTCGCGGCCCACACTCCAGGAGCAACGGACGGCCGGGACGAGCAATCCTGTACAGGAGTCATTGTACCAAGATGCTCCGGATGTCGCTGGCTGATCGGGCCCGCGCCACCCACGCATGCGCAAGATGCTCACCCACGCTGATACGAACACGGTCTTTGCTTCAATTGAAACCGAAAAGCTGAACTTGAACATCACACAGTAACAAACCTCCCCGATAAGCGCGTGCCGGACAGGGCCAGAACCCGTCCGGCGGCTTGGAAAGGTAGGTGATAGGGAATGTTTATTGCAGCTTGGCCGCTGGCCATCGTCCTGATGACATCCATGTCACTCCCAGCCGAGCCCGCGCCACTTTCTCCGCGTGAGTTCCGCAGCCTGTCGCGCAAATGCGCCCCCTGGGTTGCGCCGTCCACCCTCGCCGCGATTGCCAAGATTGAAAGTGGCTTTGAAACGCTGGTGGCTCATGACAACACCACAGGTGAGCAGCTTCGCTGGATAGACCACCTGGAAGCCACGCGGGGCATCAAGGAACGCCTCGAAGCACAACATTCTGTCGATGTTGGATTGATGCAGATAAACAGCAAGAACTTTGCCATGCTCAATCTCACGCCGGAAAGGGCTTTCGAGCCCTGCGCCTCGCTTTCGGCTGCCGCCCACTTGCTTGAAAGCCGGTATGCCGGCGGCACCACTGCTGTGGCACAGCAACTGGCGCTTCGCCGTGCCATCTCGGCCTATAACACGGGCGACGTCACGCATGGCTTCGCCAACGGTTATGTACGCAAGGTCGAGTCGGCCGCAAAGGACATCTCAAGTCTCCTTGAGAGAACGCTGGAGCCGACTGCTCGAGATGTGCCGCACCTTGAGGCACCCGGTCGGAAAGCCGTGCCGCCTCTGCTCCAGCAGAGCCAACAGGCCAATAGAAAGAAGCAGCCCAACCAAGATTCTTGGGACATCTGGGGCTCGTATCAGCCAGACCGCTCCGGGGCCGATCCCTCCGATCCGACAGGTAGCCAGGCTGCGAAAGCACGGGAACCCTCGAACCCGAACAAACTCGTATTCGATTGAAACATGGAGATGCAATGATGACGCCACTCAAGATACTTCGTGCGCTTAAAACGCGTGTTCCTTCGCCTTTTTCCATGCTGCGCATAGCGGCTGAATATGTACCGGCCGCTGCTGCAGGCGCGGCGTGGACGGTCTTCTACAGCGGGCCAGCCGCGGCTCAGGTGACCGGAGGGACGGATCCTGCCAAGATGGTCCAGAATATCTGCACGTTCATACTTGGCCCCTTTGGACAATCACTGGCCGTGCTCGGGCTCGTAGCCATCGGTATCTCTTGGATGTTCGGTCGTGCTTCACTTGGCCTGGTTGCGGGTGTCGTTGGAGGGATCGTCATCATGTTCGGGGCCAGCTTCCTGGGCAAGGCGCTCATAGGCGGTGGCTGATGAGCGACCGGTTGGAAGTGAGCACCCTCTATGTGGCGGCGACGCGCCCCGCACTGTTTCTGGGGGTGCCGCTGACGCTGGCCGGATTGCTCATGATGTTGGCTGGGCTTGTTATCATTATCCTTCAGAACCCGCTTTACGAAATCGTTCTCGCGCCACTCTGGTTCGGAGCACGGCTGGTTGTTGAGCGTGACTATAACGCGGCAAGCGTCGTGCTGCTCTATTTGCAGACGGCCGGCAGAAGCGTGGACGGGCCGGTCTGGGGAGGCGCAAGCGTCAGCGCCAATCCGATCAGAGTGCCGAAACGCGGAAGAGGAATGGTGTAATGTTCGGCGCCAGCGGCCGGACCGAGAGGTCTGGCGAGATCTACCTTCCGTATGTTGGTCACGTAAGCGATCAGGTTGTCATTCTGGAAGACGGATCGATCATGGCCATGGCACATGTGAACGGTCTGCCCTTTGATTTGGAAGACACTGAGATGCGCAACTCGCGCTGCCGCGCGTTCAACACTCTCTTGCGCAACATCGCCGACGACAATGTCTCGATATACGCTCATCTTGTGAGACACAACGATGTGCCGGCGCCGGCGCCGCGCCAGTTTCAAAGTGCATTCGCTGGCAGTCTGAGCGAGGCCTACGAGCGTCGTGTGCTGTCGGGAAAGCTCTTTCGCAACGATCACTTCCTCACTTTGATCGTGTCCCCCCGCACCGCAATCGGCAAGATCGGCTTGCGGATTGCCAAGTCCCGCAGACGGAATGAGCACGATCTAGCCACCCAAATGCGGAGCCTGGAAGACCTCTGGCACATCATTGCTGGCGCACTCGGCGGTTACGGTCTGCGCCGGTTGGGCATTCGAGAGAAAGGCAACGTGCTCTTCACGGAAATCGGCGAGGCGCTTCGGCTCATGATGACTTGCCGGTTTCTTCCGGTTCCGATGGTTACCGGCTCACTTGGCGCCTCGATCTACACTGACCAGGTCATCTGCGGGAAGCGGGCGCTTGAGATTCGAAGGCCCGGGGATAGCTCCGTCGGATCATTGTTTTCGTTCCGTGAATATCCGGCGACGACGCGGCCGGGCATGCTAAATTCCTTGCTGTCCGCCAACTTCCCGCTTGTCCTGAGCCAGAGCTTTTCCTTCCTCACTCGCCCACAAGCTCATGCCAAACTAAGCCTTAAGTCCAGCCAGATGACGAGTGCCGGCGACAAGGCCCTCACCCAGATCAATGAACTTGCCGAGGCAGAGGACGCACTGGCAAGCAACGAATTCGTGATGGGTTCGCATCATCTGAGCCTGTGCGTCTATGCCGACAGCCTCAATACCCTTGCAGATCGCGCAGCAAGTGCCCGCGCACGGCTGGCCGACGCGGGCGCCGTTATCGTCCAAGAGGGCATCGGCATGGAGGCCGCATATTGGTCCCAACTTCCGGGGAACAACAGGTGGCGCACGCGCCCGGGGGCGATCACCTCACACAATTTTGCCGGGCTCGTCTCATTTGAGAACTTCCCAAGCGGTTCCAGTTCCGGCCACTGGGGCAATGCTGTTGCGCGCTTTCGCACAAACGGTGGAACTTCTTTCGACTACATCCCCCATGAGAATGACGTCGGCATGACGGCAATATTCGGGCCCGTTGGCAAAGGCAAGACGACGCTGATGACCTTTGTCCTCGCGATGCTTGAGCAAAGCCTGGTCGATCGCAATGGTGCGATCGTCTTCTTCGACAAGGATCGGGGTGGTGAACTGCTGGTGCGAGCCACGGGAGGGACATATCTTGCGTTGCGCAGAGGCGCTCCGAGCGGCTTGGCCCCTCTGCGTGGACTGGACAACACCTCCGCCTCGCGAGACTTTCTACGCGAGTGGTTGATGGCCCTGATCGAGAGTGACGGCCGTGGTCCGATCTCGCCGGAGGAAAGCCGTCGGCTGGAACGCGGCATTGTTCGTCAGCTTTCGTTCGAACCCCCTATGCGCTCACTTGCGGGCCTGCGCGAATTCCTATTGCACAGCCCCTCCGAGGGCGCAGGAGCACGGCTGCAGCGGTGGTGTAGAGGGGGGGCGCTTGGATGGGCTTTTGACGGCGACGTGGACGAAGTAAGGCTGGATGCCTCCATTACGGGCTTCGACATGACGCAGCTCCTGGAATATGAGGAGGTCTGTGCACCGGCCGCCGCATACCTTCTGCATCGAGTGGGCGCTATCGTCGATGGTCGTCGGTTCGTCATGAGCTGCGACGAATTTCGATTCTATCTACTAAACCCCCAATTCTCGGCCGTTATCGACAAGTTCTTGCTCACGGTCCGCAAAAACAACGGCATGTTGATACTCGCAACGCAGCAGCCTGAACACGTTCTGGAATCGCCTCTCGGAGCTAGTCTCGTTGCGCAATGTATGACGAAAATTTTCTACCCATCACCGACGGCGGACCGCTCTGCGTATGTCGATGGCTTGAAGTGCACTGCGCAGGAGTTCGAGGCAATCCGCCAGGGAATGGCAATCGGCAGCCGCAAGTTTTTGCTCAAGCGCGATAGCGGGAGTATTGTTTGCGAATTCGATCTTGGGCAGATGCGCGAGTACGTAGCCGTACTCTCGGGGCGGGCCAACACAGTGCGCTTTGCCGACCAGCTTCGTAACCAGCACGGAGACGCCCCAAGTGGGTGGCTCGACAAGTTCATGGCCCGGTACCACGAAGTTCAAGACTGACGGAGGAATATTCATGAAATTTGCCAAACTTGCAGTAACGACCCTTGCTGCTTCCCTTCTGCTTCACGGACAGGCCCGTTCGCAATTTATCGTCAGCGACCCTGTAACAGAAACACAAGCGACCTTAACAGCGCTTTCCAATGCGGCGATCCTTGAGAGGTCAATCGAGACGCTCGCTACCACGATTGAAATGGTGACAATTCTAACGTCGTCATTCGCTGTCACGGGACTGCTAAGCTCACTGAACCAAGGAAATCACTACCCGTCGAGCAATAAGCTGGAGGAGCAGATGTTTGATGCTCGGGCGCCAGCTTCGATTATGGCCCGTAACATTGCGAAGGACCCAAATCGGATAGTCAACGGCACCGATTCAGAAGCGAAACTGTTACAGGGACAAATCGCCGGGGCCGCCAATGCCGCAGCTATTGCAGCCGACACTTTGGGCATGATGGACAAGCGCCTTAAGGATAACGCCGGCACGCTTGGTCAGCTTTCCCGCTCGGGAAATATTATGCAGGCCACCGTGACCAACGGTCTGGTCCTCAAGCAGATTCACGATGCGATGATCCAAAATGTCCAGGCCACGAGTCTGCTGACAATGGCCACTGCACAAGGGAGCCTTCACGCCGTGGAGGAGGCCGCCACGCAGCGTCGCGAACATCAGGACACCGCTAATATGTTTAGCATCCTCCCGTAAACCACACAGAGTTCATCCTGCTAAGCTGCGCTGATCAGGGACACATCAGGCTCACGCCATGAATTTCAAAATTCCCGCGCCATTCACGACTATACACACGATCTTTCATGGGGCCTTCACGTCCGGGCTGCACAAAGTGCTTGAAAACATCCAAGAGGCGGTCAGTGCGCCTCTGGTTGCGTGTGTCACGCTCTGGATAATAATCCAAGGCTGTCTGGTCATGCGTGGTCAAGTCGATGCGCGCGGGGGTATCTCGCGCGTAATCATGGTGTCGATTGTCGTTGCCCTTATCTTAGGGCAGGCCAACTATCAGCAGTACATTGAAGCGCTCTTCGACGACACGATTCCGAGGTTGGCTCACGACATCAGTGGCAGCGACTTGCCCTTCATCGGAATCCCCCAGAAGCTCGATCTCATGTTTGCTTCAAGCCAGTATGTCTTTCAGCTGATTGCTTCCGAAATTGGGCCTATGAACGGCCAGGACATACTTGCTTTCGAGGGAGCGCAATGGATTTTCTACGGCGCGCTGTGGACAGCGTTCGAGATCTACGATGCCGTTGGAATTCTGACGAAGGTGCTCTTGACGATCGGCCCCCTGGTCCTTGTAGGCTACCTTTTTGATCACACTCGAGACATAGCCACCAGATGGATCGGCCAACTGCTCTCGTACGGGCTGCTGCTTCTCCTCCTCAACATCGTTGCAACGATAGTAATCGCTGCCGAAGCAGTCTCGCTGGCAGCCATGCTTTTGATGATCAAATTCTCGGGCACGACAGCAGCCAAGATCATCGGGCTTTACGAGCTCGACATGCTTTTCCTAGCTGGTGACGCTCTGATCGTCGCGCTTCCGACGATCGCCAGCAGCATCGCCGGCGGCTCTTGGGGAGGTGCGAACCGACCTCTTAACAGCCTCAATCGCCACTTTGCCAAAACGGCGGGTGGTTAATCAATCGACAAGCTCGGTGCCAAAAACATGAAATATTGCCTACTTCTGTCAATCCTCGCTTTGGCCGCCTGCAAGACGAGCCATGGGCTTGCGACATGCGCGGGTGCCCCATTCCAACTGAACGTGGGACAATGGGAAACCACCCCTGAGGATCTTCAGGTCGAATGCGCGGAAGAGCCAAAGTGAAAGTTCCTGAACATGCCCTTCTGGTGGAGAGAGAAACGCTAGCCGCCCACTATAAGAAGGTGGAAGCGTTTCAAACTTCACGAGCGAAGTCTGCGCGGCGCCTGTCAAAGGCCCTGATAGCCTTTGCCGCAGCGGCGGTCCTAGGAAATGTTGCCCAGGCATTTACCATTGCTGCCATGGTCCCGTTGGCCAAGCTCGTACCTGTGTTCCTCTGGGTCCGGCCGGATGGGACCGTCGACAGCGAAGTGTCAGTCTCTCGACTGCCGGCAACCCAAGACCGAGCCGTCATAAATGCTTCGCTGTGGGAATATGTACGCCTGCGCGAGGGGTACACAGCAGATACAGCCCAATACGCCTATGACCTCGTATCCAGTTTCAGCGCGCCGGCTGTGCGACAGCAATATCAAGATTTCTTCAACTATCCGAATCCCACCTCGCCGCAAGTCACGGTCGGCAAACGCGGCAAGCTCGAGGTCGGGCATATTTCTTCAAACGACATCAGTCCGGACGTTCAACAGATCCGTTACAAACGTACGCTTGTTGTCGATGGGCAGATGCCGATAGTGACCACCTGGACAGCTACCATCCGCTACGAGCGCTTGACGGGTCTGCCTGGGCAATCGAGGCTCACCAATCCGGGAGGTCTACTCGTCACTTCCTATCAAAGCTCGGAAGATAGCGTATCGAACCTGGGCTATGTGCAGCCATGACAAAAAGAGCGTTTCTCGCGCTGGTCTGTTCACTCTTCTTAACGATGGAAGCGTCCGCGGAAGACACACCACTTGCCGGCAAGCATGATGCGCGCATGCGCTACCTGGCTTACCGTCCTGACGAAGTGGTGCGCCTGTCTACCGCAGTGGGGGCAACGCTGGTTGTCACATTCGCGGCCAACGAGACAGTCGCAGCCGTGGCCGTTTCCAATAGCAAAGACCTGGCTGCGCTCCCGCGCGCCAACTATCTCTTTTTTAAGGCTAGCCGGATGCTCCCGCCGCAGCCGGTCATCGTGCTGGCCGAGAGTGAGTCCGGTACACGGAGATACGTCTTCAGTATTTCAACGAGAGCGATGCCAAAACTCGATGAGCAGCAACCTGACCTATACTACAGTGTGCAGTTCACCTATCCTGCTGATCAGGCTGCTGCTCAGAGAAAGGACGCAGAAAGGCGCTCGATTCTTGGTCAGGCCCGGGCGAAAGTGCTGCGCGACGAGAGAGTTCAGGATTTGTTGAATCGGCCCGCCGCAACTACCAGTCCGGACGAAAGCAATTTTCACTACGTCGCAAAGGGCGATCGATCGCTGGCGCCGCTGGAAGTTTTCGATAATGGCTTTACCACCGTATTTGGCTTCGCAAGCAATTCCCGCATACCCTCCCTCTACATTATCAATCCCGACGGCAAGGAAGCCGCTGCCAATTACACGGTCAAAGGAGACTATGTTGAAGTATCCGCAGTCGCCCGGGAATGGCGTCTGAGAGATGGCAATACGGTCTTGTCCATTTTCAACAGGGCTTATGACCCTGTGGGACGAGCGCCAGGGACCGGTACAGTGACACCCGACGTGTGGCGCGTTTTGAAAGGCCCGGCCGATGAATGAAACCGGCCCACAGTCGGGACATGATGTCCATGCCTCAGGATCGATGGTCTCGGAGCCGGCCCGCCGGCATGTTTCGGGATTGCAGAAGTTGGCCGTCGCTGCTCTTGTTCTCATCTCATCTCTATCGCTCATCTGGCTCGGCGGTCGTCCCAGCACACAAGACGAGCCAACTCAGCCAAAACCTCCAATTGTCGCCGACGCCGAGCCATTCCGCCCCGTGCCGATTGAGATTGCTCCCGAAGCTCCAGCACCCGTACAGGCGGCGCAGGCAGGAGATCCTGCGCCATCCACGCCGCCTCCGGCGCCAGCTGATCCGCCGCCGGAGGAAACACCAATTTTCGCCTACAGTGGCAGCGGTCAAATGCCCAACGACGGTCAGCGGAGCGAAGACAACCATAGGGATGCTCCCGCGACCTCGCATGAGATTTCAGACGCTGGCGATCTGACGGGGCGATTGAAGCCAGATATACAGGAGCCAAGCCGGGCCACACTTTTGCCGCACCCTGATCTCGTGATTACCCAAGGAACGATAATTCCCTGCATTTTGCAAACGGCAGTCGACACAAATTTACCGGGTTATGTGAAGTGCGTCTTACCTAAAGACGTCCGCGGCGCCACCAACAACGTGGTGCTTTTGGATCGCGGGACGACCGTGATTGGCGAGATCCAGCGTGGTCTCCAACAGGGGGATGCGCGTGTCTTCGTGCTGTGGACGCGCATCGAAACGCCTGACCATGCCCTCGTTTCGCTAGCGTCGCCGGGCGCTGACGAGCTCGGCCGCTCCGGAATGCCTGGCACGGTGGATAATCACTTCTGGCAGCGCTTTGGCGGAGCAATGCTCATGAGCGTCATTCAAGGCGCGTTTCAGGCCGCCGGTCAATACGCTGGCAGCTCAGGTGGAGGAAGCGGCATCAACAGCTTCCAGAGCAACGCCGGACAAGCCGTTGACACGACCCTTAGAGCAACGATCAACGTTCCGCCAACTCTGAAGAAAAACCAGGGAGATGCTGTATCGATCTTTGTGGCTCGGGACCTCGATTTCTCAGATGTATACGATCTTAGACCGATCGCCGTGGCGCCAGCCCCCCAACATCGCCAACGCCGGAGAGACAACAATGCGACCGGAGGCTGACCCTCAATTGCGTTTGCTTCTCAACCCTGTTTTGAAATGGCTTGAGGAGCCAAGGACCGAAGAGGTCGCTATCAACCGGCCTGGGGAAGCCTTTGTCCGACAGGCCGGCGTTTTCACGAAACATCCGCTACCGCTATCTTATGACGATCTGGAGGACATCGCGATCCTCGCTGGAGCGCTGCGCAAGCAAGATGTCGGACCGCAAAGCCCCCTCTGTGCGACTGAGCTGCCGAACGGAGAGCGGCTGCAGATCTGTTTGCCGCCCGCTGTTCCCTCAGGAACAATAAGCCTGACGATACGGCGTCCCTCAAGTCGTGTGACCGAACTCAAGGAAGTTTCTTCTCGCTACGAATACTCGCGTTGGAATCAATGGCGGTCACGAAAGGAGCGCCAAGAGCGGCAGGACGAAACGATTCTTCAGCACTACGACCATGGTGACTTGGAGCAATTTTTGCGAGCATGCGTTTGCGGGCGGCTCACGATGCTGCTTTGCGGACCTACTGGAAGCGGCAAAACGACAATGAGCAAGACTTTGATCAACGCTATACCCCCGCAAGAGAGGCTGATAAGTATCGAGGACACGCTCGAACTTGCAATCCCGCACGAGAACCATGTCCGGTTACTCTATCCGAAGGACCGAGCAAGCGTAGGTGCGGTGACAGCCGAGCAACTGTTGCAAGCCAGCTTGCGCATGCGCCCTGATCGAATATTGCTTGGCGAGATGCGCGATGATGCTGCTTGGGCCTACCTTAGCGAAGTCGTCTCCGGCCATGCGGGATCAATATCAACGATTCATGGGGCGGATCCGGTCCAAGGCTTTAAAAAGCTCTTTTCACTCGTCAAGAGCAGCCCGCAAGGAGCTGCTGTGGAAGACCACACGCTTCTTGACCTGCTGTCGGCTGCCATTGACGTCATTGTGCCGTTCAGTACCCACGGCGACGTGTATGAGGTGGGGGAGGTGTGGCTCGCCGCCGATGCCCGGCGACGCGGAGAGACAGTAGCCGACCTTCTTAACAAGCACTAAGGCTAGAGCACGTCGGGGATCGGTAAGTCGTTTGTGATACGATGGCGTAATTTGTTCAGATTGAACGTCCACTTTGATTTGAGGGAGGTGGATAATGGGAGGAGGACTGGGCGTAGACCTTCGGTCACAAGTCTGAAGTCTTCGGGCGCCCTGTCGGCGCGGCAAGTTGCGGCACGATTCGACTGGTGTATCGAGCGCGTCCGCTGAATTGCGCGGGCGACGCTCACCGAGCTGGTGCCGATGCCTGCTTCAAAAGCGGCATCGACACCCGGCAGGTCGTACCCTTGATTTACCTAGCCGCGCTCAATGAGTGTCTTCAAAGCCGCCGAACGTGGTTCGGAATGACCGGTGGTAAATCGGGAAGTGCCATATAGGGAATCCTCCTGGTATTGCCTCCAGGGGGTCCTCTCAATGAACAAAGCCGCAACCTGCCTTGCGACCTCAGCTGGAGTTTGCGACGCAACTCATAGGAGGATCGATGCGCAGAGAAATCGCAGGCAGAGTCGGTGGCATTGTGGGCTGGCCGACCGACGGTTTCAGCCCGTCAACAGGTCTTCACGTGTTCCATCCCCGACTATTGCAGGCGTGCGGCTTGCATGCTCCCGCGATCACCCATCGGAAAGAGCGTTACGAACACTACGAAGAGTTGCGCGACTTCCGCTGTCGCCCCGGTCTTACAGCGGACGGTGACCTGTCCGACCTTGATAGGACGTGAAATGCGAACGCTGCTCATTGATCATCATGTGGATCTTACGCGCGCTGTGCGAGTTGCGCTCGGGGATAGCGGTTTTGCCGTTGATGTAGTTGGCAACCTGGAACAGGCGTCGAGGGCATTTTGTTGCGCAACCTATGAAATTCTCCTGCTGGAGTTGGCTCTGCCAGATGGCGATGGCTTGGGCTGGCTGAGACAGCTAAGGAGCAACGGGCATTCAGTTCCAACCCTCATTATGAGTAGCATCAACGATCTCGAGAAGCGGATTGCAATTTTCAACGGTGGCGCGGACGACTTTCTGCTCAAGCCCGTCTCTTTCGATGAGCTCATCGCCAGAATGAGAGCCATTCTGCGCCGGTCGACACAGGTGACCGACCCCATCGTTGTATTTGGCAATCTCAATTTCGATCCGATCGGCCGACAGGTTTCCGTCTCGGGTCATCCTCTGAAGATCGCACGCCGCGAACTATGTATTTTAGAGCATCTGCTTATCCGTGCAGGCCGCATCGTGCCTCGTGCGCAGTTGGAAGATCACCTCTATTCGTTCAACGACGAGGTATCTGCCAACGCGCTTGAAGTCGGAATCTATCGCTTACGTGGACACCTGAGTAGGTCAGGTGCAACGCCACGTATCACGACCATGCGCGGCATTGGTTACATTCTTGAATTGACTGAGGCGGCATCCGCATAGTTGGTCTAAATTGAAAGAACAGACTGCCTGCCCGTCGTCAGGTTGAGCTTGTGGCCATAATGGACATCGCGGCCGCCCTTGACGATGGTGTCGGCATGCGGTTCGAACGGCTCTGTCGCAAACCTTTTTGTAAGCGAGCATGGCAAGAAAAACGCCTCAGCTGTGGAGGAGCATGTGATGTTCAAGGGCCGCCATTTCGACCAGTCGGTGATCCTGCTGTGCGTGCGCTGGTACCTGGCCTACACTCTGAGCCTGCGCGATCTGGAAGAGATGATGGCCGAACGCGTTGAAGGTCGACCACTCCACTGTGCATCGCTGGGTCGCCCACTTCTCGCCGCAGCTGCTGGAGCGCTTCAACCGGCGCAAGCGTGTGGTCGGCAGCAAGTGGCATTGGACGAGACGTACATCAAGGTCCGCGGCATGGATGTATCTCTACCGCGCTATCGACATCCTCGGCGATACGGTCGAGTTCTTCTTTAGCGAAAACCGTAACCTGGTGGCGGCCCAACGCTTCCTCCGCAAGGCGCTGACGCGCCATGGCCGGCCGGAGCGCATCGTCATCGACGGCAGCCAGACCAATTACGAAGCAATCCTTTCCTGCGACGCTGAAAGCCGGCTGCGGCAGCGATCGCGGCGACCGCTGAAGCCGATCCGCTCCGCAATAGCCGGCATCTCAACAATCGGATCGAACAGGATCACCGGCGTATCAAGCCGCATTCGATCCATGCTCGGCTTCAAGTCGCATGCGAACGACGTGTTATCCTCTCCGGCATCGAGATGATCCACATGATGGGCAAGCGACAGGCGAGGTATGCCTACAAGTCTGTCGATCGCTGTTTCGATCTCCTCGCTGCCTGACGGACAGGCCGAAATGGCCGTTCACAACCCCATTTCCAGGTTTGCGACAGAGCCTTTTGTCGGCGTTGCCGGCTTCGAAGGGCCGGTGCGCGCCGAGCGGATCAAGATCACCCCCGGCCACCTTGCTGCGGCCACTCGCCGAGTACGAAGCGGTGGCCGGAGGGAGCTGGTGATGACGACCCTAGATCATGACCTGCTGATCGCAATCCTGGATCGGCTGAAGTTGACGGCGATCCGCGACCAGCTCGACACGCTCATGTCGAGCAAGATCGCGCAGTTCCCGTTTGTCCGCGAACTCGACGGCTTCGGCTTCGACGCGCAGCCATCGGTCTGCTTCAGCCAAACGTATTCATAGGTATGGGACAGGCTGCTATGTCCGCCACCCACGCCTGCTCCGAGGCCCTCCAGGGCAATGGTCTGAGACCTGGGCTCAAGCCCTTCGGCGAGGAGGATGAGACGCCGCTGGAGCTCGGGTGCAAGCGCTGCCACGCCCGCTCCGAGGCCCCACAAGGCCGAAGCGCAGTCGTCGGGGTCACGAGGCCCCTCGGCCACGACGACGAGACGCTGCTGGAGCCCGGTTGCAAGGGCTGCCACAGATGGCCTGAACCTGAATCCGCCTTTCTTGAGGCGTTGCGACTATCATCGCGGCGACACGCAGCTCTTGATTTGTGTGCGAAATCCTCAGCAGATCCATCGGGCTGAGCCGCTCAGCAATATCAACGAGAATGTCCAGCGGCAGATCAAGGATACTCAGAGGAGGAAACGCTTGATCTTGAGGCTCAGAGCGCGTCTGCTCCACTATAGAACAGGATGATTCACCGGGTCCTTCAACGCCAGCCGCCGGTTCCGATGAGAGAATTGTCCCTGATATCACGCTCGATGGAGTTAAATGCCGAGATGGGCGCCTTGCCACGCTCCTCAATGCCCCTCATGATTCACCGCCTATAGCTACCAACTGAATGAATCATCGTGATTGTCGCGCAGCGGAATCCTCAAGGATCGGGCAGTTCGTAGGGGGCGCCGGTTTGACCAGGTTGAGCCCGCGAATTGCTCGATCGGACAAGATCCTAATTCTCGACCATGCGGTGAGGCTCGAACGAGATCCTCGGGACGCACTCCAAGGTTTCGATCATGTTCGGCACACAAGGAAAGGGCGGCATTGCTGCCGCCCTGTCCGCTGTAAGTTGATAGGGGCTGGATTAAAAATCCATACCGCCCATGCCGCCCATACCGCCGCCGCCCATGCCGCCAGGCATGCCGCCGCCAGCTGACTCCTTCTTCGGAGCCTCCGCGATCATGGCTTCGGTGGTGACGAGCAGGCCGGCGACCGAGGCCGCGTCCTGGAGGGCAGTGCGCACGACCTTGACCGGATCGACGATACCCATGGCGATCATGTCGCCATATTCGCCGGTCTGGGCGTTGTAGCCGTAGGTCGCGCCCTTGTTGTCGAGGATCTTGCCGGCAACGATCGAAGCTTCCGCACCTGCGTTCGAAGCGATCTGACGGGCCGGAGCCTGCAGCGCGCGACGCACGATGGCGATGCCCGCGGTCTGGTCGGAGTTGGCACCGGTTGCCTTGATGGTCAGCGAAGCGCGCAGCAGTGCGACGCCGCCGCCGGGAACGATGCCTTCTTCGACGGCCGCGCGGGTCGCGTTGAGGGCGTCATCGACGCGATCCTTCTTTTCCTTGACTTCCACTTCGGTCGCACCGCCGACGCGGATGACGGCAACGCCGCCCGTGAGCTTCGCCAGACGTTCCTGCAGCTTCTCCTTGTCGTAGTCCGAGGTGGTCTCTTCGATCTGCTGCTTGATCTGGGCAACGCGGCCCTGGATCTCGTCCTTCTTGCCGGCGCCGTCGACAATGGTGGTGTTCTCCTTGGAGATCGACACCTTCTTGGCGCGGCCGAGCATGTTGAGGCCGACATTCTCGAGCTTGATGCCGAGGTCTTCCGAAATGACCTGGCCACCGGTGAGGATGGCGATGTCTTCCAGCATGGCCTTGCGGCGATCACCGAAGCCCGGCGCCTTGACGGCGGCGATCTTCAGGCCACCGCGCAGCTTGTTGACGACCAGCGTGGCCAGAGCCTCGCCTTCGACGTCTTCCGAGATGATGAGCAGCGGCTTGGAGGTCTGCACGACGGCTTCGAGAACCGGCAGCATCGCCTGGAGGTTGGACAGCTTCTTCTCGTGCAGGAGGATGTAGACGTCCTCGAGCTCGGCAACCATCTTGTCGGCGTTGGTGACGAAGTAGGGCGAGAGATAGCCGCGGTCGAACTGCATGCCTTCGACGACTTCCAGCTCGGTCTCGGCGGTCTTGGCTTCCTCAACCGTGATGACGCCTTCATTGCCGACCTTCTGCATCGCTTCGGCGATCATCTTGCCGACCGACTCGTCGCCATTGCCGGCGATCGTGCCGACCTGGGCAACTTCCTCGGAGGTCTTGATCTTCTTGGCAGCGTTGCCGAGAGCCGCGACGACTTCGGTCACGGCCAGGTCGATGCCGCGCTTCAGGTCCATCGGGTTCATGCCGGCGGCAACCGCCTTGTTACCTTCCTGGACGATCGACTGCGCCAGAACGGTCGCGGTCGTGGTGCCATCACCGGCGATGTCGTTGGTCTTCGAAGCAACTTCGCGGATCATCTGCGCGCCCATGTTTTCGAACTTGTCGGAAAGTTCGATTTCCTTGGCGACGGTGACGCCGTCCTTGGTGATGCGCGGTGCGCCGAACGACTTGTCGATGACGACGTTGCGGCCCTTGGGACCGAGGGTCACCTTCACCGCGTCGGCGAGGATGTTGATGCCGTGAAGCATGCGCTCGCGGGCGTCGCGGGAGAATTTTACGTCTTTGGCAGCCATTTTTTAGCTCCTGGCAGGGGCTTGCGATCAAGCCCGAAATTCAGTTGACGGTGAGGCCGATAATCAGCCGATGATGCCCATAATGTCGGATTCCTTCATGATCAGAAGGTCTTCGCCATTGAGCTTGACTTCGGTGCCCGACCACTTGCCGAACAGGATGCGGTCGCCGGCCTTGACGTCCAGCGGGACCAGCTTGCCGGCTTCGTCGCGAGCGCCGGAGCCGACGGCGATGATCTCGCCTTCCTGCGGCTTTTCCTTCGCCGTATCCGGGATGATGATCCCGCCGGCGGTCTTGGATTCGGATTCGACCCGGCGTACGACCACGCGGTCATGCAGCGGCCGGAAATTCGACTTTGCCATTTTTGGATTTCCTTGGTGCGGATGTTGAACGGTGCTCCGTTGCCGGAGCATGCCTAGCACTCAGCCGAAGCGAGTGCTAACGCGGCAATGAGATAAGCCGCAGGCTCCTGCTAGTCAAGACGGAAGAGCAAAGAGCAAAGAGAAAAGAGAAGACAGCAAAGAGCAGCCAGCAAAGAGCGTGTAAGCATCGAGCCTTTTATGTGAACAATGTCGGGTATCCGACATATATGGGGCGGCTCACCCTTTGTAATTGAGCTTTATTCAGATGGTACGATTGGTGCAACGGGTGTTGCATTTGAACTCATCCAGAGGCTCGCACGGGTCGTGCTGCGTCAGCTTGGTCATGTCGAGCTTCAGAAGGCCATTTTGGCATTGGTTCTGTTGCTCCTATTGCCATTCATGACCGATCCTGCGCGCGTGAGCCGGCCGGCTAGATTCCAACCACGAGAGCGCCGCCGCTGAGACCCGCACCCGCCGCCGCCAGAAGGATTTTCTCTCCTGGCTGGAATGGCTTCATCTGGTTGGCGAGCGAGAGCGACAGCGGGACCGTCGCGGCCGAAGAGTTGCCGTATTCGGCAATCGTCTTGACAATTGCTTGATCCGCTATGCCGAGGTTACTCCCGACAGCATCGAAAATGCGAGCATTGGCCTGATGCGGCACGAACCGGTCGACATCCTGTGGTCGCACTCCGGCAGCGGCTAGCGCGCTTATCGAGCAATCGGTCATCATCTCGACGGCCTTGGCGAACACTTCGCGGCCGTCGGTCATCGTCATTCGGGTTTGCGCGAGGTCGAGGTCACCGTGGAACGGCTTGTTGCTTCCTCCTGCGGGAATCTGGATCAGCCCGTATCGCGAGCCGTCCGAGTCCACGGAGGCACCGAGAATCCCCGGATCAGTATCCTCGCATGGACCGATCACGAGGGCGCCGGCGGCATCGGCAAACAGCACGGCGCTGGCGCGCTCAGAGGGATTGATGCGGCGGCTGAGGATATTGGCGGCGATAACAAGGCTCGCTTTGCCGTGCAGGCGGGTAAATCCGTCCGCAAACATCAGCGCATAGATGAAGCCGGCGCAGGCGCCGGTCAGATCGACAGCGCCGGCGCGGCCGAGCCCCAGCCGATGTGCGACCAGGGGCGCGCTGGGCGGCAGGAGGTGATCGGGCGTCGAGGTGGCAAGCAGCAGCAGACCGATGTCGTGGCGCGCAATGCCGGCGCTGTCCAGCGCCATGGCGCCGGCCTGCGCAGCAAGACCAGACAGCGTGTCTTCGTCCGTTGCCCAGAAGCGCGACCGGATTCCAGTACGCCGCTCGATCCAGCCCGGTTCGAGGCCGAGATTGTTCTCGATTTCGGCATTCGCCACCTTTCGCCCAGGCGCATGATGGCCAAACCCGAGAATGCGCGACGACCTGCTCATGGCCTCGAACCGAAGCGTTCGCCGGCCTCCTCGATGGCGTCATGGAGCCGATCGAGCTCGTCGCCGGTGATGCAATAGGGCGGCAGGAGATAAAGGACATTGCCGAGCGGGCGCACAAGCAGGCCGAGCTCCAGGAAAAATGCCCGCAGCTTAGGTCCGATCTCGGCCAGATAGCCGGCAGAGCCGGCGCGCAGGTCGAGAGCCAGGATCGTGCCGGTCGCCCGGCTGTCGGTGAAGTTGGCATTGTCGCGAAAGCGCCGAAGCCCGGCGGCCTGCCTCGCGCTCAGGGCCGCGATCCGCTCGGCCACCGGCTCGTCACGCCAGATCTCGACATTGGCGAGTGCCGCCGCGCAGGCAATCGGATTGGCGGTGTAGGAACTCGAGTGGAAAAAGGTCTTCTTCCTGTCCGTCGAATAGTGAGCCTGGAAGATGGCACCGGTGGCGAGTGTGGCCGCCAGCGGGATGGTGCCACCGGTCAGGCCTTTCGAGGTGCACAGGATGTCCGGAGAAATGGAGGCCTGCTCACAGGCGAACATGGTTCCGGTGCGCCCCCAGCCGGTCATCACCTCGTCGGTGATCAGCAGCGTGCCGGAGGCCTCAGTGATCCTCTTCAATCCGGTCAGAACCGAAGCCGGATACATCAGCATGCCGCCGGCGCCAAGCACGAGCGGTTCGACGATCAGCGCGGCGGCGCGCCGGTCGCGGCTGACGGCCTCGAACCGATCCAGCGTTTCCTGTTCGCGGCCGGCGGCCGGGAAGGGAATGGTGTCGACCTCGAACAGCAAGGGTTCGTAGGCGGCGTTGAACACGCCACGCGCACCGACGCTCATCGTGCCGATCGTGTCGCCATGATAGCTGTGCTCCATGACGACGATGCGCGAGCGCGGCGCGCCGATGTTGCGGAAATAGCCGAGCGCCATCTTCAGCGCGACTTCGACACTGGTCGAGCCGCTGTCGGAATAGAACACCCAGTCGAGTCCGGCGGGAGCGAGTCCGACAAGCGCCTTGGCCAAGCATTCGGCAGGCTCGTGCGTGAAACCTGCGAAGATGATCTGGTCGAGGCTCGAGGCGGTCGTCTCGATTGCCTTCATAATGCGGGGATGGCGGTGGCCATGGGTGACGACCCACCAGGAGGAAATGGCGTCCAGGATGCGGGAGCCGTCGGCCGTGTGGACATAGGCGCCTTCCGTCAGGACGATTTCAGGGATCGCCAGCTCGAGCGCGTGCTGGGTGAAGGGATGCCACACACGGGATTGCGTCATCATTCGCCTCCGGCAATCAAAGCGAGGTCGAAGCCGGCAATCATCGCTTGTCTCAGCGTTTTGTCCGTCAGCGGATCGAGGTGCGGCAGCCTGCCGAGTTGCGGCACGTCGCCGAATTCCACGATCGTCCGTTGCGTATCGGTCATCTCATCGCCGATGAAGGCGATGCCAGCCAGCGGGATAGCGCGCGCCCGCAGGGCTTCGATCGACAGCAGGGTGTGATTGATTGTTCCGAGCGCGGTGCGGGCGCACAGAATGACCGGCAACTGCCATTGCTCGAATATGTCGATGAACCTTGTCCGGCGGTTCAGCGGCACCATCAGCCCGCCGGCGCCTTCGATGACGAGCGGTGTCGGCAGGACCGGAAACGAAAGATCGGCAGCCTCGATCGAAACGTCGTCGATTTCGGCCGAACGATGCGGCGAAAGCGGGCTCTTCAAGCGGTAGGCTTCCGGCAGCACGCGCCCCGACGGCAGCCCGGCAAGTCGCGCAACCGCCTCGCTGTCGGTCTCGCCGTCGAGGCCCGATTGCACCGGCTTCCAGTAGAAACCGTCAAGCAGGCCGGCAAGCCCGGCCGAAAACACCGTCTTGCCAATTCCGGTGTCTGTTCCGGTGATGACGATGCGCTTGGTCATGTCGCCTCCGGTCATGTCTGGGCCAACACCTCGACGAGCGCCTCGAGCATGGCGGAAATGTCGGCTTCGCCGATATTGAGCGTCAGTGAGATGCGCAGCCGCGACGTGCCCTCGGGCACGGTCGGCGGACGAATGCCGCGTATGTCGAAGCCGCGGGCCTGCAGGCGCGCCGCCACTGCCATGGTGCGCCTGACATCGCCGATCACCAAGGGCTGGATCTGAGAGCCACTTGGTATCACGCCGCAGCCATCGACCAATTGGCGGCCTGCGAGGGCAACGCGTTCACGCAGTTGAACACGCCGCATAGGCTCGTCGGCGAGCATTGCGAGCGCTTCGCGCGCCGCGACCGCCATCAGCGGCGATGGCGCGGTGGCGTAGATGAATGGCCGGCAACGGTTGATCAGATACTCGCACAGTGTCCTCGGCCCGGTCACGAGCCCACCAGATGCGCCGAGCGCCTTGCTGCAGGTGTGGAGCGCGACGATGTTGTCGCGGCCCTCGAAAGCGGCGGCCAGCCCCCGGCCGTCCGGTCCCCAGACGCCGGTGGCATGCGCCTCGTCAATGACGATGAATGCGTCGTGCCGATCGGCAAGCGCGACCAGGCTCTCCAAAGGCGCGCAATCGCCATCCATGCTGTAAAGGCTTTCCACCGCGATCCAGACGCATCCCATGCCGCCTTCGGCGCGCCAACGTGTGATCGCATCCTCGACAGCATCGACGTCGTGGTGCGCGGCCAGCACCAACTGTGCGCGCCCGGCCAGCGCACCCTCATGCATGCTGGCATGGGCGAGCTCATCGAGGATCAAAAGGTCGCCCTTCTGCGGCAGCGCAGTCAGCAGAGCGAAGTTGGCGATGTAGCCGCTGCCGAAGAACAGCGCGCGGTCGGCTCCAAAGAATGCCGCCGCGTCTGCCTCGAGCTGCTCGTGTTCCGGTGCATTGCCGCGCAACAGCCGCGACCCGGTGGCGCCAACCGGCGTGCCCCGCGCAATCGCCGCCGCAACCGCTTCGCCAAGTCTTTTGGAGGCGGCAAGCCCGAGATAGTCGTTCGACGAGAAGTCGAGCCCGGCGCGCGGCTTCAGCGTCCGCAGCCGGTCCTTGCGCGCCAGTCCCTGCAAGGTCGCCTCATAGCGGGCAAGCGGTGCCCCGTTCATTGCGCCTCGAGTTCCATCGGCTCGATGCCAAGGCGCCGGAACAGCAGGGTATCCTTGTCCTCACCGGGATTGTCCGCCGTCAGCAGCGTGTCGCCGACGAAGATCGAGTTGGCGCCGGCAAAAAAGCACAGCGCCTGCATCTCGTCGGTCATGGCGGTGCGGCCGGCGGAAAGACGGATATGCGATTTCGGCATCATGATGCGCGCCAGCGCGATCACGCGCACGAATTCGATCGGCTCGATCGGCTTGGCGTCGGCAAGCGGGGTGCCGGGGATCGGGATCAGCATGTTGATCGGAACGCTTTGCGGATGTTCCGGCAGGTTGGCCAGCGTCACCAGCATGTCGATCCGGTCCACCGGCTCCTCGCCCATGCCGACAATACCGCCGCAGCAGACCTTGATGCCGGATTGGCGAACGTGCTCGAGCGTCTCGAGCCGGTCGGCAAAGCTCCGCGTGCTGATGACCTCGCTATAGTAGCGTTCCGACGTATCGATGTTGTGGTTGTAATAGTCGAGGCCAGCCTGTTTCAGACGAGCCGCCTGCTCAAGATCGAGCATGCCGAGCGTCATGCAGGTTTCCATGCCCAGCGCCTTGACGCCTTCGACCATCGCCACGACCGCATCCATGTCGCGCGCCTTGGGGTTTCGCCAGGCCGCGCCCATGCAATAGCGGGTTGCGCCGGCGTCACGCGCTTTCTTCGCCTTGACGATGACGCGCCTGACCTCCATCAGCTTCGACGCCTTCAGGCCGGTCTCGTGATGCGCCGACTGGCTACAATAGCCGCAATCCTCCGGGCATCCGCCCGTCTTGATGCTGAGCAGCCGGCTGAGCTGGACCTTGTTGGGATCGAAATTCTGGCGGTGCACGGTTTGCGCGAGGAAGAGGAGATTGTTGAAGGGGGCATCGTGAAGTGCCTGAGCCTTCTCCAGGGTCCACGCTCCAGGGTCAGGGGATTGAGCCTGTGGCGATGTCTGCGTTGGACTGGCTGTTTGCATGTCCATGCTGTTCTCCGGTTCTGCCTTGCTTTGCTGTCTGATTGACGACGATCGGAAAGGACAGTTGATTCGATCCTGTTCGTTCCTCAGGCAATCATGAGCCCCAATAGTCGAGGCCGATATCCAGGATCGGCGCGCTGTGGGTCAGTCGGCCGACTGAAATCAAATCAACGCCGGTCGCGGCAATCGCTCGCGCTGTATCGGATGCGATCCCGCCAGAAGCCTCGGTGATAGCACGGCCGCCAACGATTGCGACGGCGCGGCGAAGATCGGCGAGGGACATGTTGTCGAGCAGAACCGCATCGGGAGCGAAGCCAAGTACCTCCTCCAACTGGGCCAGCGTATCGACCTCGACTTCGATCTTGACGAGATGACCGGCCCGTCTTCGTGCTCGCTCGAGCGCCGGGCGAACGCCGCCTGCGATGGCGATGTGGTTGTCCTTGATCAGAATTGCGTCGTCGAGGCCGAAGCGGTGATTGGATCCGCCACCTGCGCGCACGGCATATTTTTCGACTGCCCGCAATCCGGGCGTCGTCTTGCGCGTGCAGACGATCTTCGCGCCATATCCACGAACCGCAGCGACGATCGATGCCGTTGCTGTAGCGATGCCGCTCAGATGGCACAAAAAATTGAGTGCCGTCCGTTCGGCTGTGAGAATGGCCCGGGCAGGGCCAACCACTGATGCAATGACCTCTCCATCCATGACATTGCAGCCGTCTGCCCGCTCCACCGAGATTTCGATATCAGGATCAATCAAGCGGAAAGCGAGCATCGCCAGATCGAGGCCGGCGACAACTCCGGACTGGCGCGCCGCGAGCACGGTTCCCGCTTGGTGTTCCTTCGGGACGATGGCCTCCGTGGTCAAGTCGCCGGCTCTGCCAAGGTCTTCAAGAAGAGCTGCCCTTACAAGCGGCTCAAGCATGACCGTGGGAAGCGGTGAGAGCGTCATCATTTTGCCCCTTCGAGGCTTGGCGAGTGTCCGAGTTCCCGCGCAGCGGCCAAGGCGGCTTCGAGCGTGATTTCGGACCGTCGGGCGACAGTCGCATGATGAGGAAAGTCTGTCCGGTAATGAGCGCCGCGGCTTTCTTCGCGCAACAAGGCGGCAACCGCGATCATCAGCCCGACAGCCGCCGGATCCGAGGCCGCGTCCTTGCTTTGGGCGAGCGGCAACAAGGCACGTGCGGCTGCTTTCAAAGCTTCACCATCCCGGACGATGCCGAGTGCGCGCGACAGGAAAACACGCACGGGTGTCGGAGCGGGCGATGGGTAAACGTCCGCAAACGCAGGCTTTGTTCTGCGAGCAGGCGTTCCGGCGACACTTTCAGCGACCCAGCGGGCGCACACGACGGCCTCGGTCAAGGAATTGCTGGCGAGCCTGTTGGCGCCATGCAGTCCTGTCGAAGCGACTTCGCCGCAGGCCCACAGCCCCTTGACGGACGTCCTACCGGAGCCGTCCACGGCAACGCCACCCATGTGGTAGTGTTGGGCCGGACGAATGGGGATGAGATCGCGCGCGGGATTGATGCCGGCTCCACGACAGGCTGATGCGATTGTCGGGAAGTGTCGAGCAAATTCCGGGCCAGGCCGTTGCCGCGCGTCGAGAAAAACACGGTGGCCGTTGGCAAGATGGTTCCAGACGGCGCGCGCCAAGACATCACGAGGCGCAAGTTCCGCCCCTGGCACGCTCTGGAGAAAAGCCTGGCCGGTTTCGTCGATCAGGGCAGCACCTTCGCCGCGGACGGCCTCGCTGACCAGCACCATAGGGCGTTCCGGGCCGTCAAGCGCGGTCGGGTGGAACTGGATGAACTCGAGGTCGGCAAGAACAGCTCCAGCGCGGGCCGCAAGCGCCAGGCCCTGTCCGCAACTGCCCCAAGGATTGGTGGTGTCGAGAAACAGTCCCCCGATCCCACCGGTGGCGAGGACGACCCGCCGTGAGCCGAAGAAGACAGGTCCTATCGAACCGCTCGCCCAGACGCCTCGGATCGCATTCTCTCGCACCGCCAGCCGGCGCGCTTCCATGCCCTCCACGACAACAATCGACGGAGTGGAACGCACAGCCGCGATCAGGGCACGCATGATTTCACGCCCGGTGCCGTCACCATGCGCATGAACGATGCGACGTCGGCTGTGTGCGGCCTCCAATCCGAGGCACAGTGATCCTTTCGACGTACGGTCGAAGGGAACCCCAAAGCCCGCAAGCCCCTCTATCGCCTTGGGCGCGGCTTGGAGGATGCGGCTCGCCACGTCTGTGTCGCAGAGACCATCCCCGGCGGCAAGCGTATCGGCCAGGTGCAGTGCCGGATCGTCGTCTTCGCCGAAACTTGCAGCCAGACCACCCTGTGCCCAGGTGCTCGAATTGTCAGCTCCCAGCAGCGTCCTGGACAGAAGCAGCACCGGCTCCGGCGCCAGTTGAAGCGCGGTCATCAGTCCGGCGATGCCGCCGCCGATGATGATGGGCCGCCCGAAGAAGCTGCGGATATCGGCGCTCAAATTGCCAGCATCCGTTCGACCGCAAGCCGCGCGCGCCCGGCGATCCCGGGTTCGATGGTTACGACATGGTGGTTCTGCTCGAGCGCCGTGCGGATGTTGGCAAGCGTGATCCGCTTCATGTGCGGGCACAAATTGCAGGGCCGGATGAACTCGACCTCTGGGTGCGCTAACGCGACGTTGTCGCTCATCGAACATTCCGTCATCAGCACGACACGTGGCGGCCTTTGCCTTTCGACATAGTCGGACATGGCAGCGGTGGAGCCGGAAAAATCTGCTTCAGCCACGACGTCGGGCGGGCATTCGGGATGCGCAAGCACGATCACGCCGGGATGGCTTTCGCGCAACTCGTGGATGTCGGCCGGTGTAAAGCGCTCATGCACCTCGCAATGCCCTTTCCAGGCGATGATCTGCACATCGGTCTGGGCGGCGATATTCTGGGCCAGATATTCGTCCGGCAACATGATCACCTGGGGAACGCCAAGGGATTGGACGACCGCCTTGGCGTTGCCGGATGTACAGCAGATATCCGACTCGGCTTTCACTTCGGCCGACGTGTTGACATAAGTGATGATCGGCACGCCGGGATAACGCTGGCGCATCAAGCGCACGTCTTCTGCCGTGATCGATTCCGCCAACGAACAGCCTGCCCGCAGATCGGGAATGAGCACCGTCTTTTGCGGATTGAGCAGCTTGGCCGTTTCGGCCATGAAATGTACGCCGGCCAGCACGATGACTTGCGCCTCGATCGTCGCAGCCTTGCGGGCCAGTGCCAAGCTGTCGCCGACGATGTCGGCCACGCAATGGAAGATCTCGGGCGTCTGATAGTTGTGCGCCAGGATGATGGCGTTGCGCTCGCGCTTCAGTGCAAGGATCGCCTCGATATCCTCGACGAAAGCCGGCCATTCGATCGGCGGGATCACTCGTCGGACGCGCTCGTAGAGAAACGCGGCCGTCGGCAGCATGGCGCTCATCGACCCCCTCCAGCTTATACTCTAGTTGAAAATAACCAGCATATACTTGCTGTGAGTATAAGGGATGTCAACCCCGCGCCAGCGGCAATTTTGTCCCGGCGATGACCCTCTCGTCGAGAGCGGCGTGGCGGAACCGGTAAAGCTTCGCTGGCCGGCCGCCGGTCTCCGTGGTGGCCTCTCCGGTCTCTTCGACCAGCTCCTGCTGCTCGATCAGGCGGCGAAAGTTCGGCTTGTGGATGAGCCTGCCGGCGAGCGCCTCCACGGTTCGCTGCAGCTGCAAAAGCGTGAAGACCGGCGGCATCAGCTCAAAGACGACCGGCCGGTATTTGATCTTGGAGCGCAGCCGCGCAATGCCGGTCGCCACGATGCGGCGATGATCGGCGACCATAGACTTGCTGGGCACCAGCGGAGGCGGCGTCGCGTCCCGTCCGCTTCCGGCCTCTTGGACCAGGCCTGCTTCGTAGACCAACTCATAGCGTTGAAGCGTGAGTTCCTCGTTCCAAAGGCGGTCGTCGAAGCCGAAGGCTATCGTCGCCCGCTGCCAGCGTTCACGTCGCGCGGCCGCGTCGCTGACGCCGTCTGCCCATTCAATCAGGCGCGGTCGCAGAACGTCCAGCACGACCGGAGGCGTGCCGGAGCGGTGGTCCTCCCATGGAAAATATTCATACCAACTCTGCCAGCCGCACTTGGGCGAGCCAGCTGCCTGTTCCTTGCGGGTCAATGCGAGATAGCTGATGGAGATGACGCGCTGCTGGCGCTCGGCGCCGATGCGATCCCGATCGGCGAAGGTGTAGAGTTGCTCAATATACCCCAGCGGATGGCCGGTCTGCTGCTCGACCCACCCCCTCAAGCCGGATTGCAGCGATCGGTGCTCAAGCGCAAATGGTCCGGAGGGCAGGGTGTCCGCCTGGCCGATGGTGAGGACACAGGGTTCACCGTCGTTTACGGCGACGACAAAGGCGATCAGGTCCACTTTGACTTCGTCGGCCTTGACGGCGGCTCTGTCTTTCCTGGGTCCTTTTGCCTGATCGTCCATGTTCGCGAAAGTGGTTGGCCAGCTCGGGGGCGCCTGAATCGATTTAACTGTAAGCGCGCCTGTCAGCACGTCAACACCGCAAAGCTGCACGGCCATTTTTAGCTCTTCGCACTTGCACAAAAATGTGGCAAACGCGACACCCGCGGTTGGTAACGTTGGGGAAGGAGGTTCCATTGAGTGCGTTTGGTGACACCAAGGCGATCACACCGCCGGATATTCGTTCGCGTAAAGGTGGGACGCCGCTCGTCTGCCTTACCGCCTACACGACGCCAGTCGCCCGGCTCGTCGATCCCCATTGCGATGTGGTGCTGGTCGGCGACAGCGTCGGCATGGTTCTCCACGGCCTGCCCTCCACGCTCGGTGTGACGCTGGAGATGATGATCACGCACGGCCAGGCCGTGCGCCGTGGCCTCGAGCAGGCGCTGATGGTCGTCGACTTGCCGTTCGGTTCCTTCGAGGAAAGCCCCGAGCAGGCTTTCCGCAATGCCGCGCGCGTCATGGCCGAGACCGGCTGCGGGGCCGTCAAGCTCGAAGGCGGCGAAACGATGGCAGAGACGATCGGCTTCCTCGCCGCGCGCGGCGTGCCGGTCATGGCCCATGTCGGCTTGACGCCGCAGGCGATCAACACCATCGGTGGCTACCGCGTGCAGGGCAGAGGCGGGGATGCCGAGCGCATCAGGCGCGACGCGCTTGCGGTGAGCGAAGCGGGCGCCTTTGCGGTCGTGCTGGAGAAGGTTCCCGAGGCGCTCGCCCGCCGGATCACCGGGGAGGTGGCGACCCCGACCATTGGCATCGGTGCCTCGGCAGCCTGTGACGGCCAGATTCTCGTCGTCGACGACATGCTGGGCCTCTTCGGCGACTTCCGGCCCAAATTCGTGAAGCGCTACGCTGAACTGGGGGAGGCCGCTGCGGCTGCGATCGCGGCCTATGCGCGGGAAGTGAAGGAGCGCCAGTTTCCGGCCGCCGAGCACGTGTTTGCCGATGCGCCCAAGCCCGCCGATGCGGACGCCACCAAGAGCGGAGAAGCAGCGTGAGCGTGCCGATTGTCAGGAGCGTTGCCCAGCTTCGCCAAATCGTCGCCGCATGGCGCCGCGACGGCGTGGGGATTGCCGTGGTGCCAACGATGGGCGTCCTGCATGAGGGCCATCTCAGCCTGGTGCGCGCGGCACTCGAGAAGGCCGACCGGGTGATCGTGACGCTCTTTGTCAACCCGAAGCAATTCAACAGCCAGGCCGATCTCGCCGCGTATCCGAGCACCGAGGACGAGGATGCCGCCAAGCTGGCACCGCTTGGCGCGCACCTGCTTTATGCGCCGGACGCAGAGGAGATGTATCCGGCGGCCTTCGCCACGACCGTTTCGGTGTCCGGTGTCAGCGAGGGCCTGTGCGGTGCCTTCCGGCCGGGACATTTCGATGGCGTGGCGACCGTCGTCGCCAAGCTCTTCCTGCAGACCAGCGCTGACTTCGGCTTCTTTGGCGAAAAGGACTTTCAGCAGCTTCAGCTAGTCAGGCGCATGGCCCGGGACCTGGATATTCCAATCACCATTGTTCCCTGTCCGACAGTCCGCGAAGCCGACGGTCTTGCACTATCATCGCGCAATGTCCGGCTCTCGCCAGCGGAGCGTGCTATTGCCCCTAAGCTACCATCGGTCTTGCTCGAGACGGCTGAGCGGCTTGCCCGCGGCTCGCCCGTCCTGCCTACGCTTGCCGAAGCGGGCGCAGCAATTCTGGCTGCAGGCTATCGCGAGGTCGAATACCTGGAACTTCGCAATGATGCAGATCTGCGACCGATGACAAGCCTTGACCGACCGGCACGCTTGCTTGTCGCGGCCTGGCTCGGCGGCACACGGCTCATCGACAACGTCAGAATATCACGGATTGGTTCAACAGATTAACGGGGTTCTCGGCACGCATTGTATCGGTCCGGGATCGTTTAAAACAAGGTCTCTGCCTCGCATCGAGCGATTTACGGAGGTTACGCAAAGCGCAAATGCATCGCGTGTTTGAGAACTTCGTCGAGCAACTGTCTGCAAGTTTTGATGCTGTCGATCTCCGTGAGGCAATGGCATCCGCTGCAGCCGGCTTCGACTTTCCGCTATTCGCCTATTTCACTTACCCGTCGGCCTCCGGCGACGCCCCGCAATTGATCTCAAACTATCCTTCATCCTGGACATCACGTTATCTGCAACAGCGGTACCACAGTCTTGATCCGGTCATCCTGCGCGGGCTGCAGGGCTGGGATATCTTTGATTGGGGTGTTGATCGCGGTCGGCACTGTCTGCCGAATTCGCAGCAACAAATTCTGGAGAGTGCGGCTGAGTTTGGCATTCGCGGCGGGCTGACGATGTCCATGCATGATCATCGCGGCCGGTTTGCTGCCCTGACCTTTGCTTCCGACGAGTCCCATCCGCCTCTTTTGCGGTCACTGGCACGTTACGAAAAAGCATTGCAGCTGGTGGCCATCAACTTTCATATCCATGTCCGGCGCAGGCTCGCCGACGATCGCGTGGTGGATGGTGTAACGCTCACCCCGCGGGAGTTCGAGTGCCTGAAATGGGCGGCGCGCGGCAAGTCGGCTTGGGTTATCAGCCAGCTTCTCGGCGTCTCAAAGCGCACCGTGACCTTTCATCTGGAAAACGCCAAGGCAAAGCTTGGCGTTCGAACGATCAACCAGGCCGTTGCACGACTGGTTGCCTCCGGCCAGGCGAGATCCTGATTCTTCTGCCACGATAGCTGTAAACCTCTACAGGCTGCATCGTTGCCAGCTTTGCCCTTCGATGGCGGGAACACATCCCGCACGGAGGCGACCATGATGCAGCTGATAACACCAGACCTTTACAACGAGTTCGCAAGCGAGCTCAAAGAGATGCACGGGCTCAGGTTTCGGGTGTTCAAGGAAAGGCTCGATTGGGAAGTTGATACCGAAGACCAGATGGAAACAGACCCGTTTGATGGTCTGAAGCCCGTCTATCTGCTCCTCAGGGGATCCGACTGGCGAATTCGCGGTTGCGTGCGTCTTTTGCCCAGCACCGGACCCACAATGTTGCGCGACACGTTCCCGGTGCTGCTGGGTGCTGACGTCATGCCCTCGACTGCCGACATATAGGAGAGCAGTCGTTTCGCGCTCGATCTCCCTCCGTCGGCGCCCAAGGCAGCGGGCGGGCTGGCCCAGGCAACCTACGAGCTCTTCGCGGGCATGATCGAGTTCGGCTTGGCCAAGGATCTGACCCGGATAGTAACGGTGACGGATACGCGCATGGAACGGATCCTTCGCCTCGCGACGTGGCCATTGTCGCGCATCGGACAACCCAAGTCCGTCGGCAAAACGGAGGCGGTGGCCGGGTTTCTCGAGATTTCCCGCGCGAGCCTTTTGCGCATCCGCAGCAGGGGACGTCTGAGCGGACCGGTACTGTGGCAACCGGTTCTAGGCCCGTCGGCATTGTGGACACCTGAGCCGTGAAGGATGCTGGTCTGCCCAAGGAAGCGACGGTCGGTCTTGAATGCTGGCCGGACTGGCGTCGTCACGAAGCTTACCACTACGCCAGACGATTGCCGCGCACTGCCTGGGCCTGGGAGTTTCTTCGGCGCAATCCACAATTCCAGCGCGACCACGCCAAAATGGCACCGTCCGCCTGCATTGTCGGAGCCCAGGCCGACATGAAGATAATCGAGTTGACGACAGGATCATCTTTCCTAAGACAATGGAGCCTCCTTTTTCGCGGACGCGCCACAGTCGGACGCTACGTCGGCAAGGGTCTTTTGGGATCCGCGCGACTGCGCCCGTATCCTACGAGCGGCCGCGGAGCCGGTTGGGCTCGACCGCGATTTTGAACCGCTTGATCTTTCTTCCCTCTCATGCTGCAAGGACATCCTGCTGACACCTGCCGGCGTGCAGCACGTGCTGCTGAGGGAGGACTGCCGGAGTCTGCAGATCGCCCTTTCCGGTGCATCCGTTCTCCGCCCGTTGCGGCTATATGTCGACGCGATCGTGCAGCCGCAGCACCTGAAGTTCCATGTCGCTGCCCTTCAGTTCCTGAACGACATCAATGGTTGCGGCCGCCTGGCAGCTGCTTGCTTTCCGCCGGAGCCCCGCGGAGCGCGTCTGCGTCTCGTGCTCCAGGCTTTGGATGGCTCGCTTGCGGGAGCATCTCATCAGGAGATCGCCATTGCCCTGTTCGGGAGACGCCGTGTCGAAGAAGATTGGTCTCATCCAGGTAGCCATCTTCGCGATCAGGTGCGTCGCGCCATCCAACGTGGCCGCTACCTGATGGGCGGCGGCTATAGACAATTCCTGATGTAATTCCGGTGACAGCTTAGTGATTGTCTTATTCGAAAACGCGCAGGCATCAATCTCCATTTCTCACTGCTATTGTGCCTTATACAAAACGTGACACGCGCCTAGCTAGCTGAACCCTTCTAACCCTATCGGAGAGGGCGCCGCGCGGACTGGCTCGGCCACATAACCACCGACGGGAGTTCCCCACCGTGGCTCCGCCCCCGGCGCTGTGCCGCACGTTGGTTCGAGACCGCTATGATGGTGAAACCTCTCGCCCGATGGTCCACAAGAAGGGGCCATCTCATGCACGATCTCGGCCATGACCACCGGTGGCTTCTTGCCGGCAGCACTCAGGCGACTATAACGGGCGCAGAGCCGACCCTGCGGCTTCCAGACATTCGTGTACAGCTTCAGACCCTCAAGCCGAGCCCGCAGGGCCTCGCTTACCTTTTACGGGGCGGCGGTACGTCCAAGCCGCTTCAACAGTTAAGAATTTCGCAAAGACGATACCCCCGGATCGTCGAGCTTCCGCTGCCACTTCCCGCATTCGCCGAGGCGGTCAATGACCCGCCCTTCACAATAGTTATCCGGCAAG
Source organism: Mesorhizobium sp. M0678 (assembly GCF_040320505.1). Taxonomy (NCBI): domain Bacteria; kingdom Pseudomonadati; phylum Pseudomonadota; class Alphaproteobacteria; order Hyphomicrobiales; family Phyllobacteriaceae; genus Mesorhizobium; species Mesorhizobium sp. M0678. The sequence continues at coordinate 82,689 of NZ_JAMYPT010000016.1, read as the reverse complement.
CATCTGGATGCGAGAGATAATGTTGCCGGAGGCATCTCTCATGGCTTCTACACCTGCCTGAACGCCAGAACCGCGTTCGTGCCGCCAAAGGCGAAGGAGTTGCTCAGTGCCACGCGCACCTTGCGCTCGCGTGCCACATTGGGCGTGACGTCGAGATCGCAATCGGGGTCCAGCTCACGATAATTGGCAGTCGGCGGCACGACGCTCTCGCGGATAGCCATCACGCAGGCGATCAACTCGAGCGCGCCGGACGCGCCGAGGCAATGCGCGTGCATGGACTTGGTAGAAGAAATGGACATTGAGAAGGCGTGCTGACCGAAGACGCGCTTGATCGCCGCCGTCTCGATCTGGTCGTTGGCCTTGGTGCCGGTGCCGTGCGCGTTGAGATAGTCGACATCCTCGGCGTCCAGCCTGGCATCGGCAAGGCAGGCCCGCATTGCTGCCTCCGGCCCCTCGACAGTCGGCGCGACGATGTCGGACGCATCGGCGGAAAGGCCGGCACCGGCAATTTCGGCAAGGATGGTGGCGCCCCGAGCCAGGGCATGCTCGTAGCTTTCCAGCACCGCCATGCCGGCGCCTTCACCAAGCGACAGGCCCTGGCGATCGGCCGAGAATGGCCGGCAAGTATCGGGCGAAAGCACGCGGATCGCTTCCCATGCCTTCAGCACACCCCATATGAGCGGCGCTTCGCTGCCGCCGGCAAGCATCACGTCGGCCCGGCCGAGCCTGATCTGGTCCACCGCGCAGGCAATCGCATGGTTTGCCGAGGAACAGGCGGACGTGACGCCGAAGACCGGCCCGCGCAGGCCGAGACTCATGCTGACCTGGCCGGCAGCGGCACCCGGCATCGCCTTGGGTACAGTCAAGAGAGCGGCACGCTTACCGCCCAGAAGGATGGCGCGGTAGGTTTGCTCGATCGCATCCCACCCGCAGCCGCCAACGCCCACCGTCGCACCGAAGCGATAGCTATTTCCCTCTTTGGAGGAAAGTCCGGCCTGACGCATGGCTTCGCGCGCCGCAAGCACAGCGAGCAGGCTGAAGCGGTCCATGGAGATGAGTTGCTTGCCGTCGATGTCATGCTCCGGCAGCGCCTTGATCTCGGCACCGATCCTGACCCTCAATTCATGGAGCTCGGAGTTGACGATTGGGCCGATGGCGGAGCAGCCTTCTCGCATCTCTCTCCAAATGGCGGCGGCGTTGGTCCCAAGCCCGCAAATCCCGCCAATCCCAGTAATCACGACGCGCCTGTCCATTCACACCCCCTTAGCGAGCAAGCTGCGCACGGCTTCCACCATGTCCCCAACATTCTGGAGATCCGACCATGCCTCGGCCGTATTCATCTCGATCTCGATGCCGTAGGCCTGCTCCAGGTCCCAGAGAACGTCCGCCAATCCCAGTGAATCGATACCGAGCGAAGTCAGTCCCGTGGCAGCCGTTATCTCGCCGCCCGTGGCAGGCGCTATGCCGCCCTCCGACGCGGCGCGCTTCTTGATCATGGCGATTATTTCGTTGGCGAGTTGATCTGCCATCTTGTTCCTTTCCAGCTTGCGTTTTCGGCGTCGTTCAAAACCCGAGTCGCGTCGCGTTGCCAAAATTGCCCCTCATAGAGCCTGTGCGACCGACCAAGCCCAATGCCCATAGGAACCGGACGAGTTCCGGCTTCTGCGGCGTCAGCCCGATGAGGAAGAAAAGTCGCCGGCCTCCCGCTTTTGCGCCAGCACATCAAGAATCTGCGTGTAAATGGATAGGAACCGTCGTCAAACGTCAGCTAAACGCTGCGACGGTGGGTGCTGTCAGCGTATTCACTCGGCACCTCATATGTAATCGAGATGTTTCATAGCTCCGGACCATTGCGATCAACTATTGTACCGGTCCACCATTCGTCGGAGAGTTCGACATGATCGGAGCGCTGCCTCTCATTCCCAGTACAATCTCCACCGCACGCGACAGATTTCCTCTTTCGGGCTCTTCTCAAGGGACTCGCCACGCGATAGAGGCAGTGATCGGCGCACGTTAGGTCCTGCCAAGTCCATGCGACATTCCGGAAAATTGGTAAAATCGTTTGTTCCAATCAAATGCATCCACGCTATGGATAGCTAAGACATGCGTTTCAAGGGCTCGATCTGAATCTTCTCGTCGTTCTCGACGCGCTGCTGAGCGAGCGCGGCCTCACGGCGGCGGCACGCCGCATCAACCTAACCAAATTCATGGGGGTTGGTGGATGTGGCGCAAGCCGTTGAAATGACGTAGGATTTGGTTGCTTAAGCCGATCCGAACCATTTCCCGGAGACCACACCTACCATGAACGATCTTGCGCTGCCGCTGAGCGGTTTGTCATCAGTCGGCGGCAAGTCCGTCGTCGCCCGTTTCGAAGGCGGCATGCTGTCGTCCAACAGCGGCGTTCTGGCCTTGGCCGAGCTGGAAAAGCGGTTGCGGGTGGCCGAGCGTCTGGCGCGTTGCATCGACGATCCGCGCTGCCCGGACCAGGTCGTCTACAGCCTGGCGGACATGATCGGCTTTCGCATGAAGATGATCGCCGCCGGCTACGAGGACGGCAACGACGCCAACCGGCTGCGCCGCGATCCGGTCTTCAAGATGGCCCAGGATGCGCTGCCGTCGGGTCGGGATCTGGCGTCGCAATCGACGCTGTGCCGGCTGGAGAACCTACCCGGCGTGCGGGAGCTGGTCGCGATGGGACGGGCGATGGTCGATCTCTATTGCGCCTCGTTCCGGCAGGTGCCGAAGCGGATCGTACTCGACATTGACGATACCTTCGACGCTGTGCACGGAGGCCAACAGCTTCGCCTGTTCAATGCCCACCATGACGAGTACGGCTTCCAGCCGATCGTCGTGTTCGATGGTGCGGGACGGTTCGTCAGCGCGATCCTGCGACCGGCCAAGCGGCCGAGTGGGGCTGAGATCCGCCCCCACCTGCGCCGTCTGGTGCGGGCGATCCGGATCAACTGGCCGAACATTCGAATCCTGCTCCGCGGCGATAGCCATTATTGCAACCCGCAGGTCATCGACTGGTGCCGCGCCAACGACGTCGACTTCATCTTTGGCCTCGCGCCCACCACGACCCTGCGCAAGCATGTCGCGGATCTGGAGGCCAGCACGACGGCGCGCTTCGAAGCGTCGGCCAAGACAGGCAAGGTCCGCAGGTTCAAGGAGTTCGTTGACGGCGCCGCTAGTTGGAGCCGCGTCGGGCGCATCATCGCGCGGGTCGAGGTCGGCGCCCAAGGTGGCGATATCCGCTTCGTCGTCACCAACCTTGCCGGTGGGAAGGCCAAGGCGCTCTACGAGGATGTCTACTGCCGGCGCGGCGCGGCCGAGAACCACATCAAGTCGTGGAAGACGCATCTTGCCGCCGACCGCACATCCTGCACCAGAGCGACGGCCAACCAGTTCCGGCTATTCCTGCATGCCGGTGCTTACTGGTTGATGTGGGGCTTGGGTGCCGCGATGCCGAGGCGCTCGAGCTTTGCCGTCGCCCAATTCGACACGCTGCGATTGCGCCTCATCAAAATCGCTGCGCGGGTGGTCGAGATGAAATCGCAAATCCGCCTGCACCTGCCGACATCGTGCCCCGACCAGCGCATCCTGCGCATCGTCCTCGATCGCATCCCCCAACTCGCGACATAACGATGGGGGCAGACGCCCCGAAACGAACCCGTCGACCGCAACCTGCAAACCCCCGCCTGCCATCACGACGGAGCAATCCCGGCGCCTGACGAGGCGCGTGGAAAAGCACCGCAACGGCGACCACAACGTCGCTTCAGGCCGTCAAAAGCTTATCGCCGTGCATCAAGGCGGCTAGTTCTTCCGCTGCGGGAATCGGGTTTGAGTAAGACGGACGAAGCACTGAGAACCAACGCTTTCGTGATAGTGCATTCATGCCCCGAGAATCCTGTTGACCGTTACGAACCCCAAGAAAGCCGGCGCTGAGTGAAACGGTCGCTGAACGTGCTCTGTGGCGTGCGCCGCCTGACTCTCGGTTTCGGCCATGCCGACTAACAGCGTATTGATAGGCCATCGCGGGCTAAGCTCTACCGGCGAAAGCCGCGTCAACAGCGGCAGGCAATCAGAAACTGGATCGGCGGCGACGATGATTATGATCAACGTGACGAACACGTGAATCATGCCGACGGCGCCGACGCTGCCGATGATGATGATGCCGATCATGCGTCGCTGATGCTGCCTAACTACAGTGCTTGTGATCATGCCGATCACCGCGTGATCACGAGCGGCGGCGCTTCGTGTCAGGTGCGTAGCCGGGATGGTCGCGCATGGCCGATTGTTCCTTCGTGCCGCGGGGTGTGGGCTTGCGTTCGGTCATGAGGGCGTCAGGCGCAACGAGAAGTTTAGATCAGGGGCTCATCCATGGGCTGGATGATAGTTATCCCTACAATCAATTGTACCAATATTACCGAATACTACTACAAGATCCCCAATGAAAGCGGCCGGATGGGTATCCGTCTCGCGTGGGCTGAAGCTGCCGGCAACAATGGGAAGACGAACATGTGCGGGATTGTTGGCATCGTTGGGCAACAGCCGGTGTCGGATCGGTTGGTCGACGCATTGAAGCGTTTGGAATATCGCGGCTATGATTCCGCCGGCGTTGCGACGATCACCGAAGGTGCCTTGCACCGCCGGCGCGCCGAGGGCAAGCTCGTCAATCTCGAGAGGAGACTGAAGGAAGAGCCGCTGAGCGGCAACATCGGCATCGGCCATACGCGTTGGGCAACCCATGGGGCCTCGACGGAACGCAATGCGCACCCGCACTTTACCGACGGTGTCGCCGTCGTCCATAACGGGATCATCGAGAATTTCACCGAGCTGAAGGACGAATTGGCGGCGGCTGGCGCCGAGTTCCAGACCGACACCGACACCGAGGTCGTCGCGCATCTCTTGGCAAGACACCGCCGGGAGGGCATGAGGCGGCAAGAGGCGATGCGTGCCATGCTGAAACGCGTCAGGGGCGCCTATGCGCTTGCCGTCCTCTTCGAAGATGATCCGTCGACCATCATGGCGGCGCGCAACGGACCACCGCTGGCGATCGGTCACGGCGACGGCGAGATGTTCCTGGGCTCCGACGCGATCGCGCTCGCTCCCTTCACCAATGAAATTACCTATCTCATCGAGGGCGACTGGGCCGTTGTCGGCAATTCGGGCGCCCATATCTTCGATTTCGACGGCCACCCCGTCGAGCGTCCGCGCCATACCTCCACGGCCGCGGCCGATCTGGCCAGCAAGGGCAATCATCGCCACTTCATGGAGAAGGAAATCTGCGAGCAGCCCGAAGTCATCGCCCATGCTCTCCGTCACTATAGCAACATCATAGAGAATCGCGCCGACATGGTTTCTGGCATCGATTTCGCCAGGATCCCGAGCTTGGCGATCTCGGCCTGCGGGACCGCCTATCTCGCCGGACTGATCGGAAAATACTGGTTCGAGCGCTACGCGCGCCTGACGGTTGAAATCGACGTTGCGTCCGAATTCCGTTACCGCGAGATCCCGTTGTCGCCGCAGTCGGCGGCTCTTTTCATTTCGCAGTCCGGCGAAACCGCCGATACGCTCGCATCGTTGAGGTACTGCAAGGAGCGTGGGCTGAAAATTGGCGCTATCGTCAATGCCTGCGAATCGACCATCGCTCGGGAGGCCGATGCGGTCTTCCCGATCCTTGCCGGACCGGAGATCGGCGTCGCCTCCACCAAGGCGTTTACCTGCCAGCTTGCCGTTCTAGCCGCACTCGCCATCGGCGCCGCCAGAGCCCGCGGGACCGTAACCGAAGACGAGCTGCAGGCGCTCGTCAGGAGCCTCGCCGAAGTGCCGCGCGTCATGGGCCAGGTACTCAACAGCATCCAGCCGGAGATCGAGTTCCTGTCGCGCGAACTGTCAAAGTGTCGTGACGTCCTGTATCTCGGCCGTGGCACCAGTTTCCCGCTAGCGATGGAAGGTGCGCTGAAGCTCAAGGAGATTTCCTACATCCATGCCGAGGGCTATGCGGCGGGTGAATTGAAGCACGGTCCGATCGCATTGATAGACGACAACATGCCAGTGATCGTCATCGCGCCCCATGATCGCTTTTTCGACAAGACCGTCTCCAACATGCAGGAAGTGGCTGCCCGTGGAGGGCGGATTATCCTCATCACCGATGAAAAAGGGGCAGCCGCATCGAAACTCGACACTATGCACACGCTCGTGCTGCCGGCTGTCGACGAGATTATCGCGCCGATGATCTTCTCGCTGCCGATACAGCTTCTTGCCTACCACACGGCGCTCTTCATGGGCACAGATGTAGACCAGCCGCGCAATCTCGCAAAATCGGTCACGGTCGAATGATCGAACCTTTATAGGTGGCGATGCTCGTCCATCGAAAGCGCTACCCCCTGTCTGGATCCGAAGCCCGGATGAACCAGATGACCATTGTTTGCTGCAATTTCGGGAAACTCGCCGTCGCCGCATCATGACAATCGCCATCCTTTTTTCGGCCGGTCGGGCGATTGCACAGGGCAGCCGGATCGAGCTTGCTCAAGCCGACGTCAGCACAAAAGCGCGCGGCCCTTTCGGCTGTTTCCTCGGGCGCCCCATCCTTTCGGTCTCCGAACAAGCATCGGCGGCTTAAAAAATTTCGTTAACAGCGGTGATCGATGTGTGATTCAAGCACAAGCGCGTCTTTCGCTGCATCGGCGGTGGAAATTGGTCGAAGGTATCAGCGTCCGCGAGGCTGGGTGGACGGTGCCGCGAATAGCCACTGGAGGCGTCAGGGGGAGTTCGAGTTGCTGTTCAAGAAAGCCATCGGCGAGAGTGAGTCGTGTAGGATCGCAGGTCGAATGCGCTACAGCCGATCAGGCCATCTCAGGGTGGGCAGGTTCTTAGAACTTGATCAGAAGCAGGTGAGCCGCCATATTCCGACCCGGCTGCCAATTTCAAGTGGCCCATTCCATGGATGAGGCCGGTCCGGCCGAATGGACGTCCATTTTTTTGATTTGCTGGGTGTGCGCCAGGCTCGGGGAGGAAATCTCCCGATTTGTCAGGCGCTCCCATCTTCTTGGAGATGTTTATGAAGGATTCGCGCATTCCCGAGCCAGTCTTGACGGCTATGTCGCAGGGGACCCACATCATCCGCGCTTATCGTGAGCACCTTGGGTATTCAATCGAGGACCTCGCGGTGGCGTGCGGGCTTGCCGCTGAGGAAATCCAAAACATCGAGCGGGGTGTGAGGTACAACAAGGGCTATCGGGATCGGATAGCAAGATCGCTGTCCATACCTGTGGGAATTCTTGAGGCAGAGGCGGACATATCGGACGCCGCCTGATCAGTCGGATAATCTGCAATGGGTGGAAGACCGCTCTTGTGATGTGAAGTTTGCGGCTGATAGTCGTCGCTTGATTCCGTTGGACGCGAATGCCTTCTGGCGCAGTACCGCCAAGAGAATTCTCGTCCACTGTCCGATGGAACTGCACACGGGCTCGCCGAACAGGAAGTTGGAACGCTTCGTCATGCTGTCTTAGGCGATATAGCCGCCCGGAGTGCTGCGACACGTGCACGATAGCATCGGCTCGCGACGATGGATTGCTAACAGCGAACTCATGCTGGTCGGCAAGGCGATACTGGCTGGAGCATCAACTCGGCCGACGAGAGTGGCCCCCCATCCTAGACTAGGCAGGATCGGCCAGACATGGCCGGCATCGCGCGCCGCTCTGAAAAGAGCACAGCGGGCATCCAGACGCTGCCGGGTTGACTATGGGTGTCGGAACAGCAAAAAGGGGCCGCTCTTCATGAGTGGCGTGCGCCGGCAGTCTAACCCCAAGCCCCCCGCCAGGCTGCCGGCGCGCTTCTAGGAACATCGAGGTAGGGCACTACGCTTCCTTGTCCGACTACGCCTCGATCAGATCCCGAGCAGCCAGCCAGTGTCCGACCGTCGCTTGCGCCTCTGCCCGCTGAGCCTTGTGCTTCCTCCAGCGAGTCAAGCCGATCACCATGGGTGTCGCCAGTTCTGGTGCTCACCCATGTGCCATTTGCGATCTCGTGTCGGTGAGAGCACCGCAAGCACCTCCCCTGCTACGGCAAGGCGGCTTGCGTCGCCCGTGTTGTTACTATTCTTCGCTGTGATCGGAGTTTTTTCGTGGCTTCGGAATCGGGACATTCGGCTTTGCAAAAAAATAGGCCGTCGTGGTCGATCGTCACGCCCCCGAGTTCGGCGGCACGATGGAATGACAACGGCAGCGCAAGCTCCATTTGCGCGAGGGGCTCGTCCCTTCAAATACTTGATGCATTTGCGCTTTGCGTCCTCCGTGCATTGTTGCTCGATGCCAGGCGGAGACCTCTGTCTAAACGATCGCGCATCGATGCAACGCCCGCGCGTTGATCGCCATCATCGCGGCGATCGCTTTGCCGCGACCGCCGCGGCAGCGATGCGCATGCAAAAATTCACAGATGCATTCTAGCCAAATGCTAGCTGCCCAGCAAATGTCCGGCATTTCGCAAGGCCCCTAGGAAGAGACTGGCATGGCCGTTGGCATCGATCTTGGCCTGCATCGACAGGGGCATGCTGTGCCAGTTCTCCAAGGGCGTAGTGAAATGTGAGAACGTACCGTTGACGATGCACTGGTGGGTAACAAGACCCTGTCTGTCCAACGCCAGCACGCCGATCTGGTCGCCCTGATATCGGATGGCTGCGACCCGCTGGACCTCCGCGTCACCGTCGACCCGCACGTCGAAAAGCAGGATGCCGCGGCTCCTGGTGGCTACCTCGGCGGCCTTTTCAGCGAAGCTTAAGGAGAGCGAGCGGACGCTTTCGACCGCCAGCCGTAAAACCATCAAATCCAGTTCATCCACTGCCATAAGGTACCTGCGCGCAACACATGGGTGATAGCAATCGACCACACCGCTTGTTCACAGATGTCGGCTCACGACCGATCATTCAGGGTTTGCCGGTCAGTCCATTGACCGAGGGCGTGCTCCGGTTCGAACCGATCCTGAAGCGGAATGCGCTGGATCTACGGAACCCGAGGAGCAGGCCAGCCAAAGTTGCCGCGACAATTGATGTCGTGATCATTCCAGACATCTGCATCGGCGTCGCTGAACATCCCACTGGTAAGTCCGTTCTCTTGCGGCAAGCCCATCCTCGGGCCGTCTTGTACCTGAAACCCTCGCGGTGGCGTCCCTCGAAGCTCGGGACCGCCGGGCGCTTGATCGTCGAGAACTTTGTTTACGAAGGTCCGGACCTCCTGCAGAGCATATTCCGGTGCGCTCGCCTTTGAGCATTCCGCTGAAGCGTGACGTTTCGCTAGTCCGTGTTCCTTGCAGGCTCACCGCGAGGGCGCCTTGCACACAGCGGCACGTCAGCGCATGAAACTCGTCCCCCGTTCACTTCACAAAATGGATTTCCTGAAGTACTGGGAGCGCAGAGAAATCTCCGGTCGCAGCCTACCCGGTTAAAACAAGGACCCAACAATGAAGACTCTCGTCGTCTGCTCCGGCGGATTGGACTCCGTCACCCTTGCTCACAAGGTGGCAGCGGAGCACGAACTCGCCGGCCTCTTATCTTTCGATTACGGCCAACGGCATAGGAAGGAATTGGGCTTCGCCGCCCTTTGTGCGGAGCGACTGAGCGTCCCGCACCGCATCATCGACATCCACGAGATCGGCGGCGGCCTTTCCGGCTCCGCGCTGACCGATAATGTGGACGTGCCCGACGGGCACTACGCCGAAGACACGATGAAGGTCACGGTGGTGCCGAACCGGAACGCCATCATGTTGGCCATTGCCTTCGGCTTCGCCGCAGCGCATGACGCTGACGCGGTGGCGACGGCCGTGCATGGTGGGGATCATTTCATTTATCCCGACTGCCGTCCGGCCTTCATCGACGCTTTCCAGATGATGCAGGACCACGCGCTCGACGGCTACGCGAAGATTCGCATTTATGCACCCTATGTGAATCTCACGAAGGCGGACATTGTTAGGAATGGAGCAGCATACGGCACGCCATTTGCGCAGACCTGGTCCTGCTACAAGGGCGCCGAGCGTCACTGCGGGAGGTGCGGGACCTGTGTCGAGCGGCGCGAGGCGTTTCATCTCTCTGGGCAGCCGGACCCCACCGACTACGAGGACTCCGACTTCTGGCTCGATGCGCTGCGAAGGAGGACCGCGTAATGTTCCGCATCACCAAGGAATTCCACTTCTCAGCCTCGCATCAGCTCACCTCGTTGCCACCCGATCACCAATGTGCGCGCCTGCACGGGCATAACTACATCGTTGAAGTGGAGCTTTCAGCGAATGGACTGAACGAGAACGGCTTCGTGCGCGACTATCACGATTTGGCGCCATTCAAACGGTACATCGACGAGAGCTTCGACCACCGACATCTCAACGACGTGCTGGGACATGAGCAAGTCACGGCGGAATATCTGGCCAGACATTTTTATGAATGGTGCAAGGCACGCCTGCCCGAAACCTCGGCCGTGCGGGTGAGCGAAACGCCGAAAACCTGGGCGGAATACCGGCCATGACCGATACGCATCCCGCAATCCGCGTGAGTGAGATTTTCGGGCCGACGATCCAGGGCGAGGGCGTGCTCATCGGTTTGCCGACGGTCTTCGTCAGAACCGGCGGGTGTGACTATCGCTGTTCCTGGTGCGACAGCCTGCATGCGGTGGACAATCAATTCCGCCATGAATGGGAGATGATGTCCATTGCCGCGGTGTGGCAAAACGTGCTTGCGCTTTCCGGTGGCCGCCCGCTGATGGTATCGCTGTCAGGCGGCAATCCGGCCATCCAGCCGCTCGGCGCGCTCATCGAGCGAGGCCATGGTGAAGGTTACCGTTTTGCGCTGGAAACCCAAGGTTCGGTGGCCAGGGACTGGTTTGCCGACCTTGACGTGCTAGTCCTCAGCCCAAAGCCGCCGTCAAGCCAAATGACGACCGATTGGGCCGCTTTCGAGGCGTGCCTCCAGGCGGCACAAGGCAGGCCGCAAGTCGTGCTCAAGCTCATTGTTTTCGACGAAAGGGACTACGCCTACGCGAAAGACGCCGCTGCGAGATTTCCGCGACTTCCGATCTATCTGCAACCCGGCAATCACACGCCGCCACGCCCCGCAAATGAAGACGCTCCTGTCGACCTTGACGGAATATTGAAGCGCATGGAGTGGCTGGTTGATGCCGTGACCCGCGACAGGTGGTTCGAAGCCCGTGTGCTGCCGCAGCTGCACGTTATGCTCTGGGGTAACAAGAGAGCCGTCTAGCCTAGGCCCGCTTTTCACTGAAACTGCGCCGGCGGATATTCGGGTGGACGGGTTGTCCCACGCTTGACGGCGCTGCCGGGGTGCTTGCGGACTTTCTGCCACCGGCACCAAGAGCGTGGCCAGCCGCTTACGACTCGGAATGTTGCCGAGGCTCGGTTTCGACGGGCGTCGGCCTGGCGCGAACCAATCAAAGGTTAGCGCGAGCCACGGGTGGATAGTGTGGTGGTGCGATGCGGCGGCGCCTGCTGCAGCTGGCACGGTCCTTGCGGATTCTTGTTGCAAGGCCGAAGGGAGCTGTCGGCCGACAACCATGATCTGGCCAGGACGATTGTCGACTGCTTCCGATACAGAAAAGAGGCCGGACTCGACGTGGCGCTTCAGGGACTGCGAAATGGAATACGGCGCCGGAAGGCACGACCGGACGATATCGTCGCTATACCAAGACGCGTCTGGTCCGCTCCGAATCCTGTCTCGACACGACGGTCGCCGATCAACAGTGAAAAATGTAGCGCAATCGGTTCACGATCGACTGAGAACCATGACCGTTCCTCTGCGGTGCTCAGACTGCCGCTGAGTGCCTGGCCGTTCCACTTTCGAAATATTTGTCGAACTTTGCCGCGATGCTCCTGACAAAGGGCCGGCTTTCCGCAGGCACGACGAAGCGGTCACCATCAAGTTCAAGCAACCGCGCAGGATCTTGGAGGGCCGTGGAACTCGCCTTGAGGAGAAGTCTTTGGCCGGCTTCGCCAAAGCGCTCCACCAGCTCAATCGCCGAGAAGGCGAAGTCACACATCAATCGCTCGATGATCCAGCCGCGAACACGGTCGTCGTCGGAAAGCGCAATGCCGCGGACCGCAGCCAGCCCGCCGTTCTCGACCATGCGCCCATACTCGGCGGTCGAAGGCATGTTCTGTGCATAGCCTTGCCGAAACTGGCTGATGGACGATGGGCCGAGGCCGATCAATGTCTCGTAGCGGTCCTCGGTGTAGCCTTGGAAGTTCCGGTGCAAAGTCCCGGCGCGTGCCGCAAGCGCCAGCGCATCGCCCGGCTTGGCGAAATGATCGAGCCCGATTGCTTCGTATCCCTGGTCCATGATCGCCCGCGCTGCCAATTGCGATTGGGCAAACCGCTCCGCCGGACCCGGCAACCAGGCCTTGTCGATCATCGTCTGATGTTTCTTGAACCACGGCACATGGGCGTAGCCAAAAAGCGCGATCCGATCCGGTTCCAGGGTCAGGGCCTGTGCAACCGTGGAGGCGACGCTCTCCCTGGTCTGATGCGGCAGGCCGTAGAGCAGATCGAGATTGACGGATTCGACGCCGCGCGAACGAACGCCATCAACAACTGTCTTGGTCTGCAGAAAGCTCTGCTCGCGGTTGATCGCTTTCTGCACCTTCGGGTCGAAATCCTGGACGCCGAGGCTCGCCCTTGTCATGCCGATTTCGGCAAGTGCATCGAGGCGGGCATCGTCCATATCGTTGGGTTCGATCTCAACGCTGATCATTGCACCGGGGAGAAAGGTGAAGCTGTTGCGCAGGACGGTTCCCAGCGCCACCAGATCCTCCGGTTTGAGCATCGTTGGCGAACCGCCGCCGAAATGGACGGCACGCACGCGGCCCTTGCCTGCGACAAGACTGGAGACGGTTGCGATCTCGGCATGCAGTGAGCGCAGATATGTGGTCACTGGTTCGTAGTGGCGTGTCTGCTTGGTATGGCAAGCGCAGAACCAGCAAAGCTTGTCGCAATACGGGATGTGCAGATAGAGCGAGATCTCATCGCCATCGTTGAGCGCCTGCAGCCAGCCACGACAAATTGCAGCATCAATGCCGGTATGAAAATGCGGCGCTGTCGGATAACTGGTATAGCGCGGGACGTTCTCGCCAAGTCTGGCAGCTAGCTCCAGTCGCATGTCGTGGTCCACCGTGTTTGCGTCGCCGGAACTGTGGATGCTTGGATGAGCCTAAGCCCTGATTTCGATCAACGTTCAGCACGGACAAACTGCCGCAAGGATTTTTCTACCGTCGATTGCTATCCTGCCCGCACTGGACCGGTAGAGCGATCGAATGACATTACGGCAGGACATTCACAGTTCCGGCATTCCCGTTCTTTGCCTGTCTTGCGAGGCACGGCACCGCGGTGTCTGTGGTGCGCTCGAACCAGACCATTTGGCTCAGCTCGCCAAGACGTCGTCGCGGCACAATATCGAGCCGGGGGTCGAACTGATCGGCGACGCCGAGGCGGTCGACTGTTATTCAAACGTGCTTTCAGGCGTGGTGAAGCTCACGAAGAGCCTTTCGGACGGCCGCCAGCAGATCGTCGGTCTCCAGTTCGCGCCGGATTTTCTGGGACGGCCCTTCAAGATGAGAAGCGCGATCAATGCGGAAGCGGCAACAGCTGTCTCGCTATGCTCGTTTCCGAGAGCGGCCATCGAACGGTTGATGAAGGAATCACCGGAATTTGTGCATCGCCTGTTCAAGCAGGCGCTGAACGAACTCGACGAGGCACGCGAATGGATGGTGACTCTGGGGCGCAAGACCGCACCGGAGAAGGTGGCGAGCTTTCTCCTCATGATCGCCCGGAACATCGGTTCCAGTGTTGACCCGGCGGCCAGGTCGGCGTGCTTCGAGCTGCCGATGACGCGTGCCGACATCTCTGATTTCCTTGGAATTACAAACGAGACCGTGAGCCGTCAGCTGACCAGCCTGAGAATGGACGGCGTGATTCGGATCGAGAACAACCGCCGTATCACCGTGGACAGCATGAGCCGGCTGGAACGGCGCTGCGGCGGCCGAGGCGCAACCGCCGTTTGAATGACACCGAAGCTGCATGGCCTACGTCACTTACTTCGTTCGGGGCAGGGCATGCTCGCGTTGGGCGTTAGAAGAAGTCGCATAGCGACAGCCCGCTCTCCATCCGATCGCATGAGCCAGGTGCGTTTCGGCCAACTCGTCGGAGAAGCATCCATCCTCGACGTGCTCGACGTGCAACCGGCTGTTCCAGGCAGGATCGCACTCGGCCGAAGTCAATACGCCTCATACGCAGGGGAAAATCGCCGTCTCCCCGAACCATGAATGTCACGAAGGCAGCGTAACGCTGGCGCTGGCTGTCCCAAGGCATTGAAACGATCGACGTTCGGCAAGGCATCGGCCTACTTTCCAGCGTCACAGAAGGCGCGCTTCCCCACACGCCCGCGATCGCCTCCATACCCGACCCGACCGGGGACGCCGGGCCTGTCCATAAGCGTGGCGGCCGATGCTGCGCTTCCACATTCGATCGCCGCAGTCTGATCGCACCGAACTCGATGCTGCTCGAAGCAAAATCGTGCGGCTCTGACATGGATCAGGGCGAGCAGGCCACGGCTGCGCAATAAGGCACTGCGGTTTGGCGCCCGCCGGAATTGGAAATCGGGGCTTGCGATGAAATTCGGCACAGAGATCGTCCTTCTAAGCCTGTTTGCGTTTGCGGCCCTGCTGGCTGCCGGCTTCGGCGTAGATGAACCTTTTCGCCGCCATATGTGGGTTTTGTTCTTCGCCGTGGCTGGCTTCACTGCGATTCTATTGCGCAACACGGAGTTCAAGCCGGCAGTTCCGATCGACCCCGCCGCTTACATGGATGGGCCGATCCGCTACGGCGCCATCGCCACCGTATTCTGGGGCGTCGTCGGCATGCTGGTCGGCGTGGTCATCGCCCTGCAGCTCGCCTACCCCGATCTCAACATCCAGCCCTGGTTCAATTTCGGCCGACTGCGGCCTTTGCATACTTCCGGCGTGGTTTTTGCCTTCGGCGGCAATGCACTCATCTGCACGTCACTTTATGTCGTGCAGCGGACCTGTCGTGCCAGGCTGTTCGGCGGCGATCTCGCCTGGTTCGTGTTCTGGGGCTATCAGTTGTTCATCGTCATGGCGGCAACCGGCTACCTGCTCGGTATCACCGAGAGCCGCGAATACGCCGAGCCCGAATGGTATGTGGACCTGTGGCTGACCATTGTCTGGGTCGCCTATCTCATCCTGTTCCTCGGCACGATTCTAAAGCGCAAGGAACCGCACATCTATGTCGCCAACTGGTTCTACCTTGCCTTCATCGTGACCATTGCGATGCTGCATGTGATCAACAACCTGTCGATGCCGGTCTCCTTCCTGGGCTCCAAGAGCTATTCAGCCTTCTCCGGCGTACAGGACGCCCTGACGCAATGGTGGTACGGCCACAATGCCGTCGGCTTCTTCCTCACCGCCGGCTTCCTCGGGATGATGTATTATTTCGTGCCCAAGCAGGCCAACCGACCGGTCTATTCCTACCGGCTGTCGATCATCCACTTCTGGGCTTTGATCTTTCTCTACATCTGGGCCGGTCCGCACCACCTCCACTACACCGCCCTGCCGGACTGGGCCCAGACGCTCGGCATGGTGTTCTCGATCATGCTGTGGATGCCGTCATGGGGCGGCATGATAAACGGCGTGATGACGCTCTCGGGCGCCTGGGACAAGCTGCGCACCGACCCGATCATCCGTATGATGGTCATGGCCATCGCCTTCTACGGAATGTCGACTTTCGAAGGCCCGATGATGTCAATCAAGGCCGTCAACTCGCTCTCGCACTACACCGACTGGACCATCGGTCACGTCCATTCGGGCGCGCTCGGATGGGTTGGCATGATCTCGTTCGGCCCGATTTATTTCATGGTCCCGACGTTATGGAACCGCGACCGGCTTTATTCGCTGCGGCTCGTCAACTGGCACTTCTGGCTGGCGACGCTTGGGATCGTCGTTTACGCCGCGGTGATGTGGGTCTCCGGCGTCATGCAGGGCCTGATGTGGCGCGAATACAACGAGCAGGGCTTCCTGGTCTACTCCTTCGCCGAAACCGTCGCCGCCATGCATCCCTACTACATCATGCGTGCCATCGGCGGCGCGATGTATCTGTCGGGCGCCCTCATCATGGCCTGGAACATCGCCATGACCATCCTCGGCTACCAGCGCGAGGAGGATCCGATGCCGCGCTCCATCCCCGCCCTCCAGCCTGTGCGATCAGGAGCCAGAAAATGGGCCTGATGGACAGACACGCGGTCATCGAGAAGAACGCCACGCTTCTGCTCATTGGATCACTTCTCGTGGTCACAGTGGGTGGCATCGTCGAGATCGCACCGCTCTTCTACCTCGACAACACGATCGAGAAGGTTGAAGGCATGCGCCCTTACTCGCCACTCGAACTGGTGGGGCGCAACATCTATGTGCGCGAGGGCTGCTACCTCTGCCATAGCCAGATGATCCGGCCGTTCCGTGACGAGGTCGAGCGCTATGGGCATTACAGCCTGGCGGCCGAGTCGATGTACGACCACCCGTTCCAGTGGGGCTCGAAGCGCACCGGGCCGGATCTCGCCCGGGTCGGCGACCGCTACTCGAACGGATGGCACGTCCAGCATCTCACCGAGCCGCGTTCGGTGGTGCCGGAATCGATCATGCCGAGCTACGCGTTCCTGAAGGACATGCCCATCGAGGTGAAGGATTTCTCGACGCATCTGATCGCCAACAGCCGTGTCGGTGTGCCCTATTCAGACGACATGATCGCTCATGCCAATGCCGATCTCATGGCGCAGGCCGATGCGAATGCCGACACATCGGGCCTGGAGAGACGCTATCCGAAAGTCAAGGTTGGGGACTTCGACGGCGATCCGCAGCAGGTCACCGAAATGGATGCGCTGCTCGCCTATCTCCAGATGCTCGGCACGCTGGTCGATTTCAGGACCTATGACGAAGCCGCCGGTTACCGCTGAGGAGAATGGCGATGACCTACAATTTCATGCGGGAGTTTGCCGACAGCTGGGGCCTGCTTGCCATGGCACTTTTCTTCCTCGGATGCGTTGCCTTTGCATTTCGTCCCGGCAGCCGCAGGCAAGCCGAGAGAGCCGCTCACATTCCTCTCAAGGACGACTGATCATGGGCAGCGAGCATATCGACGAGGTTTCGGGCATCTCGACGACCGGCCATGAGTGGGACGGCATCAAGGAACTCAACAACCCGCTTCCGCGCTGGTGGGTCATCACCTTCTACATCACCATTGCCTGGGCGATCGGCTACACCGTCGTCTATCCGGCATGGCCGATGCTGACTTCCGCGACCAGGGGTGTGCTGGGGTATTCGAGCCGCAAAGACGTCAAGAATGAACTGGCGGCGGCCGAAGTGGCCAAGGGCAAATATGTCGCTGCCATTCAGGCGAAGACCGTCTCCGAGATTACTGCCGACGATACACTACGCGAATTCGCGGTCGCCGCAGGTGGCGCCGCGTTCAAGGTCAATTGCGTGCAGTGCCATGGCTCGGGCGCTCAAGGGTCCAAGGGTTTTCCCAACCTAAACGACGACGATTGGCTGTGGGGTGGCAACGCCGAACAGATCCAGCAGACGATTGCGGACGGCATCCGCTTCGCATCAGACCCGGATACGCGCCTGTCGGAAATGCCTGCTTTTGGCGACATCATCACGACGGATCAGATCAAGCAGGTCGGCGCCTATGTCGCAAGCCTCTCCGATCCTGTTCAGGACACAAGCCTGATCGAACTCGGCGCCAATGTTTTCGCCGAGAATTGTGCGGCCTGTCATGGTGAGAATGCAAAGGGCAACAGGGAGCTCGGCGCACCCGACCTGACCGACGCGATCTGGCTTTACGGGTCTGGCGAAACAGCCATCGCCGCGCAGGTCCGCGCCCCGAGGCATGGCGTCATGCCGGCCTGGATCGGGCGTCTCGGCGAGATCAAGGTCAAGGAACTCGCGGTCTATGTCCATTCGCTTGGCGGCGGAGAATAGGAACGCAAGCCTATTCTCGTCCTCCCCCCAACCGCCAAGCGACGAGGCCCGGCGCGAGCCGGGCCTCGGCATCATCCAGAAACCGATGGGTCGGGCTTCCGGCGAAATCGTCGCTGGTGACTGGAGCTTCTCGTGCTCGATAACACGCAAATAGAACGGCTCGAAGCCGATGCGGTCAACTCCGCCAAGACCCGTCAGCCGCTCTATGCCGCACGCAAGAAGATCTTCCCGAACCGGGCCTCCGGCAGTTTCCGCCGCTTAAAGTGGTCGGTGATGGCAATCACGCTGGGGATCTACTACCTGACGCCCTGGCTGCGGTGGGATCGCGGGCCATTTGCCCCTGACCAGGCCGTGCTGGTCGATCTTGCCAACCGCCGCTTCTATTTCTTCTTCATCGAGATATGGCCGCAGGAATTCTACTACGTCGCCGGCCTGCTGGTCATGGCCGGTATCGGCCTTTTCCTGATCACATCCACCGTCGGTCGGGCCTGGTGCGGCTATACGTGCCCCCAGACCGTGTGGGTCGATCTGTTTCTGGTCGTCGAGCGAGCCATCGAGGGCGACCGCAACGCGCGCATCAAGCTCGACGCCGGTCCCTGGACTGCGCGCAAACTCGTGCTGCGAACATCGAAACACGCCATTTGGCTGGTCATAGGGGTGCTGACCGGCGGCGCCTGGATCTTCTATTTCGCCGATGCGCCGACGCTGCTTTGGGAACTCTTCACCGGCACCGCCGCCCCCGTCGCCTACATCACCGTGCCCGTGCTGACGGCGACGACCTATACGTTCGGCGGGCTGATGCGCGAGCAGGTCTGCACCTACATGTGCCCATGGCCGCGCATCCAGGCGGTCATGCTCGACGAGAATTCCCTCACCGTCACCTATAATGACTGGCGCGGCGAACCGCGCTCGCGTCACGCCAAGAGGGTCCTTGCCGCCGGGCAGCCCGTCGGCGACTGCGTCGACTGCAATGCCTGTGTCGCGGTGTGCCCGATGGGGATAGACATTCGTGATGGCCAGCAGCTTGAATGCATCACCTGCGCGCTCTGCATCGATACCTGTGACGGTATCATGGACAAGCTCGGCAGGGAGCGCGGACTGATTTCCTATGCGACGCTGGCCGACTACAACGCCAACATGATGCTGGCGACCCCGGGCGGCTCCGGTTCAGTCAACCCGTCACTGGTCAGGAGCGCTGACGGCCTGTTCTCCGACAAGGTGGCCCGTTTCCATATCCGCAAGATCTTTCGCCCGCGCACCTTCATCTACATGGGCGCCTGGTCGGCAGTCGGTCTCGCGCTGTTCTATTCGCTGCTGACCCGCGAACGGCTCGAATTGAATGTCCTGCACGATCGCAACCCGCAGTTCGTGACGCTGTCCGACGGTTCGATCCGCAACGGCTACACCGTCAAGCTGCTCAACATGATCCCCGAACCAAGAACGATCATTGTCACGATGCAGGGCCTGCATGGAGCCGAAATGAGCGTTGTCGGCATCGACCTGCCGGCGGATCGCTCCTTCGCCATCCCGGTCGAACCCGACCGGCTGAAGATGCTCAAGGTTTTCGTGCGTCAGCCGGCAGATCAGGTTCGGGGTGCAGCGCAAAGCTTCAAGTTCCGGGTCGAAAACAAGGCAACGTTCGAGTCGGACGAATACACGGCCACTTTCAACGCACCGGAGAGCGCCAGATGAGCGACACCTCGCGACAATCCTGCGAATTCACCGGCAGGCATATGCTGTTCACCATCCTTGGCTTCTTCGGCGTGGTCATAGCGGTCAATTTGACGATGGCGACGCTCGCCAACACGAGCTGGACCGGCCTTGTCGTCGAAAACACCTATGTGGCGAGCCAGCAATTCAACAAAAAGGCCGAGCAAGGGCGAGCTCAGGCAGCCCTCGGCTGGACTGGCAAACTGACCATCGCAGGCGGTGAGGTCCGCTACAGCCTCACCGATGCTGGCGGCAAGCCGGTTGCCGTGCATGGCGTCAAGGTGCTGTTTCGTCATCCCGCCTACGAGGCAGAGGACAAATCCGTCACTCTTGCCGCTGCCTCCGGTCAGATATTCGCCGCGCACCACATGCCCAAGGACGGCGTCTGGATCTTCGAAATCGACGCCGATGCGAGCCTTGCGGAACCCTATCGCGACGTTCGCCGGATCGTGATTTCCCGCGGGGCGCTGCAATGAGCTGCTGCGCGCCAGGCGCCGAAATGGCATTGGACCTGGAAAAGGTCACACTGGTCCTGCCTTCTGGCCAGGAAATCAGCCTGGCGAGCCGCTCGATTGGCGAAAATCTTCGCCAGACCGACCTCTCGGTGCCGGCTGTGCATTGTGCCGCCTGCATCCAGACGATCGAGACGGCGATCGGCAAGCTGGATCGCGTCGAAGGCGCTCGTGTCAATCTTTCGACGAAACGTGTTTCGGTCCGGTGGCGCGGCGAGGAGGTTCCGCCATTCGTCGCCACACTTGGACGGCTGGGCTATGGCGCGCACCTGTTCGATCCCGAGGCTGACGGGAAGGACAAGACGCTCTCGGAACTGATCCGCGCCGTCGCGGTCGCCGGCTTTGCGGCGGGCAACATCATGCTGCTATCAGTCTCCGTCTGGTCCGGCGCGCAAGGCGCGATCCGCGACCTGTTCCATTGGGTCTCGGCCTTGATTGCCATTCCTGTGCTCGCTTTCGCCGGCGGCATCTATTTTCGCTCGGCCTGGAATGCGCTGCGCCACAGCCGCATGAACATGGATGTGCCGATCGCGGTCGGGGTATCGCTCGCTTACGCCATGAGCCTCTACGAAACGATCAACCATGGCGACCATGCTTATTTCGACGCGTCGGTGTCGCTGCTGTTCTTTCTGCTGATCGGCCGCACGCTGGATCACGTGATGCGGGAACGGGCTCGGACGGCCGTAAACGGACTGGCTCGGCTGGCGGCGCGCGGCGCCATGGTGCTGCGCGAGGATGGTTCGCGCGACTACTTGCCGGTTGGCGAGATCGAACCAGGAATGGAGCTCTTGATCGCGGCCGGCGAGAGGATGCCCATCGACGGCAGGATCATTGGCGGGGCGTCGGATCTCGACTGTTCCCTGGTTTCCGGCGAAAGCACGCCCAGAACGGTGGGCCCGGGGGCGCAGGTCCAGGCCGGTACACTCAATCTCACCGTCCACTGACCATCGAGGCGACGGCCGCCGCGAAGGATTCCTTCCTGGCCGAAATGGTTCGGCTGATGGAAGCGGCAGAGGGCGGCCGCGCCCGCCATCGCAGGATCGCCGATCGCGTTTCCGCGCTCTACGCCCCCGTGGTCCACCTCACCGCCTTTGTGACGTTCCTCGGCTGGATGGCGGCGACCGGCGACTGGCACCGGGCAATAATAATCGCGATCGCCGTTTTGATCATTACATGCCCGTGTGCGCTCGGTCTCGCCGTGCCGATCGTGCAGGTGGTCGCTGCGCGGCGGCTGTTTGAAAGCGGCGTCATGGTCAGGGACGGCTCCGCCATGGAGCGCCTGGCCGGGATCGACACGGCATTGTTCGACAAAACCGGCACGCTTACGCTGGGACTGCCCAGGCTGATCAATGCGCCGTCCATCGATCCGACGATGCTCGCCATGGCGGCCGAGATGGCAGCGCATTCCCGCCATCCCTTTTCGAAGGCAATCGCTTGCAATGCAGCCTTTGCCGGCCAGCCGAAACTCGCGTCCGTCAGCGAGCATCCGGGCTTCGGCATCGAAGCCATCGCCGAGGGCAGTATCTGGCGGCTGGGTCGCCGCGGATGGGGTGAGTTGAAAGGCCGGACCGGCGGCGAAGGCAAACAAGGCTATGGCGGAACCGTTCTGACGAAGGACGGGGTCATTGTCGCGACTTTCGATTTCGAAGATGAGCTGCGTGCCGATGCCAAGGCGGCCATCGAGCAACTGAACGGCGCCGGCGTGTCGGTGGAGATGCTGTCGGGCGACACAGAAGCTGCCTGCGGCGAGGTGGCGGAAGCACTGGGCGTCGAGCGCTTCGTTCCCGCGTTGCTTCCCTCCGGGAAGGTCGAACAGATCGAAGCATTGACCCGAACTGGCCACAAGGTGCTGATGGTCGGCGATGGGCTCAACGACACGCCTGCATTGGGCGCCGCACACGTTTCGATCGCTCCGGCCACGGCGGCGGATATCGGGCGCAACGCCGCGGATTTCGTGTTCCTGCGTAAAAGTCTTCTGGCGGTCCCACTTGCTTTAGACATTTCGCGGAAGGCCGGACGGCTGATCCGGCAGAACATCGCCATCGCGATCGTTTACAATGGGATCGCCGTGCCGGTCGCCATTCTGGGGCACGTTACGCCACTGATCGCGGCGGTCGCGATGTCCGCCTCGTCCCTCCTGGTCATCGGCAATGCGCTACGCCTGCAAGGTTTCGTGTCAAATGCATCGGTGCAAGATGCCCGACATGACAGGCGCTCCGACATTGGCGCACTGGCACAATCCTCATGACGACGCTCGCCTACCTCATACCTGTGGCCCTGTTCCTCGGAGCGCTTGGGCTGGCGGGGTTCCTGTGGGCCTTGAGGAGCGGCCAATATGAAGATCTCGATGGCGCCGCCGAGCGGATCCTGATCGACCGCGACGAGCCACGCAGTTGACCCAGCCTGCCATGCGAGGACTCGCTCGAATATTTTCCGCGGTTGCTTCGCGTCATGCCGATTTTCGGCGCGCGACGGGTGCGAACGGATCAGCCAGAATACGTTGCCGAACTTTCGGCCAGGAAAGGGCCGCACCGAACGGGAAGCCGGCCATTCGATGATGACCTGACCAGACCATGGCGTGGCGATCGACCAGTCGACCGTGAACCCGCCGTTGCCGCGTTTATCGAGCCTGGTTGATCCACATCAGGGTTATCTCTTCATAGGCATGGTTTATTGAGCATTTTTGAACGGAGAACGGATGTCTAACGGACGGTTAGGTCGCGTGGAGACGCTTGGGGAGATGAGCCGCAAACCGTGGATCGATTGCGATGCGTTCCAGTGCCCTTCGTCGCAGATAGCCGACGCAATGGCCGCACGCTGATGGCCGGCTCTGTCGATAGATTCGACGTTATTGTCGTCGGAGCCGGGCCGGTCGGACTTTCCTTCGCCGCATCGCTTGCCCAGAGCCGACTCAAGGTGGCAGTGGTTGAACGGCAGTCGCTCGAAAGCCTGGCGAATCCGGCTTTCGACGGTCGCGAGATCGCGCTGACCCACGCATCGGTTGGAATCCTTCGCGAGCTCGGCGCCTGGGATGCCATCCCCGCTTCGGACAAATCACCGCTACAAGGCGCGCGCGTGCTCAACGGATCGAGCCCTTTCGCCCTGAGCTTCGATTCTCCCAGCGGATCTGGGGAACCACTCGGAATTCTGGTCCCAAATTGTCGGATCCGCGACGCCCTGTTCAAGATTGTCCGCTTCCAGGATCATGCCCGGCTGCTGTGCGGCCACTCGGTCGTCAATGCAACAACCAGCCACAAAGAAGCAGTCATAACGCTCTGTGATGGCAGGCAATTGGCCGCTCGGCTGCTCGTTGCAGCGGATTCGCGTTTGTCCGCGACGCGCGACCTGCTCGGCATTGGCGCCGACATCAATCGGCTTGGCAACTCCATGCTGATTTGCCGGGTGAGGCACGAGCGCGCCCATCACCAGATCGCGGTCGAATGGTTCGATCACCATCAGACGATAGCGATGTTGCCGCTCATGGAAGGCGTGTCGTCGCTGCTTCTCACTTTGCGCTCAAGCGAGGCCGACAGACTGCTTGCTCTCGACGACGATTTGTTCCTCATGGAATCGACGAGCCGGTGTCGAGGACGCCTCGGAGAGATGACCTTGGCAAGCACCCGCCATGCCTATCCGCTGGTCACGACCTGGGCGCACAAGTTCTGGGCTCCGAGTGCGGCACTGATCGGCGATGCTGCCCTCGGCATGCACCCGGTGACCGCGCATGGCTTCAACATCGGCCTCAGTGGCCAGAAGCAACTCGCCGATAGAATCCTGGCGGCATGTCGCGAGCGCCGCGACATTGCTGATCCCGACATACTCGGCAGATACGAAAGCCGGCTGCGTCTGTCGGCGGCACCGCTCTATCATGCTACGAATGCACTTGTCGCTCTCTACTCAGGCGAGCACCCGGCGGCACGGCTTGCAAGACATGCAGGGCTTCGCTTTGCCCAATATCTTCCCTTTATCCGCCATGGCATTTCGGCCATGCTCAGGCGGTGAATCGCAGGCAGCGCTGCCGCTCTGGAACGCTATCTCGGCCCGGCTTTCTTTTGTCTCGCCGGGCGCGTTGATGCCGTTGGTAGGGCTGCTTCCATGGTGACGTTGCCGATCCTGGGATGATTCGGATCAAGGCACGCGTGCGGGCAAGAGCTCGATGGTCAGACGGCAAGGCCAAGAGCAGACGTGCGCCCCGAAGACATGGTGAGCGCACTGGTTACCCCCGCTGGATAGTTAACCCGTCCTTCAGTGGGCCTGCGTAAGCTTGTCCTCGCGAACAACGATGGGAGCAAGCTGGTCCGTCCATGGCCCCGAAGAAAGTAGACACGCTGGAGGCCAAAATCCGTCAGGATCAGCTTGCTGACCTGAGGACCGGCCTCTTCGTGTCGATGCCGATAAGCGGTATCCTGTCAGGCCTGATTTGGGCGGTGCACGCCCTTTCTGGCAGCGGCTTTGCCGCTGCAATCTGGTTCCTGGTCGTCAATGCGATAAATGCCGCCCGCCTTGCACTCGCGCGTTATCAGCTAAAGGAAACGGGGCGCCATGACGGTTTAGTGGGGGTTTTGCCGCGGCTTCGCTGGTTTGGCATCCTTGCTCTTCTGGCAGGGTTTGCCTGGTCCTTCCTGGCCGTCCTGACTGTTGGGTACACGACACCTCAAGCACCGCTGCATCTGGTCATTCTGGCGGGCATTTCCGCTGGTGCGGTTACATACGGCAGTTCGTATGCCGCGGCGGCGACCAACTTCATCACACCTCCGCTCCTCATCACGGTGGGTTGCCTTTTGGCGAAAGGCAATTTTGAAGACTACATTCTGGCTTTTACCGTTCTGCTCTTCATGGGCGGCTTGGTTCGAGCTTCGTTTGTTGGGCAAGCACGGTTCCGCGAAGCGAGCCGCCTGAGGCATGAGGCCGAGCGGCTTGCGGCGGAGATGAAGGCCAGTTCCAGGCAGGACCACCTGACGGCCCTTCTCAACAGGCGTGGCCTCGAACACGCTATCGGACGGTTCGAGACCGCGGATAGCCCCTTCGTGGCAATGCTGATTGATCTGGACGGGTTCAAATCCGTCAACGATACCTACGGTCACAGGACCGGTGATGAACTGCTTGTCAGGATCGCCCGCCGCATAGAGGAGGAAGCACCGGAAGGCTCAACGCTCGCTCGTATCGGCGGCGATGAATTCGTGCTGTTTTTTCCCTCAACGAGGGTTTCGCTTTCTGCCAGTGATCTCGCCTCCAATATCATAGCCAAAATTGCCCGCCCCTATATCGAGGTCGCGTCCGTCCGGGTCGGGGCATCAATAGGAATATATCTGGCGGAAAGCCCGGGCCTGACCGAAATGTTGTTGCGGGCGGATATCGCCCTTTATACGGCCAAGCGTCGTGGCAGGAACGAATTTTGCCTGTTCGATGCCGAACTCGACAGGGAACTGCAACGCCGCCAGTCCGTCGAACGGGACCTTCATTCGGCGATAAAGACGAGAAGCTTGCAACCTTGGTTCCAGCCGATCGTGAAACTCGACACCGAGGCCGTGGTCGGTTTTGAAGCCTTGCTGAGGTGGTCCCATCCGACTCATGGTGCCATCTCTCCACCCGAAATCATCACAGCTGCACGCGAAACCGGTATGCTTCAGCTGCTGACGCAAACCGTATTCGCCGACTGTTGTGCTTTTATCGACGGCTTGGTGAAAGCTGACTGTCGTGATCTCCGTGTGGCGATGAATGTTTCACCGCGCGAACTGGAAGCCGGCGATATCGACGACATGGTTCTGGATGGTCTGGCGGCAAGAGCTCTGCCTGCAACAATGTTCGAGATCGAGATTACCGAAGAATCCCCGGTGGACCCGGACAGAGTGGATGAAAAGCTCGGACGGCTTTCACATGCCGGCATTTCCATCGCGCTCGATGACTTCGGCACCGGCTTTTCCACGTTGGCATCGCTCAAGGACAGTCGGATACGCAAGGTGAAAATAGACCAGGGCTTCATTCGCGGCTTGGCCAAATCCCGAGAGGACCGACTGCTTGTCAAATCGGTCATCGATCTCGGTAACATGCTCGGGATCGAGGTCATGGCCGAGGGCGTCGAAACACAGGCGGATCGGCAAACCCTGCACAAGCTTGGCTGCAGGACCGCTCAGGGCTTCCTGTTCTCGAAGGCGGTGCCTCTGAGCCAAGCACTAGAAATGGCAGTCAAACAGCACGCGAACCAGTTGTGACCGCTCCAGCCGCGCTGTCTCTCGCGGCCGTGCGCTCATGAATGGCGGGTATCTGAACTTCCTTGTTTGAAGAGCATGACAATCCGTGCTGTGCGTCAGCCGGCGAACAGTTCCTTGTAGCCAGTCGTCACCATCCAGTTCGCCCGGTCGATATGGCTGCGAAGAGCCTTGCGGGCGCGGACCGGTTCAAGGGCCGGGTCGATGCCGAGAATGAGATCAGCCATCTCCTCTTCGCTGGCATTGTCGGCGCAGGCATCCAGGATCCTCAGGTAGATCGTGAAATGCTCCCTGTCGTAGCTCGTGAGGTTCTCCGACCAGGGGACTTCGTCGCACAGAGTTGAGTTTCGAGTCTCATCTGTTCCCATTGATCGATTCATGCCTGCGAACCTCGCCTGTTGAGCGCCCGCAGCATATCCCAAAATGGGATAATCCGAAACCGGGATTAGTCGCTGATCCGGTCTTTACCCGACCGGTTCGCCTACATGCCCAAGTCTCTTCGATCGCCCCGCCACCAGCGGTTTCTGGCCCAGCTGGTTTCCCTGCGGAAGGCCAAAGGCCTGACTCAGGCGCAGGTGGCCGAGAAGCTTGATCGTCCCCAATCCTTCGTGGCCAAGTACGAGGGTGGAGAGCGTCGTCTCGACGTCATCGAGTTTCTCGACTTAACTGCGGCGCTTGACGCTGATCCGTGCGAGATTCTGTCCAGCCTGCGGTCCTAACGGGCGCCCGCGCGCCTAACGGCTCGCGCCGGTGCTGTGAACCGAGCGCGCTTTTCTTCGGCAAGCTGCCATTCCGCTGCGGGTGGGTCTTTACCAGGCCATGCCGATATAGGATGATAATCCTAGGTGGGGCGATTCCTCAACGGAGATCGCAATGGCTAGGACCAAACTTTGCAAGCAGCTTTCACAGGCTGAAATCGAGCGCTTTCTGGCGGAGGCGGAACGGCTGCGCAAGAGCATCGTCCAGCCGCTTCTATCACCTAGCAGCAACCATTACCGGGCTCTCCAACGCACCCATGAAGCGCTGTTAAAGACGGTGAAGGATATCACGGGTAAGGATGCGCCGTTCATTCAATGGTTCGGAACAGGACCGGTGAATTAGACCCGACTTGTAGACTCCAGGCCGCAAACGTCGCATTCTCTCTTCGGAGGGAAGGGCGTGGGCAATCATAGCTATCAAAGCAACTCCTGGCTGGCTTTCTTGCCTTCGAATCGACCCTGCCGTTGTCGGCTGCAACATCAAAGCCAATATAAGCCACAAACGGGCGAGCGCGTCTATCATGATCCCGGTCAGGAATATTACTGGGACACGCGCCTCAACCTGTTGAAAGGCGAGCGCTGGTTTTGTTCGGAGGAAGCCGCGCCACGGCGGCGATGTCGTCGAGTTTCTCGACGTAACTGCGGCGCTTGACGATGATCCGTGCGAAAAATCTGTCCGGCCTGCCGTCCTGGCGGGCGCCCGCGCGCCTGACGACGCGCACCAGGTGCTCGTGAACCGAGCCCGCTTTTCTTCGGCAAGCTCAGGCGGTCTCGGCCATTCGGCTTCGCCCCTTGGCGTGGGCAGCCCTTCGGGCTGTGACGGCCGCCGCCCTTGCGGGCGGCGCGGTTTGTCTGTTGGCCTTTCCCGGTGGCGCGGGGTGGGCGGCACTCCCTTCTAGGCCCGCCGCGGCAGCCCGCAACCCTTCGCGTGCCGCTCAGGGTCCTCCTCTTCGTTCCGGTCCTTCGGATGCGGTCCGCCTCCCACGGCGGGCCTTTCCGGTCGCGACTCGCCGCCCACCTCGCTTCCGGGGAAAGGCGCGGCGATTGGCGAGCGGAGGATGAGACGATGCATGCAAACAGCAAGCGTACCGCCAGCGGAGAGGCTGGCGCAGGCAAGGGCGGGCGCCCCGGCGCCAGCCTTTATCAGGAGATCACCGACCGCATCATTGCCGAGCTGGAGCGCGGCACCGTGCCATGGGTCAAGCCATGGGGCAGCGCAAAGGCAGGCCTTGGCCTGCCGAGGAATGCGTCCACGGGGCGCACCTATTCCGGCATCAATATCCTCATCCTGTGGGGCGCGGTCATCGAGCGCAGCTATCCCAGCCAGAACTGGCTCACCTTCCGGCAAGCGCTCGTCCTTGGCGGCAATGTCAGGAAGGGCGAGCGCGGCACGACCATCGTGCATGCCGACCGCTTTGTCCCCAAGGGCGAGAAGGAGCGCGCACGCCACGAGGGCGATGAACCACAGGCCGTGCCTTTTTTGAAGCGCTTCACCGTCTTCAATGTCGCGCAGTGCGATAATCTTCCGGAACACCTCTATGCCGCCGCCGAGCCGCTGCCTCAGTGCGAGATCGTGCCGCAGGCCGAGACGCTCATTCGCGCCAGCGATGCGGATTTCAGGGTCGGCGGCGATCGCGCTTTCTACATGCCGGGCAGCGACCACATTCAGGTGCCGCCGCAGCCGGCGTTCCATCAGCAGATCGACTATTACCGGACCTGCTTTCACGAGCTTGGCCACTGGACCGGCCACCCGACGCGGCTTGCTCGCGACCTCTCCGGCTCGTTCGGCTCCAAGGCCTACGCGCGTGAAGAATTGGTCGCCGAAATCACTGCCGCCTTCGCCTGCAGCAATCTCGGTATCGAGCCGACCGTGCGTCATGCCGATTACATCGGCTCATGGCTGAAGGTGCTGCGCGAGGACAACCGCGCCATCTTCCGTGCCGCCAGTCTTGCCTCCAAGGCCGCCGATTTCCTGTTTGGCCTTCAGGCCGATGCCGAAGGCGAGGCGCAGGAAGGGATTGCGGCATGACGATGCGCGATCCTCAACTGACCGCGACCGAGCCGACGCCAAGGCGAGCAGATGCTCATTCCCGGTGTCCGGCCGATCACCACGCGCGATCGGCTCACCCTCCTGATGGACGCGCCGATGTGTCCGCGCGCGGCGCAAAAGCCGCTCGATATCGGCCTTTTCGATGAAGCCAGCAGAAATCAACTCGACCTGTTCTGACAAGGAGTCTTTCCATGATCCTGATCACCGATCCACTGCGCGCACGACTGCTCGCCAATGGCGCCGCCGACGCCGACATCGACCATTTTCCCGTTGTGAAACTGTTTAATCCGACAGGTGCCGCCACGTGGCTTTTGACCGAACTCGACGCCGATGGCGACACGCTGTTCGGCCTTTGCGATCTCGGCTTCGGCTTCCCCGAACTCGGCAGCGTCAGTCTGGCCGAGCTTGCATCCCTAAAAGGTCCGCTTGGCCTCGGCATAGAGCGCGACCTGCATTTCCAGGCGCGCTTTACGCTCTCCGTCTATGCCGAAGCCGCCCGCATTTGCGGCCACATCACCGAGGCCGAGCGACTTCTGCGGCAGGCAGCAGACGCCCTTTCAAAGCCCCATTCCGAGCTTCCGCCCGACACGGCGGAATAGCAGCGCCGATAGGCGCAAAAACCGTCCCGCCGCGCCGGCCTTCGGCCTCTGCGGCGGGGACAACCTCAACCAAAGCGAAAGGAGAGTAACCATGCAGCTTGCCCACATTCCCTTGGATCAGCTCAACATTTGCGCGCTCAACATGCGCCATGGAAAACGCGCGCCCGACATATCCGACATCCTGCCCTCCGTGCGTGCGCGCGGCGTGCTGGTGCCTCTCCTTGTGCGGCCGAACGGCCAGCCGGAAACCTTCGAGATCGTCGCCGGCAGGCGGCGCTATTTCGCCGCGAAATCGCTTGCCGACGAGCGCGGCGAAGGCGATCCCTTGCCCTGCGCCATCATGGAGGACGGTGACGACGCCGATGCGCTGGAAGCCTCGCTGATCGAAAACCTCGCCCGCCTCGATCCTGACGAAGTATCGCAATGGGAGACGTTTTCGCGGCTCGTCAGGCAAGGCCGCACCGTTCCGGACATCGCTGCGACCTTCGGCATCACTGACCTGAAGGTCAAACGCATTCTGGCGCTTGGCTACCTCTTGCCCAAAATCCGCGAAGCCTATCGGCGCGAGGAGATCGACGCCGAGACGGCGCGCCATCTCACCATGGCGTCCAAGGCGCAGCAGAAGGACTGGCTGGCACTCTGTGCCGATCCCGATCAATACGCGCCGCGTGGCTTTCAATTGAAGCAATGGCTGTTCGGCGGCCAGTCGATTTCCACCAAGGTGGCGCTGTTTGCCATCGACGAATACCCCGGCCTGATCACCTCGGACCTGTTCGGCGAGGACAGCTATTTCGCCGATGCCGACCTGTTCTGGCAAAAGCAGAACGAAGCGATTGCCGCCAGACGCGACACCTATCTCAACGACGGCTGGAGCGAGGTGGTGCTGCTGGAGCCGGGCCAGTATTTCCACCCATGGGACCACGAGAAGACCCCGAAGAAGAAGGGCGGCAAGGTCTTCATCGCGGTCACGTATCGCGGCGAGGTCGAGTGTCACGAGGGCTGGCTGTCACACAAGCAAGCCCGCCGCGCCCGCGAGGGCGGTGAGCAAGACGAAACAGCCGCCAAGCCGCCGCGCCCCGAACTCACCGGCCCGATGCAGAACTATGTCGATCTGCATCGCCATGCTGCCGTGCGTGCGGCCATGCTCGACCATCCCGCCGTGGCGCTGCGCCTCGTGGTGGCGCACGCCATCACCGGTTCCGGCTTGTGGCAGGTGCGCCGTGAGCCACAGCGCGCAGCCAACGAGACGGTGACTGCCAGCCTTGCCGGCTGCAAGGCTGAAGCTGCATTCGGCAAAAAGCGGCGCGAAGTGTTGGCCCTGCTCGGATCACCGGATGAGGATGGCGTGGTCGCCGGCGGCAATGGCGACGCCTTTGCTATCGCCGGCGTGTTCGCGCGCCTCTTGGCGCTGTGCGACGACGATGTCATGCGCGTTCTCACCCTTGTCATGGCCGAGACGTCTGCAGCCGGCAGCACCGTCATCGAGGCGCTCGGCAACCATCTGAACGTCGATATGGGCACATGGTGGCAACCGGACGATGCCTTCTTCGACCTCTTGCGCGACAAGGAAATCGCCAATTCGATGCTGGCCGAGGTCGGCGGCAAGCTGGTCGCGGACGGCAATGTCGCCGAGAAGGTCAAGACGCAAAAGAAGATCATCCGCGACTTCCTGGCGGGCGAGAATGGCCGCCTCAGGGTCGAGACCTGGCTGCCGCGCTGGATGAAATTCCCCGCCGAAAGCTACACCAGTCGCGGCGGTTTCCGCACCGCCGATCAGTGGGCACAAGTGCAGCCGCTGTTCGCGCGCGAATAGTCGATCAGGGCCCGAGCGGCGGTTCTCTCGAGTGCCGCAGCTCAGGTCGCGCGCGCCGCTCCGGGCCGCGCCGGCTGCCGATTGCTCGTCTTGTCGAGTCAGTGCCGCGCGCGAGAAATCCCGACGCCAATTCGCCCCCGTTTCGGCAGCCCTGCACCACGCCGGGTTGCTTGCCGAGGCGCCAGGCGCATGGGTCCAATTGTCCGATCGGGTTGCCGACAGAGCCCGCGCAGCCGGCGCCCTGTAATGCCGCCTGCTCGTTGTGCCGCCGATCGCGCCACCTGTCTCCATGTGTCTCAGGGACCATTCCCCTGCGGCTGGCTTGACGACCTATGGGCGGATCCGGCCCGCCCGAAACCCTCGCCAGCAGCTTTTTTCCCCGCCGCCTGCGGCGGCTTCCTCGCGCCGCTTCGCTTCAAAAAAGCTGCCCGCTCGGGTCCTCCGCTATCGCTGCGGCCGTCCCGGTTCCGGCGGTCCGGACGCGCCCATCACGGTCCGCCATCGCAGGGGAATGGTCCCCTACGAGCACCAAAGGAGACTGAAAATGACCGCGATCGGATACGTTACCAAACAGGAAAACGGCGGCTACAAGGGCCAGCTCAAGACGCTTAGCGTCCGCGCCGACATCGACATCGTGCCCAATCAGGCAAAGAGCGCCGACACCCATCCCGACTTCCGGGTGCTGACGCAAGGGGTCGAAGTAGGGGCCGGCTGGATCCGCACCGGCGAGACCTCCGGCAAGGACTATGTGAGCCTGTCGATTGCCGCCCCGGAGTTCGGCCCGCGCAAGCTCTACGCCAATCTCGGCCGCGCCGCCGGCCAGGATGACGACGACACATACGCCATCATCTGGAACCCGGTCGACTGAACCGCCAGCCTCGAGCCCCGCGCCGCAACCGGCGCGGGGCTCTTTCGGGAGGGGGCGGCGAAAACTCGCCCCCCACTCTTCGCCCGTCCCCAAAACGATCTCGCTCGCCGATCCTCGCCTTCGCTTGTCCGTAGCGAAACGAGGATCATCATGGACGACGAAAACGAACGCGCGGCCCGCGCGAAGAAGGGCAGTCCGTTTCTCAACACCGCGCAGGCCGCCTTCTATATCGGGCTGTCCCAGCGCACGCTGGAGAAGATGCGGCTCAAAGGCGGCGGCCCGCAATTTCGCAAGCACGGCCGCTATGTCCGCTATCACATCGACGAGCTCGACGACTGGTCGAAGGGACGCGCGCAGGAGACCAGGCCCGAGGATGCCGGGCACGATTCCGGCTCGGCCGGTGAGGGAGGCCGCTCATGAGCCGGCGTCCCACTATCCGTCTGATCGGCAGCCATCTGCGGCGCATTCGGGCGCGCAAGACGATCGCCGTGGCTAGTGCAGGCCTCAGCCTGATCGGCTTCGCCGCCTTCGGCAAACCATCGCCCTGGCTGGTCTGGAACGCCTCGGCCAGTGCGCCGGTCGGCCTTTATCGCGTCGCGTCCGGATCGCCGGCTCGTGGCGATCTCGTGCTCGTCCGCCCGCCAAAACCGGTCGCCGATCTCGCCGCCGAACGCTTCTATCTGCCCAGCAACGTGCCGCTGGTCAAGCGCCTTGCCGCGCTGCCTGGCGAGCATGTCTGCGCCTTCGGCGACGCCATCATCATCGGCGGCGAGATTGTCGCGCGCCGGCTGGCAACCGACACGCAGCACCGTCCGCTGCCTTGGTGGAATGCCTGCCGCAAGCTCGCCGCCGACGAGTTTTTCCTGCTCGGCAACGATAGAAACCGCTCCTTCGACAGCCGCTATTTCGGGCCGGTGCCGGCCGAAAATATTGCGGGGAGGCTCGTGCCGCTATGGACCGAGTAACCCTCCTGATGCTGGGCATGGTCGCGATAGCGCCATGCGCCTGTTCCGCCGCGACCGACGCTCAGCCGGCCGCCATCTCCCGTGGTCCGCAGCTCCAACGATGGCAGCCCTTGGTGGCCGAAGCAAGCCGGCGATTCAGCATTCCACAGCCCTGGATTTATGCCGTCATGGATGCCGAAAGCCGGGGGCAGACAATGGTGGACGGACGGCCGATCACATCGAGCGCCGGCGCCATTGGCCTCATGCAGGTGATGCCCGGCACCTACGAGGAGGTGCGCGCAGAGCTTGGCCTGGGAGCCGATCCGCACGACCCTCGCGACAACATTCTGGCAGGCACTGCCTATCTGCGCGCCATGTATGACCGCTTCGGCTTTCCCGGCCTGTTTGCCGCCTATAACGCTGGGCCGGACCGCTACGAACAGCATTTGCAGCGTGGGCGACCGCTGCCCAGCGAGACGGTTTCGTATCTGGAAGAGCTCAAGGCGGCGGGGATCTCGGCCGCCGACATGGACGCGTTCACCGGCAAATCCCGTTCCGGAAAAGCGCCGGAAATCCCGTCCGGGCAGTCGCTGTTTTTCCTGCGAAACGGTGTTTCCGCGACCGATCCGAATGGCCAAATTGTGGTGCCGCTCGGATCGGAGCGAGCAAGGTCAGGCCGGCCGGATCGCAGGTGAGGGCAGGGGTACCGTGGGTCGGGGCAGGAAGGCAGGGAGGCAGGTCCGCTGAAGGCAAGATAAAGGCATCGCCTCCTGGAGCCGGCGAAGTCTTTGTCTGCACATCGTTTTTCACGGAGGCTGCCTTCAGCGTCAGGAGAGCTGCTGCCGACAAACATGTGATTTTGTTAAAGATTACTAGGAGGCTCAATGCAGGATGAAGAGTTCAAGCCGAGCCTGGGCAAAATCGGATCGCGCGGCTCGAAGGCAGGCAAGCGTTTCGCCGGCCAGATTCGCGCCGCGATCAACCGAGCCGGCGGCGGCAGCGGTCGCCGTGGCCGCTTCATCGGAAGCCGGGCGGGGCGCGGCGGGGCTGCTGCCGCCGTTCTCAGAGCGCGCGATCGCCACGCGGCGTTTCGGCAGCGGCGCGCCGTCGTCAAGGCGCGTATCGTCAAGCTGGCCGGCAAGGGTGTTGACGGGGCACGTGCACACCTTCGCTACCTCCAGCGCGACGGCGTCACCCGGGAAGGCGAGCCTGGCGAGCTCTATAGCGCCGACAGCGACCGCGTCGATGGCAAGGCGTTCATCGATCGTGCCGATGGCGACCGGCATCAGTTCCGCTTCATCGTCGCACCTGAAGACGGCATCGAGTATGACGACCTCAAGCCGCTCACGCGGCGCCTCATGGCGCAGATGGAAGGAGACCTCGGCACCAAGCTCGACTGGGTCGCTGTCGATCATTTCAACACTGGTCATCCGCATACCCATATTATCGTCCGCGGCAAGGACGACCGCGGCGAAAATCTTGTCATCGCGCGAGACTACATCTCGTCTGGAATCCGTGAACAGGCGGCCGAGCTGGTCAGCCTCGACCTTGGCCCGAGAACGGACCGCGAGATCGAGCAACGCCTGCGCCAGGAAATGGAGCGGGAACGCTTCACCAGCATCGATCGGCAGCTGCTCCGCATGCGCGACCATGAGGGGCATGTCTCACCGGCCAGCCGAGACACGTTTCGCCAGACGCTGCACCAGGGCCGCCTGCGCAAGCTCGAGCGGATGGGTCTGGCTGAGGAAGTCGGCTCGGGCCGCTGGCGCCTTGATGGCGAGCTTGAAGCGACGCTGCGCCGCATCGGCGAGCGGGGCGACATCATCAAGACCATGCACCGCGAACTGACCGGCAAGGGGCTCGCCCGCAGTGCCGCCGACTATGTTGTCCATGATCGATCTGCAGAGCAGATGCAGCCTGTCGTTGGCCGCATCGTTGCGCGCGGCCTGGCCGACGAAATCACTGACCGCCATTACCTCGTCGTCGACGGCGTGGACGGCAAAAGCCACTATGTTGATATCGGCAAAGGCGAGGCCACCCAACCGACGCCAGAGGGCTGCATAGTGCGGGTCACGCCGAGGGACACCGGGCCAAGGCAAGTCGACCGCACAATTGCCGAGATCGCCACGGCCAATGACGCGCGCTACAGCATCGATATCCATCTCAAGCATGACCCGTCGGCCACCGAACGCTTTGCCGAAACGCACGTGCGGCGACTGGAGGCGATCCGCCGGGCGACCGGTCGTGTCGAGCGCGAGCCGGACGGCACCTGGATCGTCGCACCGGATCATCTCGACCGTGTGTCTGACTACGAGCGTAAGCGAGCGAGGGCCGAGCCTGTCACGGTTCACAAGCTCTCATCGATGCCGCTGGAGAGACAAGTCAGGTTCGACGGCGCCACCTGGCTCGATCGAGAGCTGGTTTCCGACACACCGGAGGCCTTGCACAGCTCTGGTTTCGGCCGCGATGTCCGAGAGGCGCAAGGCCGCCGACGGCAGTGGCTGATTGCGCAAGGTCTTGCTCGGGAAGAGCAGGACCGGATCGTCTATCGCGCCAACATGCTTTCGATGCTGCGTCAACGTGAGCTGAACCGTGTTGCCGGTCAACTGTCTGACGAACTCGGACTCTCGTATTCCGAAGCGCAGCCTGGTGATCGAATAGAGGGTCGATTGCGCCGCTCGATCGACCTTGCCAGCGGCAAGTACGTCATAGTCGAGAAGGCGCGCGAGTTCACGCTGGTACCATGGAGGCCAGTGCTTGATCGGTCTATTGGCAAGGAGGTGTCTGGTGTCATGGGTGGGGAGGGGATTTCATGGACCATCGGCCGGCAGAGAAGCGGACCAAGCATTTCGTGACATGACTACACAACTTCTTTTGCCCGCCTTGAAACAGGTACTCAGTCCGGACGGAGTTCGCCTGCTAATTGCCCGCGGCATTGATCTCGCGAGGGATAAATGGCTGGTCGTGCAAGACTTATCGTTCGCTCTACAAAAAGCGCCGCGATGATTCATCGTGTTCCATGATTCTGAGCCAAAACCCTCCTGCGCCACCACGGCACTCTTCCCGGTGCCACGGAAGCCGCGCCGACGACGGCGGTGCCGGCCTGGTTGCGCAGGGCTGCCGCCGACCCAAACAGTTGCGGCGCATTGAGGACATTGCAATCACTGCATGTGCGGCCATCGGCGCGCTCGATGCGATGGTCCGCCAGCTAGAGAGGTGGGCTGGCGCCTGGTGACAGCGCCTAGGGCTTTCGGCGGCCGCGGTACGGCGAGCAGGCTCGCGGCGTCGAGGATGAAGCCGCACTTCGCGATGTTCTTCTGCTCACACGACCGGGAGACGAGTCGGCCCCACGGGCCGGATGCTTGTTGGCCGCTCACAGCGCT
Source organism: Mesorhizobium sp. M0678 (assembly GCF_040320505.1). Classification (NCBI taxonomy): domain Bacteria; kingdom Pseudomonadati; phylum Pseudomonadota; class Alphaproteobacteria; order Hyphomicrobiales; family Phyllobacteriaceae; genus Mesorhizobium; species Mesorhizobium sp. M0678. Next base: position 45,801 of record NZ_JAMYPT010000016.1, on the reverse strand, counting down.
GAAGGCGCGGGTTGGGCGGGTGCTTCCTCGTCGTGAGTTGCGGGAAACGGGCGCAGATTTCCTTGACGGCCTTCTTTCCGGCATTGAGCGCAAGACAGGCTGGCTGATGGCTGAGCAATCCGGAGCGGAGCGGCCCTATCGGATGCAGTCGCTGAGGATGGCGTCCTGATCGTCGACGAGACGGGATTTGTGAAGAAGGGCGATCGTTCCGCCGGTGTCGCGCGTCAGTACTCGGGAACGGCGGGGCGGATCGAGAACAGCCAGGTCGGCGTGTTCTTGGCTTACGCGAGCCGCTACGGCCAAGCGCTGGTCGATCGTCGCCTTTATCTGCCGGAGAGCTGGACAAGGGATCGGGCGCGATGTGCCAGAGCGTCGATCCCGGAGATGGTCGAGTTTGCGACCAAGCCAAAGATGGCGCGCGCCATGGTCGAGGCGGCGCTCGATGCCGGCGTCCCGTGCGCTTACGTTCTGGGCGACGCTGTCTACGGGGCGGACAGCAGCCTTCGCCGGATGCTGGAAGCTCGCGAGCAGCCCTATGTCTTGGCGGTTCGAGGCGCTCACTTCATGCGCCGGGGAGGGGATCGTCTGTTTGAGGAAACCTCGCCCGAGGAACTGGCCAGCGAGTTCGAGCCCGACGACTGGGCCTGTCATGCGGCAGGTGAAGGCGCCAAAGGCCCTCGGCTCTACGACTGGGCACGCATCCGCCGCCCTTGGACGTCAAAAGGCGGCTTCGAGCATTGGCTTCTCGTCCGCCGCAAGCGATCGACATCCGGAGAAAAAGCCTACTACCTGGTCTTCGCCCCGCCCGGTTCCTCCTTGGCCGAATTGGCGGCAGTGGCCGGCCTGCGCTGGGCGATCGAGGAGTGCTTTGAGCGCGCCAAGGATGATCTCGGACTTGATCATTGCGAGGCTCGGTCCTGGCACGGATGGCATCGCCACATGAGCCTGTGCATGGCCGCCCTGGCATTCCTCTCGAAGCTATCGGCTGATCTTCGCCGCAGCGCATGGAGCAAACCGAACGAAACGAGTCCAAAGGAGCCAATCGCCGCCTGATCCGGATGGCTGCGCTCGTCCCGAGCGTCCCCGAGATCCGCTATCTCCTCGCCGCCTCATCTTCCCACCGACACAAAAGCCCTTCATCATCGCCTGGTCGCTATGGCGACGACGACATCAGGCTGCGGCCACCATCTGTCACTACAAACGGCATCGGCATCCGCAACTGTAGTACTAAGGTCCGGACTCATAACCGTTGGTCGACTGGGGGCTCTGGTTGCCGTTAATCGCGGGGCGCTGAGCGGGGCTCGATAGAATCAACCGAACCTGCGATACTCAAGGCAATCTGTTGGAGTGATGATGCGCATCGTAACCCGTCTCACTGATCGGCTTGAACTGCAGCATCCGATCATCAGCGCGCCGATGGCATTCGCATCGGGCGGGGAACTCGCAGGTGCGGTCAGTTCAGCCGGAGGGCTTGGGCTTATCGGCGGCGGCTATGGCGACGCTGATTGGCTGACGCGAGAGTTCGAGCGATCTGGCAACCGACCTGTCGGCTGCGGCTTCATAACATGGTCACTCGCCAGGAACCCGCGCCTACTCGATAAGGCCCTGGAGCGGCGACCAAGTGCGATTTTCCTATCCTTTGGCGACCCGGCGCCTTTTTCGCCGGCGATACGGGCCGCCGGGGTCCCCTTGATCTGCCAGGTCCAGAGCCTCGACGACGCGCGCCGCGCTCTTGATGTCGGAGCCGACATCGTCGTCGCCCAAGGCGCGGAAGCCGGCGGTCACGGTGAGAAGCGAGCGACATTCACATTTGTTCCGGAGGTCGCGAACTTGGTACGGCGACGGGCGCCGGACACGCTCATCTGCGCGGCCGGTGGCATCGCCGATGGTCGTGGGCTTGCAGCGGCGCTGATGCTTGGCGCTGATGGCGTCGTGATGGGATCACGTTTCTGGGCCTCGTTGGAGGCTCTCGTTCATCCAAATCTGCACCAGGCTGCCCTTGCGGCGACCGGAGACGACACGGTTCGAACCTCGGTGATGGACCTAGCGCGCCGCCTGGATTGGCCATCGCGGTTTTCACTGCGCGTTCGGAAGAATGCTTTTACGGAAGCCTGGCACGGCAATGAGGCCCATCTCCTCGCCGACATTGACGCGCAGTCCGCTGCCTACCGCGAAGCGTGGGCAAGCGGCGATCCCACGATAGCCGCGATCATGATTGGTGAGGCCGCCGGCCTCATCCACGACATCGAGCCGGCGAGTGACATACTCCTTCGCACCGTTTCTGAAGCGATCACCCTGCTTCAGGGCGCAAGTTCGCTTCTGTTTGTCGAGGACAACTGTCACAGCCAGTAACCGACCGTAGCGGCGAGGCAGACGGCAGCGAGGAAGTTAGTGGCCGATCGATCGTAGCTGGTGGCAATGCGGCGGAAATCCTTGAGCCGTCCAAACATGGCGTTGCGATCACGGTAGAGGAAGGGGAGAGGCAGTTCTTCCAGCGCCGGTTGGCTTTCGACGGAATGTTCGGCATCGCCCCTTTAGCCTCGACCTTGTGGCGAATGGCATTGGTGTCATAGCCCTTGTCGGCGTGCAGGATCGGGCTCTCGGGCATCTGCTCCAGAAGCAAATCTCCGGCGCTGCAATCGGCGACCTGGCCACCGGTCAAGAGGAAAGCGATCGGGCGGCACAGGCCATCGGTCAGGGCGTGGATCTTCGTGGTTCGCCCACCGCGCGACCGGCCAATCGCCTGATTTTGCTCCCCCCTTTGCCGGCAGAAGCGCAGCGATGCGCCTTCACGGCCGAAGAGTCGATCAGGACCTCAGCCGGAGGACCGCCAGCGCTTGCCGCGCGTGTCGGTTGGCAGCAGCGCCTGCAGCCGCGAAAACTGCTCCTCGGTCAGCCAGAAATAATCGCGATTCATCGGTGGCCTCCCTTTGGAGACCGTGAATCATAAAACCACCGTCAGTGGAACCCTTTATGGGTCCGGACCCTAGCAGGTTGTGACCATTGCTGTGGCAATGCAGCAGTCCTGGATAATAAGTCCAAGATGCCCCGGGTGCGCTTCCACCGCACCACCGGGACCTTCGCTGCAGCTAAATGCAGAAAATCCACGCGCGCGCTGAAGCCCGAAAAGGCGGCGGCGCTGGCGGGTTGAAACTCCAGTCGGGCTACGCCCTCCCTGCGTTCCAACCCGCCAGCATTCTCATCTTGATTGAGGCAACGCTCGCAGCTTCATTGTCGCGCCGCAGGTGGCGGATTCCTCCGTCTGCCCGCTTCACTCCGTGCCCGGCGAGACCCCTCCGCCCCCCTTGCTCCCCGCTGCTCGCCGCGATGCACGGGGACAGGCGACCTGAACCCGTCCCCAAGCCGATCTGATGGCAGAGGCGGTGGGGCTGGACATGGGCCCGTGGTGGACATACGTGCCACACAAATCCTCATGCTCGCCTAACCGGCCGCAAGGTATGGCAATCCGGGCTGACCCGACGAGAGAAGGAGTAGGTCTCGGCCATTCCCGTGTCCGAGCCCAGAAAAGTTACTGGTTTCCTTACGGGCGCGATACAAAGGGCACAGGCTGGACTTGGCTGCCGGGGGCGGGGCTTGTCGACCGCTCGATCGAAAGTGAGAGACGAGGAGGAGAATCACCGACCCGCAGAGCGGCAAGGCGCTCGCCTACCTCCCTGTCAGTCACCGTTAGCCGATGGTTTAGACGAAGATAGTCCGTCCATGTCGGCGTGCGGAATGTCTCGGTCCAAAGAGTCGAGTTCTGAAGATCGCGCTGGAGGGTCCAGTCCCGCGCACCGGCACGGCTCTGAACGCGCCGCCTTTCGCGCATGCAGCTCAGAAATTCCTCGATATTCTCCTCGGGGATCGAGTACTCCACCTTGATCACGATCGGGCCGCTCCTGGGCTTCAAATCGAGGGCCAGTTCTGGTGGCCTGAAGTCGAAGGCCCCTTGATCCGATTCCTCCCATAGCCGTACCGGCAATAGCTTTCCCACAGCTGCAACCAGCAACAGCGCCGCTGCAGCACCTTCCAAAGCCCACGTCAGGGAATAGTACTGCGCGACAGCACCCCAGATCCAGCTGCCCGCTGCCATGCCGCCGTAGGTCAGGGCGTAATAGATCGACAGGGTGCGACCAACGACCCACCTTGGGCTTGCCAACTGCACACACACGTCGGTTCCGGTCCAGGTGACAACCCAGCCGGCGCCAGCGATTGCAAGCGCGATCGCTGCTACAGCCACCGATGATGTGAGAGCCAGTAAAAGGCAACACGTTGCGCAAGCAACGGACGCGAGCGTGATCAATCGATTTTGGGACGTGATGCGTCTCAAGTAGCTATTGCCAATGCCCGCGATGAAGGCGCCTGTGCCGAAGCCGGCCAACAGGACGCCGTAAACAATTGGCCCCCCCGCCAGTTGGTCGCGAACCAGGAGGGGGAGCAGAGCAAGGATCGAGATGCTTGACAGCCCGAACAGGGTTGCACGCACGATCGCCACTCTGATCTCCGAGGAGATTGCCGTGAAGCGCATGCCATCATGAATGGCCGTCGTCATCCGCTCGCGCGGAAGAGGCGAAGAACGAACTTGCCACTTGGAGCGCAGGACAGCGCTCAATGGGACCAGGTCGGTCAGCGCAGCGAAGGCGAAAGCCGTAAGGGGGCCCAGCAAAGCCAAAATTACACCGCCCAGCGCCGGTCCTATGCTCCGAACCACGTTGTACCCCACCGACATCAGCGTCACTGCAGCGGGTATGTCGCGCTTTTCCAGGATGTCGCCGACCGAGGCGTGCCAGGCTGGATCATTCAAGGCAAAGCCGCATCCCGCCAAGAAACTCAGTCCCAAGATCAGCCATGGACTGACAAAGCCCAGTCCAACAGAGAGAGCCAGCGCCGTGGATGCCAATGCGATCAGGCAATGTCCGGCAAGCATCACGCCGCGGCGGCTGAAGCTGTCTGCAATCGCTCCAGCAAGGATCGACAAGAAGAAGGCGGGCAGTGTCGATGCAGCCTGCACGAGCGCAACCATCAGATCGGAGGCTGAAATCGTTGCCATAAGCCAGCTTATAGCCACGCTCTGCACCAGCCAGCCAAGGCTGGATATCTGCGTGGCTGTCCAGATCGAACGAAAGACCGGATTCTGAAGAGGGATCAGTGTGTTTGCCGCAAAGGGCGGGGAATCTTGACGCCGCATGACTTCTCACCTCCACCACGTAGTTCTTTCGCTCACTCACTTGCTGACAGCGGTGCGCTTACGCACAGCTGCGTCACAACCAAGTTCCGATATCGCGCTCGCAACAAAGTAAACAAAGTAGATGTCGCATCCACGGTGCTGATGCGCGATGAGTGTGCCAGTTGGGCGTCAGCTGGTCTGGGTCGCGCAGCCCGATGGGGTGCGGTCTGCCCTGCGACTCTTGGTCTTGGACGGTGCTACCGCCCCGATGGCCGGGTTGTCAAACTGCCACTGTGCTAGCAGCGCCCATCCCATCCTGACAGGCATGAGCATATGACGCAGCGCATCGCTGGTATCGGAGGCGGGTGCAAGATCAAGGGTGGCATCGTCCTGACAAGTACGAGCTGGTGGACGCCTTTGCCCGACCTATCACATCGGCGATTTATGGGGCCGCCGTTCAACTCGTTGGTCTATGCACAAAAAACATAATACGCTTGAAAAGACGTTTCGGGCCGGTGCCGGGGCCGAGGAGGGGGCTGAAGCCTTCACTATCGTCATCCCGCCGCCGAATGTCACCGGCTCGCTGCATATGGGCCACGCGCTCAACAACACGCTGCAGGACATTCTGGTGCGCTTCGAGCGCATGCGCGGCAAGAACGTTCTTTGGCAACCAGGCATGGACCATGCCGGCATCGCCGCGCGATGGTGGTCGAGCGCCAGCTGATGCAAAATCAGATCCACCGCCGCGACCTGACGCGCGATGAGTTCATCGACAAGGTGTGGGAATGGAAGGCAGAATCCGGCGGCGCCATCCTCAACCAGCTGAAGCGGCTCGGGGCCTCGGCCGACTGGAGCCGGGAGCGCTTCACCATGGAGGAGGGCCTGTCCAAGGCCGTGCTCGAAGTGTTCGTGACGCTCTACAAGGAAGGGCTGATCTACAAGGACAAGCGCCTTGTGAACTGGGACCCGAAGCTGTTGACCGCCATCTCGGATCTCGAGGTCGAGCAGCAGGAAGTCAACGGCAACCTCTGGCACTTCCGCTATCCGGTCGAAGGCATGACCTTCGATCCGGAAAATCCGAAGACCTTCATCACCGTTGCGACGACCCGGCCGGAGACGATGCTGGGCGATACGGCTGTCGCAGTCCACCCCGACGACGAGCGTTTCCGGCATCTCGTCGGCAAGAACCTCATCCTGCCGATCGTCGGCCGCAGGATCCCGGTGGTGGCGGACGAGTATTCCGATCCCGAAAAAGGCAGCGGTGCGGTCAAGATCACGCCGGCGCATGACTTCAATGATTTCGAGGCCGGCAAGCGCCACCGGCTGCCGGCGGTCAATATCCTCACCGTCAATGCGGCGGTGAGCCTCAAGGACAATGAGGACTTTCTCGCCGGGCTGGAGGTGACGCCGGAGCGCTAGGCGGTCTGGGGCGAGCTCGACGGTCTCGACCGTTTAGTCGCGCACAAGAAGATCGCCGAGCTGATGCAGACCGGCGGTTTCCTCGAAAAGGTCGAGCCGCATCGCCAGGCCTGAAGCGGCGGTTGCGGCGATCCTGAACAAGGTGCGGTCTCTCCGCGCCAACGCATCCGACACCGAGATTTTCGATCGAAATCTAAGCATCGTCGAAGATGCTTTGCCTGATCTAGGCGCCCAACCGTAGCAGGCCGCATTGCTGCGCCAGCCGCCACGTAAAGCGCTGCCAGAGTTCTTGCACCCGCGTCATTCGGCTGCCGCTTTGAAGGTTCCGCCTAGGGCCTGCATCAGATCATCGACAATGTCCTGAGGATGCTCAAGTCCCACTGAGATTCGCAGTAATCCGCCTGGCGCCTTGGACTTGGCACCCTCGACGGATGCGCGATGCTCAATCAGAGAGTGCGTCCCGCCAAGGCTTGTCGCCCGGGCAACAACCTCGAGGCGGCCGGCCACAGCCATCGCAGCATCGGCTCCGCCTTTGACGATAAAGGATAGCATCGCTCCGTAATGGCTCATTTGCCGCTTAGCGAGATCGTGTCCCGGATCAGTTTGCAGGCCAGGAAAAAGTACTTTTTCGACACGCGGATGAGACGCCAAAGCCTCAGCAACCTTCTGGGCGCCTTCGCAATGCGCGCGCACGCGTACCGACAATGTCTGCAGGCCCCGCAATGCCAGCCAACAGTCGAATGGCGCTGCGACGCTGCCCTTGTGTCTCTGGACCATCCGCAGTGGGCGACCGAGGGGTGACGAGTGCGGGACAATGACGACGCCCGCCATCAAGTCCGAGTGGCCGCCGATGTACTTTGTCGCCGAGTGCATGACCGCGTCCGCCCCAACTTCGAGGGGCCGTTGAAGCACTGGAGTTGCCCACGTGTTGTCCACTACGGCCAAGGCGCCAGCCTCGTGCGCGATTTTGCAGATGGCCGAAATGTCGACAACGCGGATCATCGGGTTTGACGGCGTCTCGACCCAGACGAGGCCAGTCCGCTTCGACGTGACCGCGGCGCGCACGGCATCCAGATCGCGCATGTCGACGGCCGCAAAGTCGAAGCGAGATCCAATGTCGGTCTCGTCAATCAGCGAACGAATGCCGAAATACATGTCATCCGGCAGAACGATCCGACCCGTCGACGGATGGCTCTCAAAGACTGCAGCGATTGCAGCCATGCCCGACGCGAAGGCAATGCCATCTTCTCCGCCCTCGAGCGCGGCCATGGCCATTTCGAACGCGTTGCGCGTCGGATTTCCATCCCGCGTGTATTCGAATCCGGAAGGAAACGAGCCGTCGACGCTACGTCGGAACGTCGTGCTGGTGTGCAGCGGCAGGGACACCGCCCCTGTGGAAGCGTCGACAGCTCGGCCGCAATGGATCGCCTTTGTTTCAAAACGCATCGGTCATTTCCTCGCTAACGGGGCAGTTGCACAATTTCAGGCCGGTCATTATATTGACCGTAATAAGTGAGCCGAGGCACTAAGTCAATATAATGACCGATGTTACGACAGCGTTGGACCCCGAGCGGGTGCTTGGCCAAGCGATAGCGGTTCGGATCCGACAATTGAGGCGCGACCAAAACCTGACCCTGGATCGACTGGCAAAACTGAGCGGCTTATCCAAGGGAACCGTCGTCACGCTGGAGCAAGGCAAGGCGAACCCCAGCATCGGCATACTTTGCCGACTGGCGGCGGCGTTTTCGCTTTCGGTGGCCGATTTGTTGAATGACCATCCTTCCACAGTTCGCCTTCCTATTGAGCGGACAGAGACGAGGACGCTTTGGACAAGCGCTAAAGGAAGCTTTGCACAACTTCATTCATCGATCTCGGGACGAACGATGTTCGAACTGTGGAGCTGGGCCATTATGCCGGGCGACGTGTTTTCCGCAGATGCTCATAGTCCGGATACGCGCGAGCTGATCTCGGTGACTCAGGGGTCCCTAAGTGTCGTGGTGGGTACCCACGCAGTAATTTTGAGCCAAGGCGAGAGTGTGCGGCTTGTCACTGACCAACCGCACTCATACGCGGCGGCATCTGATCTGCCTGCCCACTTCTCGATGGCAGTTCTTGAGCATGGTGGACAGCGAGATCCGGGGCCCTCTTCGCCGGCAACGAAGATGCCCGGGCCCGTTCCGCAAGACACCGCCGCTCGCTAACGACCGCCCATTCGCGACAGGAGATCCACCGTTGTACGTTCCGCCCCATTTTGCCGTCCCCGATCACAACACCCTGCTTGACCTAATCGGGAGACATCCGCTCGGTATCCTGGTCACCCACAGCAAAGGCACACTCGACGCGAACCACATTCCCTTCGAGCTTGACCGCTCGAAGGGAGACAAAGGCGTCCTCAATTGCCATGTTGCACGCAAAAATCCAGTCTGGGAGGAAGTTGCCAATGGCGATGAAGTCCTCGTTATCTTCCGTGCGGCCGACGCTTACATCTCGCCGAACTGGTATCCAAGCAAGCATGAATTCCATAAGCAGGTGCCCACATGGAACTATCTCGTCGTCCACGCCCACGGACGCATCACTGTCCGGGATGATGAGCGCTATGTGCGCCGTAACGTGGCGAAGCTCACTCACATGCATGAAGCCTCGCAGCCTGCCCCGTGGAAGATGGGCGACGCGCCGAAGGACTTCATTGACACGATGGTTAAGGGGATCGTCGCCCTGGAAATCGAGATCACCGGCCTGGTTGGTAAATCAAAACTCAGCCAGAACAAAGAGGTGCGCGACATTCAGAACGCTGGTGAAATGCTGAATGCCCGAGGCGTCAATGGGATGGGAGAAGCGATGCTCGCGGCTGCGGCGGCCAAATCCCGATAGCATCTATCTTGTCCCGACAAGCCGCTGGTGCTGGATTTCCAAGGGGTGACCTTGAGAGACAAATGCTTCGGCCAGCACCTGACCACCCGCTATGCGGCAGATGGACAAGAACTCAGGCCGCCATCGCCAGCCACATCCGCAATGCCGCCGGATCGATGGAAGCTGCTTACCCCGCCAGCCTTTCCGGTCATGTCGCCTGGGTCGTCAATACCTCGAACAGCAGCCTGGCGCTTAAACCGAGTTGCGTGTTCGGTATGGCGGCGCAGCGGTTTCGAGATCGGAGCCGACTGGCAGCGAACGCCACCCCCACGGTGGCGATGCCTCGCAGCCAGGTTGGATGACCAAGCAGCCGGAATGTTCGGCAGGCTTGCACCCGCTTCAGATGCGAGACGGGTCAAGACGATCATCCTGCAAACGTCACGCGGCGGTGGGCCGGTTTCGAAAAGGGCCGGCCCCGGCCGTTCATACAAGTGGAGTTGGGGGCGGGGCCGGATCAAGCCTATCGGGTCGAACCCGCCGGGACCGCGCGTACATCATCCCGGCAACGCCAGGCGCTCGTCCGGGGCCATGCGGGCTTCGGCTTGGCGCGCCGAATGTCTGGACCGGCATCGCGGAGCATGGCGCACCAGTCTCCCACATTGTACGTAGTCGCCATGCTGCCCCTGGCCAGATCGCAAATGACGCACGGCTTGTTCGCGATGGCGAGCTGAAGCACGTTGACGGCCGTGCCGGGCGATGCGCCGTCCCAGACTATCATCCCAAAGTCCGCGCGTCGCGCCATCTCCCGGTCTTTGGCGGCTGGATCCAGTATCCTCTAGCGCCTTCACGAGACGGGACCTGGTAGGCAGCCCAGTCGCCCAGATTATTGCTAGCTTCCTCGCTCTGACCGCCGTCTCCCTCTGGCCCTGCGTGAGGGATCGTCATCCGGCTGCAGGCCGGCGCGCCCGGACGCTGCCGCTACGGGAGGCGCTACGCGCGTGGAGCTAGTGGCCTTTGTCGGCCAGCCAGAGGCCCACGTCCTGGATCGAGCGCATGAGCACCGACGGATTGTCCCGCGCGGGAATGAAGCCCCAGCTCTGCCAGTAGCGCTCGGCCTCGGCGTCGATCGCCCGCACCACCACTGCGCGGCCGCCGACGATGTCGGCGCCGGCGACGCAGCGATGCAGCGCGTCCTTGACCAGGCCGCTGCCGATGCCTTGTCCGGCATAGCGATGGTCGACGGCGAGTTGTCCAATCAACAGGCAGGGGATCGGATCGGGCGGGCGTCCGGTGCGGATGGCGCGCGGTGCGCTGTTTGGCTGGATCACGCCCGGCGCGAGGCCGTAATAGCCGACGACTGTTCCCTCATCGTGAACGACCAGGACCCGGGTAAAGCCGCGGACCTGGTTCGTTCGCGCGAAGCCGGCCAGCCAAGCGTTCAGCGCCGGCTTGCCGCAATCGAAGCTGTCGAGGCGGTGCGCGTCGTCGAGGAGTTCGATGCCTGAAAGCGCCACCTAGCGGTCCCAGGGCGGGGACCGACGCAGCCGCTCGGCCGCCTTCGGCGGGGGCGCAGCGGCGGGGGCTGAGATCGCCTGCATGAAGGCGTCATAAGCTTCCGGGGACACGCGGATGACGGTTTCGTTGAGGATGGCCGTCTGCGCCTCGTGCAGCGCGGCGCGCCGCATGAACTCCGTGCGCGACAGGCCGAGCAGCTCCGCGCCGCGGTCGATGATGGTGAGATCATCGTCGCGAAACCGCATCGAGACGGGTGTTTCCTTCCTGGTGGCTGTGGTGGCCATGGCGCGCTCCTGTGCTGCGGACGTATATACGGTAGTGTAACGCGGAACGCAATACTTCGTTCCCTGGTGACGTCTCGTGGACGGATGGCCTCAGGACTCCTCGCGGCATCGGTTCTTCTCGGCTTCTCGCCTGCAATCGCCATTGCCGCAAGCAGAGCAAGGTGGCTTTGGTCAGCTCCGGCGGATCAATTACGGCTTAGGACGCGCATGTGTTCTTATCGGCCGGATGAGCGGCTCCAGAAGCGAAGTCGCTGCCATGACTGTCGCCGGACGAGCCCCGGCTATGCCGAACCCTGATGAACATCTGACGCGATGGCGACTTTCGGGCCGTCACGCCACAAAGGAGGAACGGCTATGAAGGCTGGGCGGCCGGCACTTTCATTCTCAGGCGCCGCTCTATGCCACCTGCCGGCCAAGCGCAGTTGGCACAAATCTTGAACCTCTCTTTGCGCGGCGGCAGGAGCTGCAATCGCACGTTCGGCCTCACGCAATGAAAGACCGGTCACGACCGCGGCACGTGCAGCCTCAGACAAACCAGTCTGCATTTTATTCAACGGCTTAGCTGCGAGTGCGGCGGCGCGCGGCCGAACATCACCGTGTCGCGGATGCGACAAACCCGACAACAGCGGTTTCAACGCAAGCGGCGACAAGTAGATGGTGCAAATCCCGCGATTCCCAGTCTGCTGTAGCCGCGCAGGCCAAGCGCGATCTGCTCGGCCGTCCTGACAAGCCGCGCGTGGCTCTGGGCGAGGTCGGTCGAGGCCCGCCGAAATCCCGTCGGCACCCGCCGCCAGGCCTCTTCGCTCGTCTCGCCGCATCGCGGAAACTTTGTTCGAAATCTGCCAGCCCGGTTTCCACTCCTTTGCCGGCGACCGGAACAAGTCAACGCCTCGAAGAGCATCTGAGTTTTGAATTTATTCGGCTTTTTAACTCTGGCATCGGACTTGCTCCGCCTTCGCATGTCCGCGGCACCAGGAGACGCCGCCGCCTGTGGAGGAAGGCCTGATGCAACAAACATTCTACGAGGTCATGCGCCGACAGGGGATCACCCGCCGAAGTTTCCTGAAATTCTGCAGCCTGACGGCGGCTTCCCTCGGCCTTGGACCGGCCTTTGCGCCGAAAATAGCTTACGCGATGGAGTCCAAGCCGCGCATTCCGGTGCTGTGGCTGCACGGGCTTGAATGCACTTGCTGCTCCGAAAGCTTCATCCGCTCGGCGCACCCGCTCGCCAAGGACGTCGTGCTGTCGATGCTTTCACTCGATTATGACGACACGCTCATGGCGGCCGCCGGCCATCAGGCCGAGGCGATCGTCGACGAGGTCGTCGAACAGTACAAGGGCAACTACATCCTCGCGGTCGAAGGCAATGCGCCGCTCAACGAGGACGGCATGTTCTGCATCATCGGCGGCAAGCCCTTCGTCGACCAGCTCAACCATGCCGCCTCCAACGCCAAGGCGATCATCTCCTGGGGCTCCTGCGCCTCCTGGGGCTGCGTGCAGGCCGCGCGGCCGAACCCGACGCGGGCCACGCCCGTCCATAAGGTTCCGGGCCTGCCGGACAAGCCGATCATCAAGGTTCCCGGCTGCCCGCCGATCCCAGAAGTGATGACGGCCGTCATCACCTACATCCTGACCTTTGAAAAATTCCCAGAGCTCGACCGGCAGGGCCGGCCGAAGATGTTCTACAGCCAGCGCATCCACGACAAATGCTATCGGCGCCCGCATTTCGACGCCGGCCAGTTCGTCGAGTCCTTCGATGACGAGGGCGCGCGCAAGGGCTATTGCCTCTACAAGGTCGGCTGCAAGGGACCGACCACTTACAACGCCTGCTCGACGGTGGGCTGGAACGGCGGCCTCTCCTTCCCGATCCAGGCCGGCCATCCCTGCATCGGCTGCTCCGAGGACGGCTTCTGGGACAAGGGCGATTTCTACAGCCGCCTGACCCGCGTCCACGGCTTCGGCATCGAGGCCGATGCCGACAGGATCGGCACGACGGCCGCGACCCTCATCGGCGCCGCCGCGGCCGCGCATGCGGCGGCGAGCGTGGTCAAGCGGATGCGCGAAAAGGGAGGGAACAAGTGATGGTCATCCAGACGCCGAACGGCTTCAATCTCGACACCTCCGGCCAGCGCGTGGTCGTCGATCCGGTCACGCGGATCGAAGGCCATATGCGCTGCGAGGTGAACATCGACGAGAACAACATCATCCGCAACGCGGTCTCGACCGGCACCATGTGGCGCGGGCTCGAGGTCATCCTCAAGGGCCGCGACCCGCGCGACGCCTGGGCCTTCACCCAGCGCATCTGCGGCGTGTGCACCGGCACGCACGCGCTCACCTCGGTGCGTGCGGTCGAGGACGCACTGGGCATCATAATCCCGGAGAACGCCAATTCGATCCGCAACATCATGCAGCTCTCGTTGCAGGTGCACGATCATCTGGTCCACTTCTACCACCTGCACGCGCTCGACTGGGTCAATCCGGTTAACGCATTGAGAGCCGACCCGAAGGCGACGTCGGAGCTGCAGCAGGCGGTTTCGCCGAGCCACCCGATGTCCTCGCCGGGCTATTTCCGTGACATCCAGAACCGGCTGAAGAAGTTCGTCGAGAGCGGCCAGCTCGGGCCGTTCAAGAACGGCTACTGGACCAACCCGGCCTATCTGCTGCCGCCGGAGGCCAATCTGATGGCGGTAACGCACTATCTGGAAGCGCTTGACTTCCAGAAGGAGATCATGACGACGCGCACGATCTTCGGCGGCAAGGACATCCATCCCAACTGGCTGGTGGGGGGCGTGCCTTGTGCGATCAACATCGACGGTGAGATGGCGGCCGGCGCGCCGATCAACATGGAGCGGCTGAACTACGTCCGCAGCGTCATCGAGCGCGCCATCGCCTTCGTCGACAACGTCTACATCCCCGACATCATCGCGATCGGCAGTCTCTACAAGGGCTGGCTCTATGGCGGCGGGCTGTCGGGCAAGAGCGTTCTTGCCTATGGCGACATCCCCGACAAAGCCAACGACTATTCGGCAGCCAACCTGATGATGCCCCAGGGCGCGATCATCGATGGCAACCTCAAAGAGGTGCTGCCCGTTGACGTGCGCGATCCCGAGCAGATCCAGGAGTTTGTGCCCCACTCTTGGTACAAATACCCGGACGAGGCGAAGGGCCTGCATCCATGGGATGGTATCACGGAGCCGAACTATCAGCTCGGGCCGAATGCCAAGGGCACGCGCACCGACATCCGCGAAATCGACGAGAGCGCGAAATATTCCTGGATCAAGGCGCCGCGCTGGCGCGGCCATGCGATGGAGGTAGGGCCGCTCGCCCGCTATGTCGTCGGCTACGTCCAGGGCCACGAGGAGATCAAGGAGCAGGTCGACTCGACGCTGCGGGCACTCGGCGTACCGCTGACGGGGCTGTTCTCGACGCTCGGCCGCACCGCTGCGCGCGCGCTGGAAGCACAGTGGGCGGCCCGCAAGCAGGTCTACTTCATGGACAAGCTGATCGCCACCATCAAGGCTGGAGACAGCTCGACGGCCAATACCCAGAAATGGGATCCGAAGTCCTGGCCCGCCGAAGTCAAGGGGGTCGGCTTCACCGAAGCGCCGCGCGGGGCGTTGGGCCACTGGATACGCATCAAGAACGGCCGGATCGAAAACTACCAATGCGTCGTGCCGACCACCTGGAACGGCTCGCCACGCGACCATGCCGGCAATATCGGCGCCTTCGAAGCGTCGCTGATGGAGACCAAGGTGGAGCGGCCGGAGGAGCCGGTCGAGATCCTGCGGACGATCCACAGCTTCGATCCGTGCCTTGCCTGTTCGACCCATGTCATGGGTCCGGACGGACAGGAACTTGCCAATGTCAAAGTGCGCTAGGGGAGGAATCGAAATGAGACACGCTATCCTGAAACTTGGCGCCGCAGCTTCGCTCGCGGTCCTTGCCAGCCCGGCGCTCGCCCATGTCGGCGCAGGGCATGCCGACGGGTTCGCCGCCGGCATCGCCCATCCGCTGATGGGACTCGACCACCTTCTCGCCATGGCGGCGGTCGGGGTCTGGTCGGCGGTGGCCATGCCGTCGCGGGTCCTGGTGGCCCAGCAACCTTCGTGGCGATGATGATGACGGGTGCGGCGTTGGCCTTTGCCGGCATCCGCCTGCCAGCGGTCGAAGGCATGATCGCGCTATCCGTGCTTGCTCTCGGCATCATGATCGTCGCCGGTGCCGGCCTTCCCGGCATGCTCGGCATCGGCTTTGCCGGGTTCTTCGCCCTCTTCCATGGCCATGCCCATGCGAGCGAGACGACCGGCGCGGCACTTGCCTATATTGCCGGCTTCACGCTCTCGACCGCGGCGCTGCATCTGGCCGGCACCGGCATCGGCCTCAGGCTCGCGTCGTCGCCTTGGGCGCGCGCCGGGCTCGGCATGGTCATTGCCGGCTCGGGCGCTACGCTCGTGTTCGGCGGCTAGGGGGCGGCCATGAGCGCGAGCCAAACTCCGCATGGCGAAGAAGGGGTCTATGTCTACGAGGCGCCGCTGCGCCTCTGGCACTGGGTCAATGCCTTCGCCATCCTCATGCTTGCCGGCACCGGCTACCTGATCGGCTCGCCGCCGCCGGCGGTTGGCGGCGAGGCGAGTTCCAGTTTCCTCTTCGGCTGGATACGCTACCTGCATTTCGTTGCGGGCTATGTCCTGATCGTCGGCTTCGCATTCCGCATCTACTGGGTCTTCGCCGGCAACGAGCATTCCCGGCAGATATTCCTCCCGCCTGTCTGGAACGGACGGTTCTGGAAGGAGCTCTGGCACGAGGTGCTCTGGTACGCCATGCTGGTGAGCGAGCCGATGAAGTGTTCCGGGCACAACCCGCTCGCGACGCTCGCCATGCACTTCCTGTTCGTCTGGTTCACCATCTTCATGATCGTGACCGGACTGGCGCTCTACGGCGAGGGGGCCGGCATGGGGTCCTGGCAGTACGACCTGTTCTCGAGCTGGGTCATCCCACTTCTCGGTCAGAGTCAGGACGTGCATACCTGGCACCATCTCGGCATGTGGGTGATCATCTGCTTCGTGATCATCCATATCTATGCCGCGGTGCGCGAGGACATCATGTCGAAGCAGTCGATCATCTCCTCGATGTTCTCCGGCTGGCGGACCTTTCGCGGCAACGGCGCGCCTCGTGATTCCCACTAGGACTTTCGCGACCTCACCTGCCGGCGCAGGCGTTTGCCCGCGCCCGCTCCTTTATTCAAGACGGGTTGCCTTCAAGTCGATCCACACTTCGTCTCGGCTTGCCTCGACACCTCTCCTCCGTTCGACGGGGAGAGGAAGTGCCAACCGCAACGCCCGGCGCCCTTCCTCTATCCCTTTCAGGGCAAAGGTGCGGAGCGAGGCGGAGTGGGGAGGGCGAGTGAACGCAAACTTTCCATCGGCCTGGAATTCGGTTCTCAGTCCGGCCGTTGCCGTATCCGTCAATGGAAGGATACTTTCCGTTTGTGCGGTAAAATCGTCATCGCGCTTTCCATACGCGTCGTTCGCTATCCAGAGATCAACCTATTTCGCAACCATTTGCCGGCCCCCGGCCAATTGGCCCGCCTCTTGCTGCTGGAAGAAAAAGGTCGAAAGGAGGCTTCCCAATGAACGACGCGCCACGGGTGCTCGTGCTCGGCATCGGAAATCTGCTATGGGCCGACGAGGGCTTCGGCATCCGCGTGGTGGAGGAGTTCCACCGGCTCTGCGAAACGGCGGACAACGTCCGGGCCATGGATGGCGGCACGCAGGGCATCTACCTCCTCCAACATATCCGCGAGGCCGACATCCTCGTGGTGTTCGACGCGGTCGACTACGGCTTGGCGCCCGGCACGCTGAAGCTCGTCGAAGGCAGCGAGGTGCCGGCCTTCCTCGGTGTGAAGAAGATTTCGCTCCACCAGACTGGCTTTCAGGAAGTTCTCGCCATGGCCGAGATGATGGGTGACTATCCCGCCCATCTCCTTCTCGTCGGCGTGCAACCGGTCGAGCTGGACGACTACGGCGGCAGTCTCCGGCCCGCGGTGAAGGCTCAGATCGAGCCTGCAATCGAGATCGCCATCGAGTGGCTCGCCTGGCTCGGCGCGACGATCGCCAAGCGCACCGAACCGCTGGCCGAAGAAGAGACGCTCGCCTCGCGCGAAATGCGCATCGGCATCTACGAGAGCGGTCGACCCCGACCGGAAGAGGCCTGTCGTCACGGCGCGCGGCTTCTCGAGAATGGTGCCTTCGCTGGTCCGGCGAATTTCGAGTGCGAGGTCGACGCGCTTTTGCAATCGTCTGGAAGGCAGGGCTGATGTGTGTCGGCGTTCCCTTCCAGGTGGTTGAATGCAGCGGCGGCATTGCCCTGTGCACCGGTCGCAGCGGCACGCGGCGCCTCGATATGACCCTGGTGGGCGACCAGCCAGCGGGTACGTGGATACTCGCCTTCCTCGACACCGCGCGCGAGACTGTCACTGCCGAGACGGCGCGCCTGATCGCCGACGCGATCGAAGCGACGGAGCGTGCGCTCGCCGGCGACACCGACCTCGACCACCTCTTCGCCGACCTGGTCGGCCGCGAGCCGCAACTGCCGGAGCATTTGCGGCCGGGGCAAGCCCTTTCACCGCAAGGCACGGAGGACGCCTGAGTCCATGTTTTCACCCGTTCTCACCATGATGATGGAGCGCCACCGCATCCCGGTGGTTGACGAGGCGAACATCGACGCATTCGCCGAGGCCCACGACCTCACCGCGCTGTTTTTTCCCGGTGACTGGTTGCGGCTCGCCGAGAGCAACGATGTGGCGGTGATCCTCCCGGAGCTGGTGCAGGCCTTCCAGGGCGTGTTCAAGCCCGCCGTGGTATCGCGCGAGAGCGAACGCGAGCTGCAAAGCCGCTATCGCTTCGACGCCTTCCCGGCGCTTGTCTTCCTGAGGAACGGCGAATATCTCGGCGCCATAAAGCGCGTGCTCGACTGGGAAGACTACCTCACTGAGATCGACGGCAAACTGAGGCGCGGGCCGAGCGCGCCGCCGCGTTTCGAGCTTCCCGAAGCCTGCGCGACCCACGACCGTCACGACCACGATCATTTCCAGTGAGCGAAAGCGGCCGGGAGGGCGCATCATGGCAGCATCGCTATTCGGCGGCATCGGGCCGGGTTCACAGCCGAGCGAAGGGGACGGCAGCGACTTGCAGTATATGGAAATGCCGAAGGGCATGGCGACCTCTGCGTCACCCATGTTGCCGGAGAAGGAAAATGTCGCCGGGCTCGAAGCTGCTTTGGCGGTGCTCTCCGCGCTGGCTGAAAGCCTCGGCCGGTCCTCGCCGGATTGCGAAAACGCGGTGCATGATCTTTCCGGCCTCGACGACGCCAATCTTGCGCTGATCGACCAGGCGCTGGGCGAGGGCGAGGTCTTGATCATCTGCGGCGACGACCTGAAGGCTCAGGAGTCGGTGCTCGCCGGTATCTGGCGCGTGCGCCAGACCGGAACGGATGGCAGGCTCGTGCGCGATTTCGTCGAGGTCGGCGCCTTTCCCTCGGCCGTGCTGGAGAGGGCCTTCGCCGGCTGCCGCAATACGCTCGCTGCGCCGGCGACCTATCCGACGGGCGTCTTCAACGCGCCGCCGCTGATTTCGGAGCTCAATGGCCGCATCCCGCTCGTCGGGCCCGACGTCGGGCCGCACGCCATAAACCTGTCGCTGCTGCCGCACACTGAAGAGGACTTGACCTTCCTCGACGGCCTGCTTGGCCACGGGCCGGTGGTCGTGCTGTCGCGTGGCTACGGCAATTGCCGCGTGACCACGACGGGGACGCGCGGCGTCTGGTGGGTGCGCTTCTTCAATTCGACCGACGATCTCATCCTCAACACGATCGAGGTCACGGCCTTGCCGGGGGTGGTCCGCGCTGCGCCCGAGGATATTGCGGACAGCCGCCAGCGGCTCCTCGAAATCCTGGAGGTCTACCGGTGAACGACTCCTTCTTTGCCGGTTCATATGGCGGCGACAATGCCAAGATCGGCCCGATGTCGCGGCTCGAATGCAGGATTTGCTGGCATGTCTACGACCCGGCTGAGGGCGACGACTACTGGCAGATCCCGCCCGGCACGCCCTTCGCCGAACTGCCGGCCAACTGGAGCTGCCCCACCTGTGACGGCTCCAAGCAGGGCTTCATGGTCGTGAGCGATTGACATGGATCATTCGCAAGCCGTCGCTGCCCATCTAGAGTTCGTGTTTCAGCGGATCGAACGGACGGCCATGGCAGGAATTCCGATCCTCAATCCGGCGCTTTGCGTCAGCGCGGTGGGCGTGCGGCAGTGGCAGGGCAAATGGCTCGCGGTTCTTGTCACGCCCTGGTTCATGAACCTCGTGCTTCTACCATTTGGCGACGGGCAAGCGCGCCCGCGCGTGCCTACGGGCACGAAGGAGCATGCATCATTCCCGGCGGGCCGGTTCGAGTTCTTCCGGGCCTATGAAGAGGAGCTCGGCTGCTACCGCATGTGCTCGCTGTTCTCGCCGATGTTCGAATTCGCCGACCAGGAGAGTGCGCAAGAGGCCGCGCGGCAGGTGCTTGCGGAACTGTTCAACCGTGAGGCGGAAGAAGACGAAGACGGCGAGATGATCCGTGTCTGGGAAGGCCGGCTACCTGAGGAAGAGGCAAGCGCGTTGGACGAGGTTGAGACAGCCGGAACACCCGCGAGCTCCCAGCCGGCGAAATTGACCCGCCGCTGGCTGTTCGGTTTGGGCGACAAGGAGGAGACCGCTGCATGAGCGTTGATGGCCGCGTCTCCATCGATCTCGTCTGCGATGGCGGTCGCGTTATGGAAGCCATCGTCACGCCGCCGCGCCCGGTTGCGCTTGGCCCGATCGTGCGAGCCCGGCCGGTGACGGAGGTCATCTCGGCGATCGGTTCGCTGTTCAGTGTCTGTAGTATTGCGCAGTCGGCGGCGAGCGTTGAGGCAGCCGAGGCGGCCCTGGAGATCGGGACGGACCGGCGCACGAAGCAAGCGCGGCGGCTTCTTGTGCTTACCGAAACGCTGCGCGAGCACCTGCTGCGCATTGGCTTGGATACTGCCAGTCTCGCGGGCGAGCCTGCCGACGGTAAAACCCTGCGCCGGTCTATGCGCCTGCCGCAGCGCCTCAAGCAGGCACTTTTTCCAGGCGGGAATGCGTTCGTTCCCGGCGTGTGCGTGGGGATTCCGGGCGCGGACGCTGCCGAAACGGCCGCCGAAGCGAGCCATCTAACGCAGTCCGTGGTCTACGAAGGCGAAAAGCCGCTTGGCGAGATGGATCGCGATGCCTTCGCGCAGTGGGCTATGGAGCGCGGCACGATTGCGGCCCGTCTCATCGCCCCGGTCTTGGCAAGGGGCTGGGCCATGATAGGCCACCCCGAAACGACAAACGGGGGAAACGAACATTTGCCGAAGGAAACGTCGGCCGACACGAGCTGCCTCGCCAGGCAGGCTGGTGCGCCGCTCGTTCGCGCTTTCCTTTCCGAAAACGGTGGAGCCGGCCTGGCCGCGCGGCTGGCTGCCCGCGTGGTCGAGGCATCGACGCTGCCGGCGCAGATCGCCGGAGGGCTCGCGGCCCTGCGGGATGTCGCGGAGGGGTCCGAAGTGCCTACGCGCGAAGTCTTTCGCGACGAGAACGGGGGCCGCTCTGCTACTGCCTTCGCCGAGGCAGCACGCGGCCGGCTGGAACATCGGATTGTTTTGAACGACGACCGAATCGCCGACTACGCCATCACGGCTCCGACCAGCATTCATTTCGCCGAGAGCGGCATTGCCGCGAGCTCGCTTTCGGCGCTCGCTGCATCCAGACGTGAAGATCTGGCGGTCCAGGCCGATCTCCTGGTCCGGGCCATCGACCCCTGCGTCGGCTACGATATCAGGCTCCGCTGATGCACGAGATGGCGATATGCGAGAGCGTCCGTGGCATCATCGAGGAAGAGGCCGCGAGACAGGATTTTCGGAAGGTGGGCCGCGTCTGCATGGAAATCGGGCGGCTATCCGCTGTCGAGGTCGAGGCGCTGAAGTTCGGCTTCGATGTCGTCATGCGTGGCTCTCTGGCGCAAGACGCAAGGCTGGAAATCGTCGAGACGGAAGGCAGGGCCTGGTGCATGCCTTGCGGCCAGAGCGTGCCGATCGCGGCACGCTTTGATCCATGCCCGGACTGCGGAAGCCATCAGCTGCAGGTGACCGGCGGCCAAGAAATGAAGATCAGGGAATTGGAGGTGAGCTGATGTGCACTATTTGCGGATGCGGCGAGGGCGCCGTCCGGATCGAGGGCAAGGCGCATGGCCATCACCATCATCACGGCCACGATCATGATCACCACCACGATCATGATCACGGCCCCCATCATGACGATCATGTGCACGATTGTGGCTCGGGCCCCGGTGGCACCCGTGCGCCGGGCATGAGCCAGGCGCGGATGGTCAAGCTGGAAAAGGATATCCATTCCAAGAACAACGAGTATGCCGATGCGAACAGGAAAATGTTCGCCGAGCGCGGCGTGCTTGCGCTCAACCTCGTCTCCAGCCCCGGCTCTGGCAAAACGACGCTGCTTTGCCGCACGATCGAGGCACTGAAGGGCAAGTTGCCGATCGCCGTGATCGAGGGCGACCAGCAGACTTCCAATGATGCCGACCGCATCCGCGCCACCGGCGCGCCCGCGATCCAGGTCAACACCGGCAAGGGCTGCCACCTCGACGCGCATATGGTCGGCCATGCCGCAGATCACCTCGACCTTGCCGAAGGAGGCCTGCTCCTCGTCGAAAACGTGGGAAACCTCGTCTGTCCGGCGGGCTTCGACCTAGGCGAGGCACACAAGGTGGTGGTGCTCTCAGTCACCGAGGGAGAGGACAAGCCATTGAAATATCACGACATGTTCGCCGCCGCCGATCTCATGATCCTCAACAAGACTGACCTGTTGCCGCATCTCGACTTCGACGTGGAGGCCTGCATCGCCAACGCCCGAAAGGTGAACCCGCGGATCAAGGTGCTGAGGGTTTCCGCGCGCACGGGCGAGGGGATGTCGGACTGGACGGCCTGGATCGGCGCGGTCCGCGCCATGGCGCTAGTCGGCCATCGGCGGGCGGCCGAGCTCGGAGCAGCCTGATGTGCCTGGCCATTCCCGCCCGCGTCGTTGAACTGCTCGATGACGACATGGCCGTGGTCGCGTTCGACAGGGTCACGAAGCGCATCTCATTGGCTTTGGTGGCAGACGTTTCGCTTGGCGATTTCGTGCTCGTCCATGTCGGTTATGCGCTCCACAAGGTGAGCCCCGAGGAGGCCGAGCGCACGCTGCAGCTGATGGCCGAAGCGGGCGTGCTGGAGGAGGGGCTGGAGGAGATTTCGGCGTGAAATATGTCGACGAATATCGCGACCAGGAGCTTGCGAAGACCATCGCCGGCGCCATCGCGATCGAGGCTGATCCGGAAAAGAGCTACCATTTCATGGAGTTCTGCGGTGGGCACACGCATGCGATTTTTCGCCACGGCGTGCAGGACCTGATGCCGCAGAACGTGCATTTCGTGCACGGACCCGGATGCCCCGTTTGCGTGCTTCCCATCTCTCGCCTCGACGATGCGGTGGAGCTCGCCGAGCGGCACGGGGTCATCCTTTGCACCTACGGCGACATGATGCGCGTGCCGGGCACCAAGCAACGCAGCCTGATCCGCGCCAAGGCGGACGGAGCGGATGTCCGCATGGTCTATTCAACGCTCGATGCCCTAAAGATCGCGCGTGAAAACCCCGAGCGGCAAGTCGTCTTCTTCGCCATCGGTTTCGAAACCACGACGCCGCCGACGGCCGTCGCGATCAAGACGGCGCAAGCCGAGGGGTTCAAGAATTTCAGCGTGTTCTGCAACCATGTGCTCACGCCGGCCGCGATCTCTCACATTCTTGAATCGCCGGAAGTGCGGGAACTGGGCATCGTCAAGATTGACGGGTTTCTGGGACCTTCGCACGTCTCCTCCGTGATCGGCTCGCAGCCATATGAATTCTTTGCCGAGGAATTCCAGAAGCCGGTTGTCATCGCCGGCTTCGAACCGCTGGACGTCATGCAGTCCATCCTGATGCTGATCCGGCAGGTCAATGAAGACCGGCACGAGGTCGAGAACGAATATACCCGCGTCGTGACCGAGGAGGGCAACCTCAAGGCGCAGGCACTGGTGAGCGAGGTCTTCGAGCTGCGCAAGACCTTTGACTGGCGCGGCCTCGGCACCGTGCCCTACAGCGCCCTGCGCATCCGCGACGCTTATGCCGATTTCGACGCCGAGAAGCGTTTCGAGCTGTCGGTCAAGGCTTCGCGCCAGGTGAAGTCCTGCGAATGCCCTTCGATCCTGCGCGGGGTGAAGAAGCCGACCGACTGCAAGCTGTTCGGCACCGTGTGCACGCCGCAGAACCCGATTGGCTCATGCATGGTCTCCTCCGAAGGCGCCTGCGCGGCCTACTGGACCTATGGCCGTTTCCGCGAGCCGAAGCTGTTGGAGGCGGCGGAATAATGAGCGCGAACGATCCCAGCCTAGCCGTCACCACCTCGTCGGTCCGCGGCGCGGTGGACATGACGCATGGCGCGGGCGGCCGCGCGATGGCCGAGCTGATTCGGGATATTTTTCAAAGACATCTGGCCAACGAGTTCCTGGCCCAGGCTAACGACGCGGCCCTGCTCGGCACCGTCTGCGGACGCCTGGTGATGGCAACGGACGCGCATGTCATCTCGCCTCTGTTCTTTCCGGGCGGGGATATCGGAGCACTGGCGGTCCACGGCACGATTAACGACGTCGCCATGATGGGCGCGCGGCCGCTCTGGTTGTCCGCGTCCTTCATCCTGGAGGAAGGTTTTCCGTTGGCCGAACTGGAAAGAATAGTTGTTTCAATGGCTTTTGCCGCCCGGGAAGCAGGCGTACCCGTGGTTACGGGCGACACCAAGGTGGTGGAGAAGGGCAAAGGCGACGGCGTTTTCATCTCCGCGACCGCTGTTGGCGTGCTGGCGGACGGCACAGACATCTCCGGAAGCAATGCCCGGCCGGGCGATGCAATCCTTGTCTCCGGCACCATGGGCGACCACGGAGTCGCAATCCTGTCGAAGCGCGAACACCTTGATTTTGAAACGGAAATTATCTCCGACAGCCAAGCTCTGCACGATCTGGTGGCGGCGATGCTTGGCTCCGTTCCTGGTATCCGGGTGTTGCGTGACCCCACGCGCGGCGGACTGTCGGCGACGCTGAACGAAATCGCGCAGCAGTCCAAGGTCGGAATGGTAATCCGGGAAGCGGCGGTTCCGGTGAAGCCGGAGGTCGCGGCGGCGTGCGAACTGCTCGGCCTCGACCCGCTGAATGTTGCCAACGAAGGCAAGCTGATCGCCATCTGCGTGGCGCAAGACGCGAAGACTTTGCTCGCCGAGATACGCGCTCATCCCATGGGCCGGGATGCCGCAATCATTGGCGAAATCGTCACAGACCAGCATGCGCTGGTGCGGATGAAAACGAGACTTGGCGGTATGCGCGTGGTCGACTGGATCGCCGGGGAACAGCTCCCGAGGATCTGCTGAAGATGCGCATTCTGCTTCTCGTCACCGCCTTCAACGCCTTGAGTCAGAGGATTTTCGTGGCGCTTGGCGAGCACGCACACGAGGTCTCGGTCGAGATGGACGTCAACGACGAGCGGACCATGGAGGCGGTAGATTTGTTTCGGCCGGACCTCGTTATTGCCCCGTTTCTGAAGCGGGCAATCCCGAAAGAAGTCTATGAAAATCGATGCTGTATGATCGTTCACCCAGGCATCGTCGGCGACCGCGGCCCCTCCGCGCTGGACTGGGCGATGGTGGACGGGGCGACGCAGTGGGGTGTCACGGTGCTGGAAGCGGCGGCCCAAATGGATGCGGGGCCGGTCTGGGCGAGCGCCACCTTCGCGATGCGAAAGGCGACGAAATCGAGCCTCTACAGCAACGAGGTGACCGACGCGGCGGTGACGGCGGTGCTCGAAGCGATCGCGCGGTTCGAGCAGGGCGAAAAGCCGATTGCCCTGGAAGAACAATCTGTAGCGCCGCTGGGCCGGTGGCGGGACGCGATCAAACAGGCGGACCGGCGGATCGATTGGGCTGCCGACACGACCGAAACGGTGCTGAAGAATATCGCAGCAGCCGACGGCGCGCCCGGCGTGCGGGACGAACTTTTCGGCGAAACGGTCTTCCTTTTCGACGCGCGAGACGCACGTGAACCAGGGGGTGACTTGCCTCTCGCGCGGGGTGAACGGGGCAAGATATCGCTCCCCGAGCCGGGAGTGGTCGCCGCCAGAAGCGGGCCGGCGATCGCCATCGTCACCGTCGACGGCGCGTTGTGGATCGGCCATGTCCGGCATCCCAATTCGCCACACCCGTTCAAGCTGCCGGCGACCATGGTCTTCGCGAAGGAAGTTGCAGACCTGCCGGAGATCCCGCTCAATTCACCGGGCGGTTATCAGGACATCATCTACGAAGAAGAAGCTGCGGTCGGCTATCTGCACTTCCCCTTCTATAACGGTGCAATGGGAAAGGACGCCTGTCGAAGACTTTTGGACGCTTATACAAAAGCGACGGAGCGTCCGACCAGGGCGATCGTGCTGTGCGGAGGGCCGCAGTTCTGGTCCAACGGGCTCGACCTCAACCGGATCGAGGCGGCCGACAGCGCGGCCGACGATTCCTGGGTCAACATCAATGCCATCGACGACCTCGCCGATGCGATCATCCGCACGACAAGCCACATCACCGTAGCAGCGCTTGCCGGAAATGCGGCAGCGGGCGGCGTGTTTCTCGCCCGCAGCACCGACCAGCTCTGGATGCGCTCGAGCGTCATCCTCAACCCGCATTACAAGGACATGGGCAATCTCTACGGCTCGGAGTTCTGGACCTATCTCCTGCCGAGCTGCTGCGGGACTGAGAATGCCCGCCGGATCGCGGCAGCGCGCCTGCCGATGGGCGCGAAGGAGGCGCTGAATCTGAATCTGGCCAACCGGGTGTTCGCGGGGGCAAGCGAGCTGTTCACGGCGCAAGTGAGGGCGTCGGCTGCCGCGCTGGCCGGGAGCGAAGAGTTTCCGGGGTTGCTCGCCGAAAAACAAGCCCGGCGCGCAGCCGACGAGGCGGCCAAGCCGCTTTGCGCCTATCGCGAGGAGGAGCTTTCGCGGATGCGCCGCAATTTCTATGGCTTCGACCCAAGCTACCACGTCGCGCGGCATAATTTCGTGCACAAGGTGCCGAAGTCGCGCACCCCAGTGACGATCGCCCGCCACCGCGACGTCGCCTGGCAGGCCGGCCGGGAGGGAAGGAAAAAGGCATCGTGAGCGACCTGCCGGGCATATTGATCGTCGACGACGAAATCCGCTCGCTGGAGGCGCAACGGCGCGTCCTGAGCGAGGATTTCGATGTCCACGTAGCCAGCGACACCAAGGCCGCCAGCTCGATCCTGGAGATGGAATGGATCCAGATCATCCTGTGTGACCAGCGCATAGCCGGCACCTGCCGCACCGAGTTCCTGAAGCAGGCGCGCACCCGCTGGCCGGACATCGTGCGCATGATCATCTCGGGCTACACCGACGCGCATGACACCATCGACGGCATCAACGAGGCCGGCATCTACCAGTACATCACCAAGCTCTGTCATCCGGAAAACCTCACGCTCACGCTGAAGAACGGGGTGCAGCTCTTTCTCCAGATCGCGGTTCGTCGCCGCCACCACGCGCAGATCGACCTGCTCTACGCATTGCAGAACTTTTCGCCACGCGACTGGGCCGGCAATCGTGGCCCGCTGGAGCTGGCGCTCGAAGGTGCGCCGGTGCGGCTCGGCGAGACCGAGCCGGTTGCAGTCCAGCACATCGTGCGGTCGTTGGACCCGTGCATAGTGTGCACGGTGCGCTGATGGGCCCGCCGCTCGCCGAGCCCGCAGTGGAGGGACGCCTGGTCCGGGTGACGGGGCTGGTGCAAGGCGTCGGCTTCCGGCCGACAGTGTGGCGCATCGCGACCGCTATGGGGCTATCAGGTCACGTCCGCAACGATGCTGCAGGCGTGGAGATCGCGCTGTGGTGCAGCGATGCCGAGTTCGAGACCTTCGCGGACAGGCTAAAGGCGCAATGCCCGCCGTTGGCGCGGATCGACGGGATCGAGACGGCGACGCTTGAGGGGCCGCGGCCGGCGGGCGGCTTCGCCATAGCGGCGAGCGCGGGCGGGCGGGTGAAGACCGGCATCGTGCCCGATGCCGCCTGCTGCCTGGAATGTCTTGCGGAAGTGCTCGACCCCAAGGACCGGCGCTATTTCTACCCGTTCGCCAATTGCACGCATTGCGGGCCGCGTCTGTCAATCGTCAAGGCTATCCCCTATGACCGCCGCTCGACCGCTATGGCACGATTTTCGACCTGCGAGGAATGCCGGGCCGAGTATGAAAATCCGGCCGACCGCCGCTATCACGCCCAGCCGATCGCCTGCCCGGCCTGCGGCCCGCGCGTCTGGTTGGAAGGTCCAGACCACGTCGTGGTCGGCGGCGGCCCGCAGGCGGTGATCCGCGAGGCGGCGGCGCTGATCGGGGAAGGGCGGATCGTCGCGATCAAGGGCATCGGCGGGTTCCACCTCGCCTGCGACGCGACGGACGAAGCGGCGGTGGCGCAGCTGCGCGCCCGCAAGAAGCGCGACGGTAAGCCGTTCGCGCTGATGGCGCGCGACTTGGAGCAGCTTGCCGAATTCGCGGAGCTGTCGGGCGAGGAGCGCGTGGCGCTTGCCGCCCGAGCGGCGCCGATCGTGCTGGTGAAGCGCCGTGACAGCTGCGGCGTTGCGGCGGGCGTGGCGCCGCAGCACGAGCGGCTCGGTTTCATGCTGCCCTACACGCCGTTGCATCATCTCTTGCTGCGGGCGCTGGACGGTCCGGTGGTGATGACCTCCGGCAATCGTTCGGGCGAGCCGCAATGCACGGACAATGACGAGGCGCGGCAGGAGCTTGCCGGGATCGCCGACTTCTGGCTGATGCACGACCGCGAGATTGTCAACCGGCTCGACGACAGCGTGGTGCGATTCGACGGGCACGGCATTTCGGTGTTGCGGCGCGCGCGCGGCTTCGCGCCGGAGCCGCTGGCGCTGCCGGCGGGCTTCGATGGCCCGGTCAGGGCGCTGGCTGCGGGCGGCGACCTAAAGGCCGCGTTCTGCCTGGCGGGCGACGGCAACGCGCTGCTGTCGCAGCATCTCGGCGACCTCGACGAGTTGAAGAACCAGAACGCGTGGAGGCAGGCGTTGGGGCTGTATCGAAGCCTGTTCGACACGAAGCCGGACCTCATTGTGGCCGACCGGAATCCGGGCTACCGTTCGACCCAGCTTGCCATGGAGCTTGCCCGTGAGACCGCGGCGAGGTTTGTGCAGGTCCAGCACCATCACGCGCATCTCGCCTCGTGCCTTGCCCAGCACGGCCGCGCAATCGACGCACCGCCGGTGCTGGGCATTATCCTCGACGGTCTCGGATACGGCGATGACGGCACGATCTGGGGCGGCGAGTTCCTGCTCGGCGGCTATCGAGGGTTCCGGAGGCTGGCATACTTCGAGCCGGTCGCCATGCCCGGCGGCGACAAGGCCAGCCTCGAGCCGTGGCGCAATGCCTATGCGCATCTGCGGGCGGCTTTCGGTCCGGATTTCCTGGCCAAGCTTCCTGCCGATCGGCCCTTCGTCCCCGCCTTGGCCGAAAAGCCGCTTCGGGTGCTGGACCGGATGATCGAGAGGGGCGTCAATGCTCCGCTTGCCTCCTCGGCGGGGCGGCTTTTCGATGCCTGCGCGGCAGTCCTCGGCATCTGTTTGGAGCGCCAGAGCTACGACGGGCAAGCCGGCATGGAGATGGAGGCGCTCGCCAGCCCGTTCATGGATGCGGCCGAGGCTTGGCCAGCAACCTCGCGGAAGGGACCGGTTATCTCCTGGAAAGGTCTGTGGGAAGCGCTTCTTTGTGATCAGGCTTTGGGCGCCGAAACCGGGCTGATTGCTGCGCGCTTCCACAGGACGCTGATAGAGATCATCTCGCGGAAGGCCATCGGACTCACTAACGAAAACGGCGTCGGCACGGTCGCACTGTCCGGTGGCGCTTTCCAGAATCGGCTGCTGCTCAAAGGCGTACTTGCCGAGCTCACAGTCGCAGGATTGGAGGGGCTGGCGCACGTAAGCATTCCCGCAAACGACGGCGGTCTGGCGCTCGGCCAGGCAACGATCGGCCTAGCCCTTTCGTATTGAGACCAATCGTTGAAGAAAAAATATCAGCATCGTCCAAATAAGGCGCTGCGCATTGTGACGTGCGGCGGCCAGCTTTGCGCATTTCGTCCGGGCCGTGAGTGGCTGATCGCGTATGGCCGGGTAAAAGGACTAGCCAGGAATGATGCTCCGAGGGAATCGTCGAGGACGGGTACGCAGCCAAGGATCGTGTCGCTTGGCAGTTAATGGGGCTCTGCCTCACTTTGTGTGGTTCATTCGCCGTTGGCGAGGGATGCCGCTATGTGCGGGCATGCGAACGAAAACAAAATGGTCCCCCGGCCCAGGGGCTAAAATACGGGGTGTCGCGCTCACTGATGATGACAGTTGGCTTGTTTCCGCTGCCGGACCGGCGTTCGGCATTTTGCCCAGATTGCGGACGACGGACCCGAAGTCGGCATGGCTGGTCCAACCGCAGCCTTCAGAATCTGCCGGTCCAGGGCAAGACCGTGACGGTGAAGCCTCGGTTGAGCCGCTGGCGGTGCGCACATCAGAAATGTGAACGACAACCATTCACCGACCGTCTGCCGACGATTGCTTCCCCTTGGAGGGTCGCGGAGATTGTCGGTCTGCTCGGCCATAGCACCGGCGGCCGTCCCGGCGAGCGCTTGATGCGACGGCTCGGCATGCCGGTCTGCGACGACACTATCCTGTGGCAGCTGAAGCGAGATGCCGCGGTCGCTCACAGCAACTCCACCATTCGGGTCGTTGGCATCGATGACTGGAGCTGGCGGCGATCATGGCGCTACGGCACGATGATCGTGGACCTGGAGCGCCATTCGGTTGTCGACATCCTGGATGACAGAAGCGTGGCGAGTGCGTCGCAATGGCTAGAGCGGCACCCTTCCGTCGAGATCGTGAGCCGAGACCGATGCGGGCTCTATGCGCAAGCTGTTCGCGAGGGTGCACCGCAAGCGCGCCAGGTGGCTGATCGGTTCCATCTCATGTAGAATCTGCGGGTCGCAATCGAGGAGCAGATGAGCCTTTCGGGCCGCGCCACGGGGCCTGCATTGCTGCCCGATAAGGGTATCGGGAGCGCGCAAGTCGATCTGATGCAGGATGATCCGCACGTTGACGCAACGCATCGGCGCCGGGTGCGCCACGCTCATCGACAATCGCGGCAGACGGTGTTCGAAATGGTTCACGCCTTGCGCAAGGAAAGGGCTGTCCTGTTCCGAGATCGCCCGTCGTACCGGCTACGGCCGGCGCAGCATCGCCAAATGGCTGAATTTCGACACGCCACCCGACCGACGCAGGGCCGCGTCGAGCCGACGTCACCCTTATATTTCGAGGCGTTTCTTAGCCAGTCCTGGAGAGACGGCAATCGCTGCGGACGACACCTGTTCCACGATATCAAACAGCGCGGCTACACGGGCAGTTTCTCGAATCTGGAGCGGCTTCTCCCAAGCTGGCGCCGCGCCGAGAGGACGGGCGAGGACAGTGCGTCGCCTGCTTCGATCATACGCCATCAACCAGCCCGCGATGCTGTCCCCATCCAGGATCCGGCGACCGGCCATGTGATCTCGCCGGTAGTCGCCGCGGCCCTCTGCATGAAGGCCCGGGGTATGCTGACGATCAACCAGGCGAGAAAGGTCGACGTCCTGAAGCAAGGATCACATGAGTTTGCCACGATGCGCAGGCTTGCCATGCGCTTCCGCGGCATTTTGCGGGGCCTGTGAATTGGACAAGCTCGACACTTGGATCGAGGATGCCGTCAACTCCGGGCTCGTCGCCATCACGCGTTTCGCTCGGGTCCTACGCCGTGACGTTGACGCCGTTCGCAATGCCATTGAATTACGGTGGAGCAACGGCCAGGCGGAAGGGCAGATCAACCGCCTGAAGACGATCAAGCGTGCGATGTACGGCAGAGCGGGCTCCGAACTCCTTAGGGCACGCATGCTGCCACTCAACCGGCCTGATCACCACACAAAGTGAGGAAGAACCTGGTTAAGTGCAAAGCGACAATTGCCTCGACGGCGGGTCCCGGCAGGTTTATGCTGCCCAATGTTACCGCAAGCCGGAATGGCGATTGAGTACCTTCACGAGTGAAGGGATTCCCGCGGTCTTAGAGATGAGTTGTCGAATGGCGCGAAGTCGCACAGAATCGTGTGTTTGATATCGATCAGGATCGCGAGCTATTTCAGGCGCAGAGAGGTGTTGCGCCCGATGCACAAGTTGCTCCCGGTCCAACGGAAGTGAATGGGGTGGAACTGCTTTGTTGGCCAAATTGTTGACGGAACGTCCGGCGCCCATTGTTGCTACATGTCTGGATTCTTGGGGCGTTTTGGATGATGCAATCCACCATCTCACTCCAAAGGGCAGTGGAATCTGGAACAATGTCGCTTTTGTACGCACGACATCCTTCGTGCCCGATTGGCATATCGTCTTTAACTCTGCTTCTCTTTTTGGGCTCCCTGTTGATATCGAGGCGAGCCCAAACAGGACAATTTTTGCAATCGGCGAACCGCCGACGAAAGCTCATCGCGCATTTCATGAAGGGCAGGGGAAAAATACTATCGTCCTGACGTCTGACGCAGAGCTGGCTGCTCGGCAGAATGCAGGGCGCCGATTCGTTTTGGCTCCACCTATCACTCGGTCTTGGTCTGTAAACAAGACATATGACCAACTTCTGGTCAGCGAAGTCGTGGACAAGCCGCTTCGGCTCTCATGGATTACCAGTAACATCGCCCTGCTTAAAGGGCATCGATATCGGCTGGCGTTTCTGGAACGGCTGAGAGAGGAGCTCGATTTTGACCTGTTCGGCCGAGGTTTTCGGCTGATTGGAGATAAATGGAACGCACTCGCACCTTACCGTTACAGTATAGCTTTCGAGAATACTCGTGCTGATTACTATTTTACAGAGAAGCTTATGGACTGCTTCGTTGCTGAAACAATGCCGATCTATTACGGCAGCCCGGCAATCACGAGGTTCTTCCCTTCGGACTCAATGGTTCTGATTGACCCAGAGGACAAGAACGTAATCCAAAAAATTCAAGAAATCATCAACTCGGACCTCTGGAAGGAGCGTCGCGGCGCAATACGAGAGGCGAAGCGGTTGGTCCTCGAGAAATACAATACGTTTGCTTATCTCGCGGGCTTCATCGAAAGCGTTCAGGATAAACCCTTACCGCCAGAAATTATACACATCGATTCGCCTGAGGTCGATTTTGGAATAGACGAATGAAGTACTCCAACGCTCGCTTCGCGTGCCCGGCGGTTGGTGGTCTGGCGAGATCGGTACGGAAAGCTCGGCGGAGAATGCCTACTGCGCAGAACGGCCGGTACGGGCGCACGAGGTCATGCGCCCCCGGCTGCCGCTGATTAGACGAACTGGGGAAGGCCAGGAACTGAATTGAGGACCTCGTCCACGAGTTCGTCGCCGACACGTTCCTTGGTGAAGGCGATCGTCTCGTTGGCGAGGCCGGCGATCTTTGCCATGCTGAGACCCTCACTCATCAATTGCTGGCCGAGCCCCATAAGGCCGCCACCCTCTGGGTCGTCGCCATGATACTTCGCTACTAATTCCGAAGCTCCCGGAATGGCCTCGATCATGCGGGCAACGGGACCGTCGGCCGCGTGGCTTTGCAGGAAACCCAGCATTAACCCAACGGCCTTCTCTGCGAGAGCCGGGCCGATGCCGGCACCAGTGGCGATGCGCGGTAAGAATTCTTCCATGCAGGGTCTCTCTCTCTTTACACGGGGCCGGTCCGGCGCCCAGCGCCCTTGGCCGAACCACAATTGAACTCCACAAAAATAGGCCGAGCGGAAGTGCTATTGCGCGTAAAACCGCCTCTGTCAACGCAAGCTGCGTCGGACGTGCGTATTTCGCAAAAACGAGACAGTCGTTCCGCTAAATCGGGGACAGCAGTTTCACTAATTCGCGGACAGCAGGATGGGGTCGGCGCTCGGTTGCCTGGTTGAAGTCATTTGCGATTGATTTCGCCGTTTTCGGCGCCGGTCAAGGGCGGCGGTGTTTTTTGCTTTCTCATGCTCGCCGATCATGGCGTGCCACTGGGCGATCGGCAGTTGGGCGGTGATCAGCGTTGATTTCCGGCGATAGCGTTCCTCGAAGATTTCCAGCAGATCGAGACGCTGCTGGTCGGTCAGGCTGTGGGTGCCCCAGTCGTCAAGGATGAGCAGTTGCACCCGAGCCAGCTTGTCGATAAGACGGGGAAAGCGGCCGTCGCGACGCGCCAGGGCGAGATCTTCGAACAGACGCGGCATGCGCAGGTAGAGCACGGAATGATTCGAGCCGGGCGGCCTGACGTCCGAAGGCGCAGGCCAGCCAAGTCTTTCCGGTGCCGGTCTGCCCGGTGATGACGAGGTTTTCATGCGCCTTCAGCCAGGCGCCTTGGGCCAGCTGTCGCTTGGCACTTAATTGGGGTCTCCCTCACTTTGTGTGGTTCATCTGCTGTTAGTGGCGCTGTCGCTATGGACGGGCATGCGAACGAAAACGAAATGGTCGCCCGGCCCAGGGGGTGACATCGCCACTGCGGTCCTTCGACCAAGTCGATTCAATTCTGAATTTCGGCCTTTAGATGTTTGTAGCGATTGAATCAGCGACCAAGATCCGGGCAATCGCGGTTATGGTGACCGCGAGCCACTAAGCTTGTGCCGTACCCTTACAATGATTCATCAAGGCGTTTACCTCGGCAATCACGAGATCCGGCGTGATGTCGAACTTGCATCGGACTTTGACCGGACAATGCCGCACTTGGTCCAGACCACACCCGCGACATTCAATAACACTCATAAGCATGCTGACCAGGGGACCTCGAAACCCCCAAATCTCCGGTAGATGTGACGCCGTGAAAATGCCGATAGTAGGGCGGCCAAGCTGGGCAGCGACATGCCCGGTGCCTGAATTGTTCGAAACGACGAGCGCGGCCGAATTCACGAGATAATTGAATTCCAATTCCGACAAGTCGACAGCCGTCCGAATGTTCGCGGCTCCACGATCCCGAGCTATGTTCGCAACCTCCTCAAGCGCTTCCAGGCATTCGCCACGGGCAACGAGGACCACCTCACCACGGGTCGAAAGAGCAGCGACAACTTTGCCAAAACTTTCAATCGGCCAATCTCGCAGGCTGGAATTGGAGAACGGAGCCACGACAATCGGGGCATTGCCTGTAGTCGAATTCTGTGGGTGACCCGCTCCGCTTTCGAAATAGGCAGCTGCCTTTGCGACCAGAAAGAGGAGGATTTCTGACACATGCTGGAGACGCACCTGCTTGCGGTCAATGAACCAATCAAGCCATCTACGAGGGATTTTGTTAGCAAGCCCTATTTTTTGGACCAGCTTGTAGAGGATGGTTCTGCGCAGTTTCAGATTGAATGGCGCTATCGCAATATCGATCTGATGCATGCTGTACGGATCAACTATCGCCGCACGGTGCCTGGCGGGGACTTCAAGCAAGATGGGCCTTGTTTCTTCCGGAACACGCATATCAATGGCAAGATCAAACTCGCCGGTCAGCAGCGGCCTTATGTCGGCGGCTTTTTTGCGCGTTTTGACTTTTGGGTTGCGAGGAAAAAAGTCAAAAGCAATGTGATCGTCGGCGAGGTCGAACTGTTTTGCAGTAGCGATGTTCCAGCTTCCCACCACCAGCGTAATGTGGGCATGCGCAAAACGCTGACGAAGGTCCTTTAGGGGCCCTAGAGACATCCAAAAGTCGCCGACATGATCAAGCTTGAGGACCAAAATTCTCATCCTTGCGCTTGACTGTTCCGGCTCTTCCCAGCTGCGGTATATAATTTGATTGCGGTCGTGCTTTGTAAAATATGCCATTGCCATTCCGAAGATTATACGGTCAACACTGATAGCCAGTGACGCGTGTGTAGGGTTGGAGTGCTCCCCACTTGTCCGCGTCTCCGCAAGAATTCTGCCATCAGATCCAAGCCGCGCTCCAGCAGGAGCTGTCGGGCGAAGTCTGCATCTCTAGCGGTGGTAGCGCGCCAAGAAGCCAGCTATGTCCCGACCCGCAATGTGAAGGGCTTCGTCACGGTCTTGCATGCAGTGAGTTCGAGAAACGCCGAGTAGACGGCGATCGCCAAGCCGCCGTCCCCAGATCTCGAGCATAACGGCAGTGGCCTCGCTCTTTGGTCGATGCTGATCCTGAATGAGACCGTCGCCGCCGGCGACGACATCGCCGGCCGGATTGACCGTCTCCGGCACGCCCTGTCGCTGTGGTCCCGCATCATGGTGGTTAACAAAGGACCCGCCGCAGGCGCTTTTTTCTGCGCGTCCGGGTCGTCCAACATGAAGTGGACGAATCAACCCTGTGATGAAGTCGACCGCCTGCCAGCAGTGAGCTGGCAGGCGGCGTCGATGAACACGTTTATTCGCCGAGCTTGGATAGCGGCATCGCTATCACGCTGAGAGCCTGTTATGCTGGTCCAGCGTTTGATCGCAGTCTTGATCCGTGCGAGCAGCTTGTGAGGGATGCAACCGAACGAGGCGCTGCTCCCACAGTCGTCGCAGGCCCTCCATCACAGCGTCACGCTTAGCCTGATCCGGCGCAATTGTATTGAGGAGATCTCCCAACATGGCTTCGCCCTCAATCCGCATCAGCAGATTAAACAAGTCGTGTGAAATTCGCACACTGTCACTGTTGAAGTGGGTCGTGCTGATCTCGCAGTGAGTTTCCCGACGATCTGGCGCTTTGTAAGCGCGGGTTTGATGGAGGGACACATAGGGCGGCAACGAAACCGCAAGCGCAGTCCAATCCTGCAGCGTTGCAGCCCGCTTTTTTACCAGGAAGGGCCCGACCACAAGTCCATCCAGCTCTGTCGTCAGAAAGGTGGCAATCGCGTCTGCAACCGAATCCACGATCGGTTCGGCATTGTTGTTAAAGGACGTATTGAGCAGAATTGGAGTGCCTGTGCGCTTCTTGAACGCATTGATGACCTCCCAGTACGCGGGATTGGCGTTGTGCGATACTGTTTGCAGGCGAGCGGTACCGTCGACGTGCGTGATGGCACCGAGCAAGGCGCGCTTTGAGTCACGCACGCGAACGACGAAATTCATGAATGGAAATTCGTGCCTACCGTCCGGGAGGTCGAAAAATTCGCTCGCATCCTCCTCCAGCACAGATGGCGCGAAGGGCCGATAGCCTTCGCGCTTCTTGACCATCGCATTGATCCGGTCCTTGTTTGCGGCGGGCCGAGGGTCGGCAAGAATGCTGCGGTTGCCCAGCGCACGTGGCCCAAACTCCGAACGACCCTGCACCCAGCCGATCACGGCGCCGTTGGCGATCCAGTCGGCTGCACTGCTTGCCACGTCATCAGAGCGTTCAACCTCGAGATGTCCGGCCCATGCATTCAGTTCCTGTTGCACGGCGCGCTCGCTCCCGAGATCAGGACCCCAATAGACCTCCTGCAGTCGCTCACACGGCGCGGGGCGGCCCATCTCGTTAGAGACTATCAGCGCAGCTCCCAATGCGCAGCCAGCGTCGTGAGACGCGGGTTGCACGAAGATGTCTTCGAAAAGCCCTGAATACAGCAGCTTACCGTTCATCGTACAGTTGTGGGCCACCCCCCCCGCCAGGCACAACCGCTTCATGCCGGTGGCCTCACGGTGATGCCGGAGAATGTGGAACACGATCCGCTCAAGCGCTTCCTGCAGTGACGCACTCACATCTCGATGCTGCTGGGTGAAGGGCATTCCCTTTCGCCTGACCTCGATATTGCGGAGCAACGCCGGACCGATGCGGTCGAGGTGAACACGGTAGCCACCGCCGTTGGCGGAGAGCTCGTAGAACTGCTCGAAGAGCTCGCGATAGGGAGCGGGGTCGCCGTAGGGCGCGAGTCCCATTACCTTATACTCGTCGAACAAGCCGTAGCCGAGATAGCGGATCGTCTCGAGATAAAACAGCCCAAGAGAATTGTTCTCGGGGAAAGCCTCGAGTTGCGTAATTTCTGTGCCAGACCCTACCGCCAAGAGGCCCGA
This sequence comes from Mesorhizobium sp. M0678, assembly GCF_040320505.1. NCBI lineage: Bacteria > Pseudomonadati > Pseudomonadota > Alphaproteobacteria > Hyphomicrobiales > Phyllobacteriaceae > Mesorhizobium > Mesorhizobium sp. M0678. The sequence goes on along the minus strand of NZ_JAMYPT010000016.1, from coordinate 8,376 downwards.
TAGGAAATCACCAGAGCCATCAATCGCTAGAATGAGACTTTGTTCGAAGCCCGACATTGCAAAGGCGCTCACGGCGTGCGCCTGATGATGACTTACGAATGAAATACGCGAACTGTCCAACTTAGTGCCGAACTCACGCGTTAACAGATCCTGCACCAACGTTTTAGCATCCAACGGAATGGAGAGAATGTCCGGGTGGGATGCGGACATACCTTCAAGCATGGCGTTGGCATAGGGCTCGCTGGCGTAGAGCGCGACACGATCAATGTCGTTGAGCTGAACCCCCGCCGCTGACAGACAGTATTGAATCGAACGAATTGGGAGCTTGTTGGAGTGTTTCATCCGATTGAGGCGTTCCTCTTCGACGGCTGCTATCACCCGTCCGTCTCGGACGAGCACCGCGGCGCCATCGTGCATAAAGGCGTTCCGAAGCTCGAATCGGTTTTCATGGACTTGGTCAAGTCCGCCGCTAATTCCTAGACACAGCATTTCTTTCTCCACATAGTGACGGGCAAGCCAAATTGGCCTGCCTCCGTTTCCAACTAAATAGGCCGCATTGTCGCTTGCAGCTGCAACCGCCTGTCAGGCATCACCGGCATCAAAGAACGCCTCATAAGGGGTCCGCCTGAATCAACATGAGATGCTTCGATCGTGGCGCCTGCCGTTCCATGACGCCGAGAGCTTGGCTGGATCACCGCGCCGTGAACTGGCCCGATTTCATTCCCCGAAAGACCGTCGCACAGCGAGTGACACGTGCTGCACTGTCCACCTGCTTCCCGGTCGCACATCCGATAACGCCTTCGGCTGTGCAGGAGGCCGCATCGCGTCATGCGTCGGCCAAACATGGCACCGACTGGAAGCACGGCAATACCGCGTAGATGTAAAGTGCGCTGATGTTGTATGGTAGCGCTGCCGGCCGGGTCTCCAATCCGCTGCCCAGACGAGCCGACCGGATCTGCCTGCGGCAATAAGCCCGCCCACAAGCAGAATCGCGCTGGGCAGCGGGCTCGCCTGCAAGACTTCGCAGCTCAGGAACATTGGGGACGACTAGCGTCGAACCGCCGACATGGTCGGCCAGTTGCAACTCACTTCTCGGCACGACCTCCACTGCACGTCAGGGCGCATGGAAGATTTTCTCCTTGGATGGGTGATCGGTGCGGACGTGCTTTTGTCCATGCAAGATTTCCGAAGAGTTATGAAATCGTTTGTTTCGATCAAAGTCATCCACGCTATGAATAGCTGACGGACATGCGCTTCAAAGGGCTTCAGGCTTCCTGGATGGCTACTCCGATTTGAAGCGCGTGGCATTCCATGCGCTCTGTCACAACATTTCAGCAAAGGGTATGAGAGCAAACCCACACTTCTTTTTCGAAATTCGCTTCGAGCATTCGGGATGAGGTGCTGGGCGATTCACGCAGTCCACGGATCGAAGAGCTCTATTCCGAAGCCTTCGAAATCCTTCATATTACGCGTTGCCAGAGTGAGCTCCTGGGCAATCGCTGTGGCTGCGATCAATCCGTCCATTGACGTCAGCCCGCGGCCGCGGCGCTTCGCAAGACCCATCAGATCGCCCCAGGCCAGAGCAACCGGCTCGTCGACGGGGAGGACTCTCTGCTCGAAACGCTGAGGCAGGTCTCGGGCAAGCCATTCGGCCAGCGCCTCACGCTTCCGACCCTCGCCCATGAGAGCAACGCCGCGCCGGATTTCCGCGATCGACACCACGCTGATGAACGAGCGATCCTCGTCGAGCTTGTCCAGCCATTCCAGAACGCGTGCGTCCGGCGCCGGCCTTGTCACCTCGGACAGGACATTCGTGTCCAGCAGTAGCCTCACAGCGGCAGATCACGCGGTTCATCGCGTTGACGCTCAAGGTCGAGTTCCGCGCCGCGTAGCGGCGACTCCAGCAGAAACTCCGCAAGCGTACCCTTGCGCACCGTCTTGCGTTGCCATTCCTCGGCGGAGACGACAACGACGCTTGGCCTACCGTTGCGCGTGATCGTTTGCGGCGCCGCCTGCGCACGCTCGATGACTTCCGACAGCCGCGCCTTGGCCCGAGCGACGGTCCAGTTGGCATCCTCTTTTGGAGCAGACTGCATTCTGGCCTCCGTGACCATTGTGACTACGGTGACTATATAAAAATGCATAGTGACCGCAACAGGGGAGGGGGACTTTTTTCTAGAGCCCGGACGCCTTGGTGAGATGTTGTCGCAAAAGTTGAGTTCTGCGACGGTGCAAAAGTCAGTTGCAAAATCGTCGCGACAAAGGCTCGGCAGCTCCCCGAAGTAGCCATTTCAGATTGCTTGCAGGTGCGGATAAAGTCCTTTATGCATCGGCACATGATCAAGTCCGCGCCCATCGCTGCAATCTATTATGCGACGCTTCCATAAGGAGCGGCGCGTTTCGATCATGCCTTGAAACAAGCCGCCGTCAGGCGGCTTGTTCATTGAGAGGACCCCCTGGCGGCAAATACCAGGAGGATTCCCTATGGCACTTCCCGATTTATCAACCGGTCATTCCGAACCATGTTCGGCCGCTTTGAAGACGCTCATTGAGCGCGGCTATGTAAATCAAGGGACCGACCTGCCGGGTGTCGATGCCGCCTTTGAAGCAGGCGTCGTACCCGCTTACGCTGGTTTCGATGCGACGGCTGACAGTCTTCATGTCGGCCATCTTCTTCTGATCATGGCGCTTCGTCATCTTCAGCAGACTGGCCATAAACCCATCGTTCTCATTGGGGGTGGGACCACCCGCATCGGCGATCCCAGCTTCCGTTCGGAGGCGCGGCCGATGCTGACGGACGACCGGATCGCCGCCAACATTGAAGGGATCAGAAAGGTCTTTGACCGTCTCCTTGTCTTCGGAGACGGCCCGACGGATGCCGTGATGGTGAACAATGCCGACTGGCTGGACAGCATTCGTTGGATCGACATGCTGAGAGACGTCGGCAGGCATTTCTCCGTCAATCGGATGCTCTCTTTCGACAGTGTGAAGTCGCGGCTGGAAAAGCAGGAGAACCTGAGCTTCTTAGAATTCAACTACATGATCCTCCAAGCGTTCGACTTCCTTGAGCTATCCCGCCGGACCGGTTGCCGTCTGCAGATGGGTGGAGCCGACCAGTGGGGGAACATCATCAATGGCATCGACTTGATACGGCGGACGGATGGAAAGGAAGTCTTCGGAGTGACTACGCCGCTTCTGACGACTTCTTCAGGTGTCAAGATGGGTAAGACGGCTGCCGGAGCTTTGTGGCTCAACGAAGATCGCCTTTCGCCATACGATTACTGGCAATTCTGGCGTAACACGGAAGACGCTGATGTCGTTCGGTTCCTGAAGCTTTTCACCGATCTGCCGATGGACGAGATCGAGCGATTTGGACAGGCTGAAGGAACCGAGCTAAACGCCGTCAAAGAACGTCTGGCCAACGAAGCTACGGCCCTGGCACATGGAACTAACGCCGCCAAACAGGCGGAGGCCACGGCTAGCCAAGCATTTGGGCAGGGCGAAGCCGCAGAGGGGCTACCGACGCTTCATCTAAATGACGCCGAGGGCTTGGCCGGAGTAGCCCTTGTGGATTTGCTGGTACGCGCCGGATTGACCTCCTCCAAAGGGGAAGCGCGAAGGGCGATCTCGGGACGAGGTGTGCGGATCAACGGCAACGTCGTCGAGATTGATACAATGATATCGTCCCAAGACCTCCCGATCCGGCTTTCGCTCGGCCGGAAGCGCCACACTGTTGTAAAGTAGGGTTTCAGCAAATGCTGTCGCAGAAATTCTGCCCGCTTAGCGGGGTGGGTTCAACTGATCCCTGCAACACACTCCGCGAACTTTTCAGCTGGGGTTTGATAAAGCAAGGTCTTTCGCGGCCTCTCATTGAGCTGCCGTGCGATCGCGCTGAGCTTAGTCTGGCTGTGCAGGGATAGATCGGTTCCGCGCGGCAGATATTGGCGCAGTAATCGGTTGGTGTTTTCGTTGGAGCCGCGCTGCCACGGCGACCGCGGATCACAGAAGTAGACCTCGACGTCGGAGGCCAAGGTCAGGCGCTGGTGATCGGCGAGCTCTTTACCTCGGTCCCAGGTCAACGACTGGTACAGTTCGCCGGGGAGTTTCCGTGCCTGTTTGATCAGTGCCGAGACGACGCTTTCGGTATCCTTGTTGGCGACCTTGACCAGCATCCCTTCAGCACATCTTCGACGGCATCTGCGACGAACATGGCATCGAGCACCGGCTCACAAAGATCAACCATCCCTGGGCGAACGGCCAGGTCGAGCGGATGAATCGGACCATCAAGGACGCCACCGTCAAGCGCTTCCACTATGACGATCACGATCAACTGCGCCGGCATCTCGCCGACTTCATCTTAGCTTACAATTTCGCGCGCCGGCTTAAGACCTTCAAGGGCCTAACACCCTACGAGTTCATCTGCAAAATCTGGGCAAAAGAGCCCGAACGGTTCCGACTCGATCCCACCCATCAAATGCCGGGACTAAACACCTAGCCTCCACCTTCGTTGCTTCATTGCTAATGAGCTTAGCAGGTGTTCGATGGTAAGCTCGCTGGTTTCTGCGGGTATCGCCCCGAGCGGCTTGAACGCACACGCCACAGAGCAGAGATCGGTCCATTTTGTTACGAACGAACATCTTGCTTCCGGTAGAGCTTTCTCGAACCAAGGTCCGAAAAGGGTCGCGAGCTGTCCGGTTCCCATCTGTCTCAGTAGGGTGGACAACCGACATGCAGCGGTTACCCGCCCATGCTCGTGTGTTGTTGGTTTGAAGGCTGAGGGTCTGTCACTATCCACTTTCCAATCATACGAATCGGATCACTGTCTTCGTGGTCGATATGGCAGGGCTGCTCGTGTCGTCCTGCACACTCGCGATCGTTCCCAACTTGTCCCGGGGAGCCCGTCTTTACGGGGTAATCGAAAACGTCGTGACAGATGCCAACCATCGCCGGACTGGGCTACTGGGCTGGGCCGCGCCGTCCTTCATGCCGCGCTCGACAAAGCATGGAACGCCGATTGCTACAAGGTTCTGTTGGCGACTGGATCTCGGAGGGAGTCCACTCTGCGCTTCTATGAAGGTGCAGGGTTCCAGCAAGGCGGAAAACTTACTTCGAAATTCGCCGCTTGGAGGACGCTTTGGGTCGATTTTCCACCTTCCCTGACGGCCCGGAGGGGTGGGAATCGGCCGCTCGCGTCGTCCCGGCTGCCTAGCGTGGCGGATGAATTAACAGCCAGCGATTTGGCTCTTGCTCGACGAACTCTTTCTGGACGTGCCTGAGCACGTTCCGCTGCCCGGCAAACGGAACCATGTTGACCGCTTGATCGAAGGGGACCCACTGAAACTCGCTGTGTTCGGCATTCAGTCGCACCGTCTCTGTCGACCCCGCGAAACCCACGAAAACCGGCAGGAGGCTAATGGCGTCGCGGTCCGCTTCATAGAATTGCTCGCATATGTCGGCCGAATAGAGCCTCTGCAGCGTCAAGCCCGTTTCCTCCTTAGTCTCTCGCCAGGTCTTCCTTACGATCCGGTCATGGGTCTCGACCACGGCATCGGCGACCGCCGCCTCCCATTCCACGGCGCAAACGGCAAGGATCGCCCAGCGTCGATCCGAGCTGATATCGCGCAAGCCATCGGTGAACATAGCGCTCACCCTGCCGACGCAGGCGAGCGATGCGGTGTTGCGGATGCCGGCGAGCACTTGCGGATCAAGACCCACCGCGCAGGAACTCCAGTCGGTCAAGCAGCCGGTTTGCCGCCGCGGAATTGTTGCCGAGCTCGAACTTGCGAAGCAAGATGAAGCGGCTTATGTTACCGGCCAACATTTCGGTCAGAAGCCCATCCAACCGCTCGCGCGCACCAGCGTCGGCCGGCGCAGCCGATGAGGGCGAGATGAGCGATCCCGCAATCCTGGCATTTCCTCGGCGCGATACCGGTCGAGCCATTTGCGAACCGTCCGCGGGCAGACGCCTGCGGCTTTGGCGACGGCCTCAGGCGTCTGTCCGCTCTCGACCTGCATTACAATTCGCTCTCGACCGAGCGGCGTCAGACGGGTACTCTTATGGATGTTCATCCGGTCCCACTGGAATCACTGAAGCTTCGACAACCTCAGCTTTCCCGGTTCGGACCGGATGGATAACCTTCTGAAAGCTCACAACTAGCTACCAATGCGATCAGCTTTCGGGCTATCGGGGGCATCCAGGGAGGATGGGTATGTTCTTGGCTAACGGGCTCAAGCTGCGGGACCGCGGGTGCACCCTGGCACTGATTTTGGCGATCATATGTGTATGTGCGCCTGCACTGGCGGCAAACGCGTCGGATCAGGCGTGCCGGTCCATCGCCAAGCTCACAATTCCAAGCGTGATCTTTACCGAGGCTAGCCTTCAAAAGCCGCAGGAGATCCCCGCAGATCCCTTCACTGCATTCACCGGCGCCTCGCCTCAGGCGGTAAAAGTGGGCGGGCACTGCCTTGTCCGAGGTGTTATCGGGAAACGCCAGGGGGTCGATGGTCAATCATATGGCACCCGGTTTGAGGTGCGTCTTCCGACGACCTGGAACGACATGTTCCTTTTCCAGGGCGGCGGCGCAGTTGATGGCTTCCTGGCGCCGGCCGTCGGGACCATTCCTTGCCGGAACTCGACCGCGGCTCCCGGGCTCTTGCGCGGCTACGCTGTTGTAAGCATGGATGGCGGGCACCCAAGCCCCGATCCGGCTTTCGGGGTCGATCAAGCCGCACGCATTGATTTTGCGTACGCCTCCATTGGCAAAGTCACTTCGGTCTCGAAGCAGGTGGTGGCCAAGTTCTATGGGGCGGCTCCGAAAAAGTCGGTGTTCATGGGATGCTCGAATGGCGGTCGTGAGGCGTTGATAGCGGCTCAGCGATATCCGCTCGAGTTCGACGGGATTGTTGCAGGTAGCCCGGGTTTTCGTCTCAGTGCCGCCAACATTGCCCAAGCCTGGGATACTCGCGAGTACATGAGCATCGCTCCCAAGGATGAGGCCGGCCATCCCATTCTATCCCGCGCCTTCTCCCAGCAGGATCTGAACCTCGTCGCCAACGCGGTTCTCGCTGCCTGTGATGCCCGCGATGGCATTGAGGATGGCGTCATCAACGCCTGGCAGCAGTGCCGGTTCGACCCAAAGGTCCTGTCCTGCCAAGGCGATAAGACGGACAGCTGCCTCACGGCTGGTCAAGTGCAGGCCATGAGCCGCGCGTTCGCGGGTCCGGAAAGCTCCGATGGCGAAAAGCTTTACAGCGATTGGCCATATGATACGGGCGTTGCGGGCGCGGACTGGAGAATGTGGAAGCTGGGCAAATCCCCCACTTCCCAGTCGGATGCAAACAACATCGTTCTGGGAGCCCGCTCGCTTCAATACTACTTCATGACGCCCCCGGCGCCGAATTTTGACCCCCTGAAGTTCGACTTCGACAAGGATCCGGCACGCGTTGCGGATACGGCCAAGCTCAATGATGCGACCGGCACGTATCTCGCCAGCTTCGCTGCCCACGGTGGAAAGCTGCTCTTGTTTCAGGGACTTTCCGATCCGGCCTTCTCGGCCAACGATCTGGTGCGCTGGTACAAGCAAGTCGTCGAGGTCACAGGCGGCGGCGATTTGGAAGCGACTCGCCGTTTCGTGCGCATGTTCATAATCCCGGGGATGACCCACTGCGGCGATGGCCAAGCCTTCGACGACTTTGATCCTTTGGCCGCCATCGAGGGCTGGATAAACCAAGACAAGGCTCCGGACTCTCTCGCGGCTGGCAGCAAGGCATTCCCTGGCAAGCACCAGCCGATCTGCGCTTATCCCACTCAAGCTGCCTATGACGGTAAGGGAAATCCCGATGAGATCGCGAGCTATTCGTGTCGGGGATAAGAGACCTCGTCATTTGTTCGCTTCAATCTGCGCGCATTCCCGGAACAGGTCTCCCGGACCAAGGATCGGTTGGAAAAGCTAAACCCGGAATTTGTGGGCCGTGCCATAACGCAGTTGATGATCATGCCTGACTACGAAGCGTCGGCCGCCGATAGTCTGGATACAGCGCTCGCTGTGCTCGATGAGGTATTGTTATCGCCTGAGATCTGACCGCCTCATCCCAGCGGACAAAACGGGGCAGGGGAGGGGGCTTTTCAGAGCCCGGACGCCTTGGTGAGATTGACGCGGAAACGATCGCGCCGGCGCTGGTAGCGGCGGGTCATCTCTGCGGAGGCATGGCCGAGCTGTTTTTGCACATAGCGTTCGTCGACCTCGGCCGACGAGGCGAGGCCGGCGCGCAGGGAGTGGCCGGCGAATTTCTTGGCCCGTTCGCCCTCCGACAGATCGCCGCGCACGCCGGCGGCGAGCGCCGTGCGCTTGACCAGGCGTGCGACCTCCTGGTCGT